>DAIDHH010000048.1 GCA_027452045.1 Gammaproteobacteria bacterium
GGCTCGGGTTGCGCCACGCGCCTCGTGCGGGTGTAACCCAGCGCGAGCAGTGCGAACCAGACCGGGGCGACGTAGAGCGCCACCCGCGTGCCCGGGTCGAGCCACAGCATGGCGGTCACGAAGAGCAGAAAGGCCACCACCACCCAGTTCGTCACCGGTGCCCCGGGCATCCGGAACGCCGAGGCCACCGCCCTGCCCTCCCGAACCGCCCGCCGGTAGCCGAGGTGGGAAATCATGATGATGCCCCAGGTCCACAGCGTGCCGATGAGCGTGATGCTGGTTACCCAGGTGAAAACCTCCTTGGGCACCACGTAATTGAGGAACACGCCGATCAACATGACCGCCGCCGAGGCATGGATGCCGGCGGAGGGCACGTGGCCACGCCCCAGCGAGGCAAAGACACGCGGCGCCTGGCCGCGCCGCGCCAATGTAAAGAGCATCCTGCCCGTGCTGAACAGCCCGCTGTTGCAGGAGGAGGCGGCGGCGGTAATGACCACCAGATTGATGAGGCTTGCCGCCGCCGGGATGCCCAGCTTCTCGAACACGAAGACGAAGGGACTCACCTGCGGACTGAGCTCATTCCACGGCACCAGCGCCATGATGACGGCCAGGGCGCCGATATAGAACAGAAGGATGCGGAAGATGATGCCGTTGGTGGCTCGCGGGAGCACGACGGAAGGATTCTCCGCCTCTCCGGCCGTCACGCCGACCAGCTCCACCCCGGCGTAGGCGAACATCACGATTTGCAGGGTCAACAGAACGCCGAGGACCCCGAAGGGCATGAAGCCCCCGTGCGACCAGAGATTGCTGAAATGAGCCCCGGCCCCGAGCGCGCCGAAATGGAAGAAGATCACCGCGACACCCGCGACGATCAGCGCCAGGATGGTGATGATTTTCACCAGCGCGAACCAGAACTCGAGTTCGCCGAACACCCGCACCGCGAGCAGATTCGAGCCGTAGAGCGCGCACAGCACGATCAGCGGCGGCAGCCACTGCGGCACCGATGGCGCCCAGTAGCGCACGTAAAGGCCGATCGCGGTGAGCTCCGCCATGGCCATGACCACCCACATGAACCAGTACGACCAGCCGGTGACGAAGCCGGCAAACGGTCCGCAGAATTCCTCGGCGTACGAGGCGAAGGAGCCGGCGACCGGACGGTACGTGAGCAGCTCCCCGAGCGCCCGCATGATGAAGAAGATGGCGAGGCCGCCGATCACGTAGCTCAGCAGCAGCGCCGGCCCACCGTGGCGGATCGCCTTGGCGGAGCCGAGGAACAGGCCCACCCCGATGGTCCCGCCGAGCGCGATGAGCTGAATGTGGCGGTTGCGCAGGTTGCGCGACAGGTGGGGCTCAGGCGACATGGCTACCTCATGAATCGTGCGCGCCTCATTCGGGCCGTGGCGCCGCACCCCGCTTTCGGGCGGGCAGTGGCGCTCAAGGGGCCTCGCTGGCGCTGGCGAGCGGCCGATCTTACCCCGCGCGGAGGTGAGAATTCAGGGGTCCTAGTGGCTCGATCCGCTCCCCGCCCGTAAGATAGGGGTCTCGCCCGAAAGAGGATCCCGTATGAAATCGCTTCCCGCCGCCGCTGCCCTGGCGGCCCTTGCCCTGTCGCCTGCTTATGCCGGCTGTCTCTATCCCCCCGCCCCGTCTCACATTCCGGACGGCAGCGTGGCGACCATGGCCCAGATGCTCGCTGCTCAGAAGACCGTGCAGAACTACAACGAGCAGATGAACGTCTACCTCGCCTGCATCAAGCAGCAGCAGGACAAGGCCATCGCCCAGGCGGCCACGAAGCTCACCAAGAAGCAGATCGCCGCGATGGAGGAGATGGAGATCCAGAAGAACAACGCGGCGGTCGCGCAATTGCAGGGCGTCGCCAACCAGTTCAATGCCCAGGTCAAGATCTACCAGGCCAAGCACAGCAAAAAGTCCAACTGAGCCGCTGCATTGCTCACTCCCGCCGAGGCCGATGCGCTGATCGAGCGACACCTCGCATGCCTGCCCATCGAGTCGCTCCCGCTCGCGCAGTGCGCGGGAGCAGTGCTGCGGGAGAACATCCACGCCGAGCGCGATCAGCCGCCCTTCGACCGTGTCGCCATGGACGGCATCGCGCTCGAAGCCGAGGTCGCTCAAAGGAAACGGGGATTCGCCATACAGGCGATCCAGGCGGCTGGAGATGCGCCCCTCACTCTGGCATCGCGCGAAAGCTGCATCGAGGTCATGACCGGCACCCCCCTGCCGGGGGGGTGTGACTGCGTCGTACCCGTCGAGCAGATCACGGTGGAGGGCGGCCAGGCGGTGCTTCGGGACGGCCTGCAAGTGAAGCCCTGGCAGAACGTCCACCGGCGCGCCACGGACACGCTCAAAGGAACCCTGCTCGTCACCGCCGGCACCCGGCTCGGCCCCCCGGAAATCGCCATTGCCGCCGCCGCGGGCATGGCGCGGATTCGGGTCAGCAGCCAGCCGATGCTGGCCGTCATTTCGACCGGCAACGAGCTCATCGAGCCGGGTGAGCCCATTCAGGCTCACCAGATCCGGCGCTCGAACGCCTATGCGATCGGCGCGGCGCTGCGGCTGCACGGCTTTCACCGTGTCGCGGACGATCACATTGCGGACGATGAGGCGGAACTCGCGCGCCGCCTGAAATTCCATCTCGAGACTCACGATGTGCTGGTGCTGAGCGGTGGCGTCTCGATGGGCAAGCTCGACCTGGTGCCAAAGGTGCTCGAGTCGCTCGGGGTGCGCTGCGTATTCCACAAAGTGGCACAGCGGCCCGGAAAGCCTCTGTGGTTCGGCATCGCCGCCACGGGCGCCGCCGTGCTGGCCCTGCCGGGCAACCCTGTGTCTACGGCCATTTGTGTTTCCCGGTACGTCCTCCCGGCCCTCGCAGCGAGCCAGGGCCAAAGCGCCCGACCCCCGGAGCGGATCGCTCTGGGTGAGCCCTTCACGGTCAATGCGCCGCTCACGTTCTTCCTGCCCGTCATGCTGGAGACGGACGAGGCGGGATGCTGCTCGGCCAGGCCCCGGCCCACCCACGGATCGGGGGACTTCACGGCGCTTGCGGGTACGGACGGCTTCATCGAGCTGCCCCCGGGGCCCCGGACGTATCCCCGGGGCTTCGTGGCCCCCCTGTATCGCTGGTAGGCCAATCGCGCGCGCCGGCGGCACACGGGACGGGCATCCGGGTTCTGTCCTTTGGACGATGGCAATCCCCGGCCGCAGGTGGTAAAGCTCTCCCATGGCCGCGAGCGACAGCGTGATTCCCCTGGACGCCGGGCCGCGCGACCTGCGCGGCCGTGCGCTGCGTGACTTGCGCATCTCGGTCATGGACCGGTGCAACTTCCGCTGCCCCTACTGCATGCCGCGGGAGACGTTCCACGACAAATACCGCTTTCTCGGCTCGCACGAGCGACTCTCGTTCGATGAGATCGTGCGCCTCGCGCGGCTCTTCGTGCGCCTCGGCGTGCGCAAGCTGCGCCTGACGGGAGGGGAGCCGCTGCTGCGGCCCAATCTCACCGATCTCATCGGCGATCTGACGGCGATCGAGGGGATCGAGGACATCGCGCTCACCACCAATGGCGCCCTGCTCGCCAGGTACGCCTCGGAGCTGCGCGCCGCCGGCCTTCAGCGCATCACGGTGAGCCTCGACAGCCTCGACCCGGAGGTCTTCACGCGCCTGAGCGGCGGGTTTGGCGTTCTGGAAGATGTGTTGTCCGGCATCGAACAGGCCCGCCGCGCCGGCCTGGGGCCCATCAAGATCAATACGGTCATTCAGCGTGGCGTGAACGACCATACCGCGATCGAGCTGGTGGACAGGTTTCGCGGCACAGGCGTGATCGTGCGATTCATCGAATACATGGACGTCGGCAACCGCAACCATTGGCGGGCGGATCTCGTGGTGCCCTCGAAGGAGCTCATGGCGCGGATCGGCGCCCGTTGGCCGCTCAAACCGCTCGGGCGCGCCTACCATGGGGAGGTGGCCGAGCGCTACGCGTTCACTGACGGTCGGGGCGAGGTGGGCTTCATCTCATCGGTCACCCAGCCGTTTTGCGGCGATTGCACGCGGGCGCGGCTGTCCTCGGATGGAGTCCTGTACACGTGTCTGTTCGCAACGCATGGCACGCACTTGCGCGACAAGCTCCGCGGCGGGGCGAGCGACGATGACCTATTGCGCGTGGTGCGCGAAACCTGGCTGCGGCGCACCGACAACTACAGCGAGCAGCGCCAGGCCCATCTCACGACCGACGGTGAGCGCAAGGTCGAAATGTTCTACATTGGCGGCTAGGAGCCCCTGATTGGCCTCGACGGCACGCAAGGCATTCTCTCACCTGGACCGCCGCAACCGCCCGACGATGGTGGATGTGGGCGCCAAGGACATCACCCATCGCGAAGCCGTGGCGGAGGCGCGAGTGCGGCTACCGCGCGAGGTCGCCACGGCGCTGCGCCGCAGCGGACATCGCACCAAGAAGGGTCCGGTATTCGATACGGCGATCGTGGCGGGCGTGATGGCGGCCAAGCGCACGCACGAGCTCATTCCGTTCTGTCACCCCCTCGGCCTCGAGCACTGCTCGATCTCGATCGAGCAGCTCGGCGCGCAGATTCTGGTGCGCTGCCGCGTCGCGGTGCACCACCGCACCGGCGTCGAGATGGAAGCGCTGACGGGCGCGACGGTCGCCGCGCTGACCATCTACGACATGTGCAAGGCGCTCTCGCACGACATCGAGATCTCAGGCGTGCGCCTGCTGGAGAAATCCGGAGGCAAGCGCGCCTTCCGCCGGACCACGCCCAGGCGGCCCGCTGCGCGTTAGACTCTGCGCCATGACAGTCTCGCCCTCCCCTACCGTCCGCGCCGCCGTGGCACCGCTCTATGGTCTCGTGCTTGCGGGCGGCCGCAGCAGACGAATGCAGCGTGACAAGGCCGCGCTCGCCTACCATGGCCGCAGCCAGCTCGAGTGGACGATCGGACTGCTCGAGACTCGGGTGGAACGCGTGTACGTGTCGGTTCGCGAAGACCAGCGCGAAGATCCGTTGCGGGCGCGGTACCCGCAGATCGTGGACATCGAGCGCGACATCGGACCCGCCGCGGGTATCCTGGCCGCCCAGGCCCGACACCCCGCAGCGGCATGGCTCGTGCTCGCCTGCGATCTGCCGTTTCTCGATGAGCGTACGCTCGATGAATTGATCGGCGCGCGCGCGGCGCAGCGCACGGCCACCGCGTATCGATCGAATCGCGACGGTCTGCCGGAGCCGCTGTGTGCCATTTACGAGCCGGCAAGCCATGCGCTCCTCGCAGCGGCCGTGGCCGCCGGACGCAGCTGTCCGCGCAAGTTCCTGATCGAGCAGGATGTCGAACTGCTCGATCAGCGCAACGCGGGCTCGCTCGACAACATCAACACTCCCGATGAGTACCGCCAGGCAGCCGACGCGCTTGCGCCCGGGGCGCCCGCCTCGCCACCCAGGCGCATCGTCGTGCAGTATTACGCCGTGCTGCGCGAGCAGGCGGGGCGCAGCACCGAGGCGCTCCTCACCTCGGCCCGCTCGCCCCTCGATCTGTATCGGGAGCTCAAGTCCCGCCACCCATTCACGCTCCCGCCCGAGCTGCTTCGAGTGGCCGTCAACGCCGAGTTCGGCGACTGGTCGCAGCCCCTCGCCGACGGTGACACCGTGGTGTTCATTCCTCCAGTGGCGGGTGGGTGATGTTTCGCTTCAGCACCGCCCCCATCGACTCATCCGCGCTGCGCGCCGCGCTCGAGGATCCGGCCTGCGGCGGTCACGCCTGCTTCGAAGGGTGGGTACGCGATCACAATGAGGGGCGCCGCGTCGTGCGCCTGGAGTACGAGGCCTTCGAACCGCTGGCGATCAAGGAGGGTGAGCGTATCGTTGCGGAGGCGATTGCCCGGTTCGGCGTCGAGCGCGCCGTGTGCGAGCACCGCATCGGGGCGCTGGCGATCGGCGAAACGGCCGTCTGGGTGGGGGTGAGCGCCAGACATCGGCACGAGGCCTTTCAGGCGTGCCGCTACATCATCGATGAGGTCAAACACCGCGTTCCGATCTGGAAGAAGGAACACTACGAGAACGGCGACTCGGGCTGGGTCAATTGCGAGCGCTGCGCCGGGCACGCTCATGGACACGAGCATGAGCACGAGCACGCGGACGCCCCCGCGCCAGCCGCGGCAAGCGCTCCGGACTACTCGCGGCAGGTGGCATTGAAGGAAGTCGGCGCCGCCGGACAGGCGAAACTGCGCCACGCATCGGTTCTCGTGGTCGGCTGTGGGGGCCTTGGAGTTCCCGCCATGACCTACCTGGCTGCCGCCGGCGTGGGCCGGCTTGGGCTGGCGGACGCGGATCGCTTGGAAGCCTCCAACCTGCACCGGCAGCCGATGTATGCGCTGACCGATGTCGGCCAGCTCAAAGTGGAGCTGGCCGCCCGTCGCCTGCGCGCGCTCAATCCAGAGGTGGAAGTCAGCGTCCATCCGATTCGGCTCGATGCGCTCAGCGCGCCCGAGCTCATTGCGCACTACGACCTGGTCATCGACTGCACCGACAGCATCGCGAGCAAGCTCGCGCTGAACGATGTCTGCGTGCGCCTCGAGAAGCCCATCGTGTTCGCGAGCGTTTACCAGTATGAGGGTCAGCTGCAGGTGGTGCGCCCGGGTCGCAGCGCGTGCCTGCGCTGTGTGTGGCCGGAAACGGCACGCGACGGACTGGTGGGCAACTGCGTCGAAGCGGGCGTGCTGGGACCGGTTCCCGGCACGCTCGGCACGCTGCAGGCGCTGGAGGCGCTGAAGCTCCTCCTCGACCTGCCGGGTCAACTGGGCGACGAGCTGGTCATGGTCGACCTGCTCACGCTATCGGTGACGCGCGTGCGCGCCAGGCGCGCATCCGACTGCCCCGGGCACGGGCGGGTTCCTGGTGCATCGCCGGCGCGAGCGCACGCCGCCGATCTCGAGATGGACTCTCTGGAGGCAGCGCTCGCGGCGGGGTACGAGGTCATCGATATCCGTGAAAGTGCGGAAGTGGCCGAGCAGCCGACCCCCTGCTCGCGCGTGAGATGCGTCCCCATGGGAGAGCTGCTCTACGGAGGCGCGGAGCCGCCCGCGCGCAGATGTCTTCTGGTGTGTGCCACCGGGGTGCGCAGCCGCGTCGCCGCCGAGGAACTGCGCGCTCGCGGCGTTGCGGAGGCGTACTCGCTGCGCGGCGGGCTTCGTTCGTTGATGGGAAAGACTTCCGCGATTACGGCCTGACCTGGCCAGCCCCGCGCACCACGTACTTGTAGCTCGTCAATTGTTCCACGCCGACCGGACCACGCGCGTGGAAGCGGTCGGTGGAGATGCCGATCTCGGCACCCATGCCGAATTCCCCGCCATCGGCAAACTGCGTCGAGGCGTTGTGCAGAACGATCGCGCTGTCTACCCGCTGCAGGAACCGATCCGCCGTGGCCTGGTTCTCCGTGACGATGGACTCGGTGTGCGCGGAGCCGTACTTGGCGATATGAGCAATCGCCCCGTCCACACCCTCGACCACCCGTGCGGCAATGATCGCATCCAGATACTCGGTGTACCAATCCTCCTCGGACGCCACACGCACGCGGGGATCGGCCGCTTGAACCGCAGCGTCTCCCCGCACCTCGCATCCGGCATCGAGCAAAGCGCGCACCACCTGCGCCAGGTGGGTATCGGCGCAGGCCCGGTCAATGAGCAGGGTTTCCGCAGCCCCGCAAATCCCGGTGCGCCGCATCTTTGCGTTGAGCGCGATGGCTTGCGCCATGCGCACGTCAGCATCCCTATCGATATAAACGTGGCAGTTGCCTTCCAGGTGGCCGATCACGGGCACTCGCGCTTCCTGCTGCACCCGCGCGACCAGGCTCTTGCCGCCACGCGGCACGATGACATCCAGATATTCCGTCATGCCCGCGAGCATGTAGCCCACCGCCGCGCGGTCGGTGGTGGGTACGAGTTGGATACACGCGTGGGGCAATCCCGCGGCGGCAAGGCCTTCGACCAGGCACGCGTGGATCGCCACATTGGAATGCCGGCTCTCGGAGCCACCGCGCAAGATGACGGCATTGCCGGATTTCAGGCACAGCGCGCCCGCATCCGCCGTCACGTTGGGCCGGCTCTCGTAGATGATGCCGATCACGCCGAGTGGTACTCGCACCCGCTGGATCCTCAGGCCATTCGGCCGCTGCCACTGCGCCGCGATCGTGCCGATCGGGTCGGGCAACGCCATGACGTCCTCGATCCCACCCGCCATGGATTCGATGCGTGCCTCATTGAGCGCCAGCCGATCGAGCAGAGCCGCGCTCAGCTTGGCCGCACGCGCGGCCGCCAGATCATGCTCGTTGGCCTTAAGAATCTCCCCGGCCCGGGAGCGGACTGCGCGCGCAGCCGCCGCCAGGGCGGCGTTTTTCACGTCGCTCGATGCGAGCGCCAGCACCGCTGCGGCGCTGACTGCCCTGCGGCCCAGCTGTTCCATGGTCTCGCCGAGCGGGGTGTCTGTCTGGGAGTTCATGTGTTCGTGAGTGCTCATGGGGAAGCGCTCGATGCGCCTCGGGTGAACAGGACGAGATCGTCGCGATGGATCAGCTCGTCACGGCCCCGGAAACCGAGAATCCCTTGGATATCCGCCGACTTGCGTCCCATGATCCGGGCTGCATCGCCGTCCGAGTATGCAACGATTCCGCGGGCGATCTCTGCGCCATCGGGTGTGAGCACGCTGACGGTGTCGCCGCGCTCGAACTGGCCGCGTGTGGCGATCACACCCGCGGGCAGAAGGCTTCTGCCGCCGAGCAGCGCGCGCAAGGCTCCGCCATCGATCGTAACCGACCCGGCGGGACGCAAGGTCCCGGCGATCCACTGCTTACGCGCGGTGACCGGCGTTGCGGCGGGCAGGAACCAGGTGCAACGCGCACCCTGCTCGATGCGCCTGATCGGATGATGGGGGTGACCTGCCGCAATGCACATGTGGCAGCCAGCGGAGACGGCGATGCGGGCGGCGAGCAGCTTGGTCGTCATGCCGCCCGAGCCTACGTCCGAAGCCGAACGGCCGCCCATGGCATCGATTTCCGGCGTAATTTCATGGACTTCGGCGATGAAGCGCGCAGCGGGATCCTTGTTCGGATCAGCCGTGTAGAGCCCATCGACGTCCGACAGCAGGATCAGGCAGTCCGCCCCGGTCATCTGCGCGACCCGGGCCGCCAGGCGATCATTGTCGCCATAGCGGATCTCGGCCGTGGCCACGGTATCGTTTTCGTTGATGACCGGCAGCGCTCCGAGAGACAGCAAAGTCTCGAGCGTTGCCCGGGCATTGAGGTAGCGGCGCCGGCGCTCGCTGTCCTCCAGGGTCAGCAGCACCTGGGCTACGGTCACCGCCCGACCCTCGAGGAGCTCCTTGTAGGCGTGCGCCAGGCGGATCTGACCGACGGCCGCAGCGGCCTGGCTCTCCTCGAGTCGCAGCGGTCCCGGGGCGAGAGCCAGCTGGCGGCGACCGAGGGCGATGGCGCCGGAGGACACCAGGATCACCTGCTGGCCCCTCTCGCGCAGCGACAGCAGGTCCTCGATCAGCGTTTCGAGCCACGTGCGGTTGACCCGCCCCGTGCGGCTGTCGACCAGCAAGGCCGATCCGACCTTGACCACCACGCGTCGGGCCTTGCCGAGGGGAGAGAGGGTTTGTGGCTGGCGGGTCATATGGTGAAAACTATACGTGGCCCCAGCAAATCACGCGAGCCATCGGCGGCATTGGCAGCGATGCGCCCATGCCTGCGTTGCCCCGCGCCATCGCAGCCCCTAAACTTGCGCGGCCGCCAAGTGAGAGGACAACATCGGTGAGCAGAGATTACGAACCGGTTCCCGGCCAGTGGTACGAGAACCTTGAAGACGAAGAATCCTTCCGCGTACTCAAGGTGGACGAGGACGCCGAGCTGGTCGAGATCGAGTATCTCGACGGCGAAATCGAGGAAATCGACCTCGAGACCTGGCACGAGATGGACCTCGAGCCTACCCAGGAGCCCGAGGGCTGGGCTGAGGACGAAGAGGAGGAGGACGACGACTGGGAGGACGATGAGGACGAGGAAGACGAGGACGATGAGGATGACGATGATGACGATGATGACGATGATGAGGACTGGGACGAAGACGAGGAAGAGCACGACTATTGAAGCTCGCTCAGGCCTGCTCGCGTCATCGGTGTGAACCGGCAATGCTCGCGCGGCTCCTAGGGCATGCGGGTGCGGCATGAGCGACAGTCTCGACAGCTGGCTTCACGAAAAGGAATCCGCGTGGCTCTACCGGCGAGTCGCCGGGGCGGAACCTGATCCTCGCAAACAGCGCCTGTTCAACCAGCTCGCGGCCGCCGCCGAGGAGCAGGCGGCGCGCTGGGAAGCCTCCCTTGGCCGGCAGGGTTCCCCGCCGATCCCGGACCGAGCCTTCCAGCCCGCCATTCGTGCACGCATCGTCGCCCGACTGGTCGAATGGCTGGGTCCTCGCGCCATGCGCTCCGTGCTCGCGGCGATGAAGCTGCGTGGCCTATCGGTATACAGCAGCCCCGCCGTCGCCAGCCATGACATGCCGGTAACGCTTGCGGACGTCGGCGCGCGCCATCGCGGCGGCCTCGGCGGCAATCTTCGCGCCACCGTATTCGGCGTCAACGATGGACTGATTTCCAATGCCAGCCTGGTGATGGGCATCGCGGGCGCGGGCGCCGCGCCGAAGCTGGTGCTGATCACCGGTCTTGCGGGCCTGCTTGCGGGCGCGCTGTCCATGAGCGCGGGCGAGTACGTCTCGGTACGCTCGCAACGGGAGATGTACGAGTACCAGATCGCGCTCGAGCGTGCGGAAATCGCCGAGTACCCCGAAGAAGAGGCTGAGGAGCTGGCGCTGATCTACGAAGCGCGCGGGATGGCGCTGCCCCAGGCCAGGGAGGTGAGCCAGGCGCTACTGGCGCAGCCGGAGCACGCACTCGATGTCCTCGCGCGAGAGGAACTCGGCCTCAGCCCGGACATGATGGGTTCACCCTGGGGCGCCGCCAGTGCCTCGTTTCTCGCCTTCGCTTTCGGGGCCACCATTCCATTGCTCCCCTTCCTGGCCGGTCTCTCCCGGCCGCGGGACGTCGTTGCCGCGGCGATCCTGAGTGTGCTCACGCTGTTCGCCGTAGGCCTGGCCATCAGCCTGTTCACCGGGCGGCAGGCGGTGCGCGGTGCGATGCGCATGGTGCTGATCGGCGGTGGCGCCGGGGCGGTAAGCTTCCTGGTGGGGCAGCTGCTCGGAATAGTCATCCACTGAGGCGGCACGGGACTTCGGACCGAGTTTCCGTTTCGCGCCTGGAGCGCGTGAGGCATATTGGAGGCCATGCGCCCGACTGGCAACAATCCGCACCCGGTGCCCCCCGATCCAAGCATCGTCTCAGACCTCGCTGAACTGCTCGGGCCTGGCCGGCTGCTGGCGGGAACTGACGTCGAGCCCTTCCTGGTCGACCACCGCCAGCTCTACCACGGCCGCTGTCTGGCCGTGGTTCAGCCGCACACCGCGGAGGAGGTCGCCCGAGTGCTTGGCTTCTGCAACGAACATCGCCTCGGAGTCGTCCCGCAGGGCGGCAACACCGGCTACTGCGGCGGCGCCACGCCGGATGAGTCCGGGACGCAGATCGTGGTCTCACTCGCTCGGCTGAACCGCATCCGGCGGGTCGATCCGCTCAACTACTCCCTCATCGCGGAAGCCGGATGCATTCTCGCTGACGTGCAGCGCGCGGCCGATCAGGTGGAGCGTTACTTTCCTCTCAGCCTCGGTTCGGAGGGAAGCTGCCAGATCGGCGGCAACCTCTCCACCAACGCCGGCGGCGTGCACGTATTGCGCTACGGCATGATGCGCGAGCTGGTGCTTGGCCTCGAAGTGGCGCTTCCCGACGGCCGCCTGCTCACCTCGCTCACGAGCCTGCGCAAGGACAACACCGGCTACGACCTCAAATCACTCTTTCTCGGGGCAGAGGGCACGCTCGGCATCATCACCGCCGCGAGCCTGAAGCTGTTTCCGAGGATCCGCTCCTCCGCCACCGCCTTCGCGGCCATTGCCGAGCCGCGCGCGGCCGTGCAAGTGCTGGCGCTCCTGCGCGAGGCGAGCGGCGATCGGATCAGCTCCTTTGAGCTCGTGCCGCGCATCGCCATCGAGCTCACCACGCGCCACATCCCCGGGGTGCGCGATCCGCTCGATGAGCCGCACCCGTGGTATGTCCTCTGCGAGCTGACCTCCTCCCGGACGGCCGATCCACTCGAGCAGATGCTGACGGAATGCCTGGGCGCGGCGCTGCAGGACGGCCTGGTGTTGGATGCCGCGCTGGCCCGCAGCGAGCGCGAACGAGCCGCATTCTGGAAACTGAGGGAGACGATACCGGAGGCGCAGCGCCTCGATGGCGCGAGCCTCAAGCACGACATTTCGGTGCCTGTTGCCGCGATCCCGTAGTTCATCGAGCGCGCCGGCGCATGGGTGCGCGACAACGTACCCGACGGCCGGCTGGTCGCCTATGGCCACCTCGGCGACGGCAACCTGCATTTCAACCTGAATCAGGCGCCCGGGACCGCGCGCGCGCCGTTCCTGGCGCGCAGTGAGACGGTCAAACGAGCGATCCACGACCTGGTCCGCGACTTCGACGGCAGCATCAGCGCCGAGCACGGCATCGGCCGGCTCAAGGTCGGCGAATTGGAGCGATACACGCAACCCGCGGAACTCGATCTGATGAGAGCTCTGAAGCGCACCCTCGATCCCAACGGCATCCTCAATCCCGGCAAGGTGCTGCGCCCGCACGCCGACCCCGACTCGATCCGCGAGACCCCCTGAATGAATCAGCTATCGAACGAGCATTTTCTGCCGACCGGCGCCCTGATCACCTGGCTGGCCACCGTGTGCGCATACGGCCTGCAGATCGGCCCGACGGCGTTCCTCTACAACGCCGGCGCGGTGCTGCTCGCGCTCGGCATTCTTTCCCTGGCCTTGCGCCTTCATTTCCGCAAGTCTCCGGAGAGCTTCGCCCTCTTTTTTCCCGCGATCGGAGAGTACCGCGGGGCTCCCCAGTCGATCCGCCTGATGGCTTCGCTCCTGATCGCCTACAACATCGGAGCGCTGTGGGTCATCCTGCACGCCTCGTTCTCCCCGGGAACGATCCAGGCGATGCTCACCGCCGGTGTCATCTCCGCCATGAACCTAGCCGACGAGTGCTGGATCGCGCGCCGCCGCCGGCTCGCTTCGCCATCCTGAGGCGGTGGCGGACGGCATCCCGGCCTCCCGAGGGCGCTAGCGAGACTCCTTTCGCAGACGCACCAACCCCTCCTGCGCGGTACTGGCCACCAGCCGCCCGTCCCGGGCATAGACTCCGGCCCGCGCAAAGCCCCTTGCTCCGGAGGCGCTCGGACTCTCCACCGCATAGAGCAGCCACTCGTCCACGCGCAGCGGACGATGAAACCACATGGCGTGATCGATGCTCGCCATCACGAGCCTGCCACTGAATGAGGGCAGGCCATGAGGCAGCGTCGCGGTATCGAGCAGGAAGTAGTCCGACAGGTAGGCGAGCAGGCGCCGGTGCAGACTCTCGTCATCCGGGAGCTTGTCCACCGCCCGGAACCAGACCTGCCGTGCCGGCGGCGCCTTGCGCTGGCTCAGAAACTCCATGGGCTGCACCAGACGGAATTCGAACGGACGCGGCCGCTCGAGGAAGCGCCGCACGCCCTCGGGCAGCCGGGCGAGCATCTCCTGCGGCGGGCGGCTCGAATCGGGCAGCGTCTCCGGCGCCGGCACGGGCGGCATCTCCATCTGATGATCGAATCCCTCCTCCTGGATCTGGAAGGAAGCTGCCATGTTGAAGATGGGCGCGCCGTGCTGGATGGCGACCACTCGGCGGTTGCAGAACGAGTGCCCATCGAGGCTGCGGTCCACCTGGTACACGATCGGGGCGTTGAAATCGCCGCGGCGCAGGAAATACGCATGCAGCGAATGCACGATGCGGCCTTCCACGGTGGCCGCCGCGGCGGTGAGCGCCTGGCCGAGCACCTGGCCGCCGAATACCTGCGGGCTGCCGATGTCGCGGCTCTCGCCGCGGAACAAGTTCACCTCGAGCGGCTCGAGGTCGAGAAGCTTGATGAGGTCGGCGAGGCGGGGATCCATGCAAGGCTCCTCGAGTGGCGCGCGAGGCGTCAATCCGGCACGCCCAGGCGCTGGTGCATGACGGGGCTGGTGGTGGTGTACTGCAGGAACTGACGCTTCGCGGGATACAGGTGATGCTGGATAGCGAAGGCGGCGAGCGCCGCCTCGTGGAAGCCGGAGAGGATGAGCTTCTTCTTGCCCGGGTAAGTATTGATGTCCCCGACGGCGAATACCCCTGGAAGGCTCGTCTGAAACTTCTCCGTGTCGACCTTGAGGGCCTTTTTCTCGAGTTCCAGTCCCCACTCGGCGATGGGGCCGAGCTTGGGGTGAAGACCAAAGAACACCAGCAACCGCTCGGCCTCGAGCGCTTCGATGCCGCCGGCGGTCTTGATGTTGACGCCGCGCAGCACCCCGTCTTGAATCAACAGTGAGTGCGGCAGCGCCTCGTGATACCGCATGCCCCCGGCAGCCACCAGTTCCTTCATCCTGGCGACCGATGCGGGGGCCGCGCGAAATTCTGCGCGCCGGTGCACCAGGGTCAGGCTCTTGACCCGCGACGCCAGTTCCAGCGTCCAATCAAGCGCGGAGTCTCCGCCTCCGAAGATGACGACCTGCTTACCCTCGAGCGAAGCGGCGTCCTTGACGCGGTACTGGATCGCGCCCCCCTCGAAAGCCTCGCCCCCCTCCAGACCGAGCCGCCGCGGCTGGAATGATCCGACGCCCGCCGCGATGACGACGGCGCCGGTATTGAACCGGGTGCCGGCCGCAGTCGCCACCGTAAAGCGTCCGTCTTCGCGGCGTGAAAATTCGACCACCTCTTGGCCGAGGTGAAATCGCGGCTTGAAGGGCTTGATCTGCTCCATCAGCCGATCGATCAGCTCCTGGGCGCCGCACACCGGAAGGGCCGGGATGTCGTAGATGGGTTTCTCGGGATAAAGCTCCGTGCACTGCCCCCCCGGGTGGGCAAGTGAATCGACCACGTGTGCGCCGATCCCGAGCAATCCCAGCTCGAAGACCTGAAAGAGGCCACAGGGCCCCGCTCCGATGATCACCACCTCGGCGTCGATGGGCTCACCGGCGCGTGGGCCGGGCTCGAGATCGATCTGGGTCACTCAGCTTCCCCTTCTCGGATGCAAATCTGCCATCTTACGCGAGGTGCTTCGGCAGTGAATGGGCCCCCTGGAACCGGGGGCGGGCAGGCTCAGGCGCGGCCCGCGTTCGAATCGGTCGGGGTATGGAAGTACTCGCTCTCGGCGGCGAGCTGCTCGATCAGGCGCTTCAGTTCCGCCATGCGTCCCTCGGCCGTACTGATGGGCATGCAGTCCTGGCAGCGTGGATCACCACAGGGCTGGCGCGAATAGAGCCAGTATTGCAGCGCTCCCGCGAGCAGCCCGTCGGCGATGTCCCACAGGTCGGCGTCACGGTCCTTATCCGCCATCCGATTGCCCAGATCGACGGCCTTGGTGAATGCAGAATCGAAGGTATCAGCGATTTCGGTCATGGGCCTATCTCTCCCAATGGGCAAGTATAAAGCATCCGTCCCATTGGGATGGACGGCGTATGGCGGGGCCGCCAGCCTGAGTTCAAGCTGAACCGTGCCGCGAACGCAGGAAGGCGTCCCGTGCGCGCACACCGATGTCGGGCTGATCGGTGAAGAACCCATCGATTCCGGATTCGAGAAAGCAGCGCAGCTCAGCGTCCAAGTCGCCCCGGTCGGCAGCCCTGTCCGATGAGCGCATCGAAGCGGGAAGAAAGACATTCTCGGCGCGGAAAGTCCAGGGAATCACCCGCAGTCCCGCGGCATGCGCAGCGGCGATGAGCGGGCTCGGCGGGGCAAGCCCGTCGTTCGCATCCCGGGGAATGACTCGGGATTTCGCCGGGCCTATGCCCGCGGCATAGGTGGCGATTTCCGCAAGACCCCGTGGAGTCAGCAGATCGTCGAAGGTGCGCGCATCGCCCGAGCGGGCAAGATCGAATGGCGCGCCCTCGCCCTCGATGAGCTGCACCCGCGGCAGTCGGGTGAGGCGGCTCAAAGTCCTCAGGATGGAGGTCTCGAACGACTGCAGGAATACGCCGGCCTCGGGCCCGCGGCAATCGTGGCGCTCGAGCGTCCCGATGAGCGGCTCCGCCATGGGCAGACCCACCGAGGCGAAGTGGCTCGGATGCTTGATCTCGGGATACAGCTCGATCGGCTCGGGAGGCTGCCCGAGCGCGAGCCCGCACCGCTGCCGCTCGACCTCCTGGCGCAGCTCGAGGATCTCCTCGAACGTGGCGATCTCGAACAGCCCGTCGAAATCGCGACCCCCAGGCCTCAAGTCCGGGATGCGCTCGCGCGCGCGCAGGCGCTTCAGCTCCTCCAGAGTGAAGTCCTCGGTGAACCAGCCCGTGACGGCCTCGCCGTCGATGATCTTGGTAGTGCGCCGGGATGCAAAGCGCGCATGCCGCGCGACATCCGTCGTGCCGCCGAGCTCGTTTTCGTGACGCGCCACCAGCACTCCGTCGCGGGTCATGACGAGGTCCGGCTCGAGCGCATCGGCTCCCTGCTCGAGCGCAAGCCGATAGGCCGCCAGGGTATGTTCCGGCCTATAACCGCTTGCGCCGCGGTGACCTATGACGAGTGGCTTCGGCATGCGCCGGTGGTAGTTGCTACACTGCACGGGTGCTGCTGACCGAACACGACATTTACCTGTTCCGCGAGGGTACGCATGGACGAGCGTACGAGAAACTCGGCGCGCACGCCCTGCCCGCGGGCGGGGTCCGCCCGGCCGGCACGCGCTTCGCGGTGTGGGCGCCGAACGCCGCCTCGGTCTCGCTGATCGGGGATTTCAACGGCTGGACCCCCGCCACTCACCCGCTTGCGCCGCGTCAGGACTCCTCCGGAATATGGGAAACCTTCATCCCGGACATCGGCCCCGGGACGCTCTACAAGTATCACATAGTCTCGCGGCTGGGAGACTACACGGTGGCGAAGAGCGATCCGTTCGCGTTTCATTGCGAACAGCCGCCGCGCACCGCCTCGGTCGTGTGGGATCTCGCCTACGAGTGGGGCGACGGGCAGTGGCTCGGCTCGCGCGCCGGGGCGAATGCCCTGGATGCGCCCTGGTCGATCTACGAGGTGCACCTGGGATCGTTCATGCGCAACCCGCAGGACGGGCGGCGCTGGCTCAACTACCGCGAACTCGCACACGCGCTGGCCGACTACGTGACCGAGATGGGCTTCACCCATGTGGAGCTTATGCCGGTGATGGAGCATCCCTTCTACGGGTCCTGGGGTTATCAGGTCACGGGCTACTTCGCCCCGACCTCCCGCTACGGCACGCCGCAGGATTTCATGTACTTCGTCGATTACCTGCATCGGCGCGGTATCGGGGTGATCCTCGACTGGGTGCCATCGCACTTTCCCTCCGACCAGCACGGGTTGGCCTTCTTCGACGGCACGCATCTCTATGAGCACGCCGATCCGCGCCAGGGCCATCACCCGGACTGGGACAGCTCGATATTCAACTACGGCCGTGCGGAGGTGCGCAATTTCCTCTTGAGCAACGCGCTGTTCTGGCTGGAGAAGTACCACGTCGATGCGCTGCGGGTGGACGCTGTGGCCTCCATGCTCTACCTCGACTACGCGCGGCGCGAGGGCGAATGGATTCCGAACCGCTTCGGTGGCAACGAGAATCTCGAGGCGGTGGAGTTCGTGAAGCAGCTGAATCTCGCCGTCTACCGCGATCACCCCGACACACAGACCATCGCCGAGGAATCCACCGCGTGGCCCATGGTCTCCCGGCCCGTGCATCTCGGCGGGCTCGGTTTCGGCATGAAATGGAACATGGGCTGGATGCACGACACGCTGAAGTACCTGTCGGCAGACCCGGTGTATCGCAAATTTCAACACAGCCGGATCACCTTCAGCCTCTGGTACGCCTTCAACGAGAACTTCGTGCTGCCGCTCTCCCACGACGAGGTCGTGCACGGCAAGGGGTCGCTCCTTGGCAAGATGGCGGGAGATGACTGGCAGCGCTTCGCCGGCCTGCGGCTGCTCTGCGGCTACCTCTGGACCCATCCGGGCAAGAAGCTGCTGTTCATGGGCGGGGAATTCGGCCAACGGAGCGAGTGGCGGCACGAGGAGAGCCTCGAGTGGGACCTGCTGCAGCACGCCCCGCATGCGGGGCTGCGCAGATGGGTCCGGGATCTGAACACCCTGTACCGCTCGACCCCGGCGTTGCACCAGCTCGACTTCAGTGCCGAGGGGTTCGAATGGGTCGACTGCGATAACGCCGACGACAGTGTCATCGTGTACCTGCGCCGCGCTCGAGAAGGCGGCGACTGTGTTCTCATCGCCTGCAATTTCACGCCGGTGCCACGCGATGGTTATCGCGTGGGCGTTCCGCTGGGCGGCCGCTGGCTGGAGCGCCTGAACAGCGACGCCGCCGAGTACGGCGGCAGCGGCATCGGGAACCTCGGGAGCGTCCAGGCCGATGACGTTCCCTCCCACGGCCGGCCCCATTCGCTCACCCTGCATCTGCCGCCGCTTGCCGTGCTCGTGCTGATGCCGGGCTGAGCAGCCACGCGCTGCGGCGCGTCGCCGTCAACCGACGGGGCCCCGAGGCGTTCTGGCGAGAAGGATGAGACCCTCGGTGCACCCGTACGGCGCTGCCTGGCTACTGCTCGCGGTGGCGCTGCTCACCTCCTGCTCGGGCATCCCCCTGGTCAGGCGCGAAGCGGCCGAACGCGCCCGATTCGAGGCGTATGCCGGCAAGCCCATCCCCCGCTATACCCGCATGACCACGTACAACGGCTGGGAACCGATCAGCCACTACCAGCTGGTGGTCTGGACCGACATCCACCAGGCCTATCTCATCACCGTCTATCCGCCCTGCACGGATCTCATGTTCTCCAACCGGATCGGCCTCACCTCCTTCGCCGATACCGTCAGCGCAAAGTTCGACTTCGTGAAAGCCGACGGCTGGAAGTGCATGATCAAGACCATCCAGCCGATCGACTACCGGCGCATGCTGCGCGATGAGCGCAGAGCGCGTGCCACCCGCTCCTCGAACCCCGCCGCGACGCACGCGGCCGACTGAGGCCGCCGCTCGCCCCACTGCGACCACGGCGCCGCTGCGGCGCCTCGGGGCTGCTGCCCTCCCCGGTCTCGGGGCCGCCACTGCGCCTATTGCAGCCCTCCATTTCGCAGTCTATATTATCGCCGCAATAATATTTACAGTCGGGGGCCACCGCGAGGTCTTGCATCATGAATCACGACGTCATCATCACTTGCGCCGTGACCGGCGATGACACCAAGGTCACCAAGAGCCCCCATTGCGCGGTCACTCCGGAGCAGATCGCCGCAACCGCCATCGAGGCCGCCAAAGCAGGCGCGGCCATCGTGCACGTCCACGTGCGCGACCCCGAGACCGGCGCCTTCAGCATGGAGACTCGCCACTACCGCGAGGTGGTCAAGCGCATCCGCGAAAGCGGTGTCGATGTGATCGTCAACCTGACGTGCGGCATGGGTGGCTACATCTGCGTCGGCGAGCACGGCCTCGACGACACTCCCGCGCCGGGCACCGACTTCGTCAGCCAGGAACGGCGCATGCAGCACGTGATCGACCTCTGTCACGAGGGGCTCTACCGTCCCGACATCGCCACCCTGGACTGCGGCAGTCTCAACTTCGGCGACGGCAACCGCGCCTACGTGTCGACCCCGGACTATCTGCGCCGCGGCGCCGCCATCCTGCGCGACCTCGGCGTGAAACCCGAGCTCGAAGTGTTCGATACCGGGAATCTCTGGTTCGTTCGCAAGATGATCGAAGAGGGTCTGATTCCCGCGCCCGCGCTCATCCAGCTGTGCGCGGGCATTCCGTACGGTGTGCCAGCGGACGTCGGCCACCTGCTCGCCATGGTGAACACGCTGCCGGCGCAGTGCATCTGGACTTCCTTCGCCATCAGCCGCATGCAGATGCCCTGGGTGGCCCAATCCATCCTCCTCGGCGGCAATGTCCGGGTGGGACTCGAGGACAACCTCTACCTCAGCCGCGGTGTCTATGCGAGCAACGCGCAACTCGTCGAGCGGGCGCGCACCATCATCGAGGCCATGGGGGCCCGCATCCTCTCGCCCGCCCAGGCGCGCGAGCGGCTGAGAATCCGCTGAGCACGGCAGCGAGCGGGGAGGCAGCGCCGATGCCGGCCGCACCACTCTACAAGACGCCGATCGCGGCGGAATGGATCGACTACAACGGTCATCTGCGCGATGCCTACTATGGGCTCATCCTGAGCCTCGCCACGGACGCCCTGATGGATCGCCTGGGGCTCGATGCGCCCTACCGGGAGCGCTCGCGCTGCACGCTCTACACCGTCGAGATGCACATCCACTACCTGAGGGAAGTGCACCAGAGCGATGTGGTCGAAGTGAGCGCCGCCATCCTCGGCAGCGATGCGAAGCGAATCCATGTGGCCCTGCAGCTCGCGTGCGCGGGCCAGGCAGAGCCCGCCGCCACGGCCGAACTCATGCTCCTCCACGTCGCGCAGGGGCAGACGCCCGCGACCGCCCCGTTCCCGCCCGCCATCCTGCGGGCCATCGAGCAGCTCAAAACGCAGTGCATCGGTCCGATCGCAGGTCCGGGCTCGCGCCGCATGGAGTTGAGGAGCAGATCATGAACACCCCGTCCCGCCTGCGGGCGCGCCTCGCGCCCTTCGCCGCACTCGCTCTCGCCCTGATGGCCACGACCGCCGCCGGCGCCGTGGCGCCTCGAATCCATCTGCGGCCTCTGGATGCCGCGCGTCGGGTCGTCAGGCTCCCGGACGGCATTTCCATGGCTTACGTGCCGCTTGGGGATCCCACCGGCACACCGGTGGTCCTCATCCACGGCTACACCGACAGCGACCTCGACTGGGCGTCGCTCGTGCCCTACCTGTCGAAGGGCTTTCGCCTCATTCTCGTCGACCTGAGGGGACACGGCGAGTCGAGCAAGCCCGAGTGCTGCTACACGCGCTACGACTTCGCCTATGACATCAAGCTGCTGCTCGACAGGCTGCACGTGCGCCGCGCCGACATCGTCGGGCATTCCCTGGGCAGCATCGTCGCGCAGACCTTCGCGGAGCTCTGGCCGGAGCGCACCCTGCGGGTCGTGCTGATTTCCTCGACGGCCGGTCCCGCCCCCAAGTCTGCCGGTCCGCAATACGACTGGACGGCGCAGATCCGCCGCCTCAAGGAGCCCATCGATCCCGACTCGAAGTTCATGCGGGAGTGGTGGTCATCCCCGACTCCCGTCGATCGGCGCTTCCTGCGGCGCGAGCGCCGCAATGCCGCGAAAATTCCGCTCGGGGTGTGGCTCGCGGTGCTCAATGAGGGTCTGGGAGACCTCGGCGACCTCGCGCGCACCCTGCCGCAGCTCACCGCGCCCACCCTGCTCATCTGGGGCAGCCGCGACCCGATCATGCTCCCGTCCATGCGCCGCTCGCTCGAGCGGGCCCTGCCGCACGCCAAGGTGGTGATCTTCCCCGGGCTTGGCCACAACCCGTTCTGGGAAGACCCGCGGGGCTGCGCAACGGTCATCAACGCCTTCCTGAATCCCGCCACCGATGTGCGGCGCTACGGCGCTCTCTGACGGGCGCAACCACAACAGCCGATCACGCGAATCCAAACGGGGGAGACGACATGAAGCTTTCGAGAATGAAATCCCGGAACCGACACCCGGAGGCGGCGCTTTGCGCCCTGTTCGTCGCGGCGCTCGGCGCCGCCGGACCGCTTCTCGCGCAAGATCCGGCTCCAGGACCCGCATCCCCTGCAGCGGGCGCGCTACTCGGGGAAATCGTGGTCACCGCGCAGAAGTTCAGCCAGCCATTGGCGCGCGTTCCAGAGAGCATCACCGCCTTCACGCCGCAGGCGCTGCATGACTTTCACATCAAGTCCTTCGCCGACTACGCCACCAAGACACCGAACCTGTCCTTCACCTATGGCTCCGGCCCGACCGGCTTCGCAGATGCGCGCACCGTCGCGATTCGCGGCATTACCGGCCAGAACCTGTTCGGAACTTCCGGCGCCACGGGCTTCTACATCGATGACACGCCCATGCCGAGCTCGGTGGATCCGCGCATCGTCGATATCGACAACATCCAGGTGCTGGAGGGCCCCCAGGGCACGCTCTATGGCGAGAGCTCCCTCGGTGGCAACGTCAAGCTGGTCACGAACAAACCAGACCTCGAGAGGCTCCAGGGGCATGCGGCGACCGACATCGGCGCCACATCCGGCGGCGGCAGCCCCGATTACGGCGCGAACGCGGTGGTGAATCTCCCGCTCGTACCGCGCGTGCTCGCCATGCGCATCGTGGGCTTCTACAACCACGACGCCGGCTACCTGACTCGCACCTATCCTACCGATCCGGCGAGCCCCGGCGTCACCAATCCCTTCCTCGACGTGCCGCGCAGCAGTGTCGGTGACCAGGGGGCCATCACGGCCTATGGCGGCAGCATCAACACGCTGTGGCGGCTTTCGAATCGTCTGGATGCGACGCTCCTTTTGATGACTCAGGAAGAGAAGTATCATGGCTTCCCGGCGACCTTCGCGCCACTGCCGCAGTTCACCCCCGTCTACACGCTCGATCGGGCGTTCGACGTCCAGCCGACGGCATTCGACCGCTGGCAGATGGCATCCCTCACGCTGAAATACCGCGGCGACGGCTGGGACCTCGTGTCCGCGACCAGCTACTTCCACCGCCACACGCGGGACATCGAGGACTCGACCTACGGCACGCAGCAGATCTTTGCCGACTATTACCAGGTCTCGGGCCTGCCCCCGCAGCCGTACTTCTGGCAGGGCGATCACTACTTCAACCAGTTCAACAACGAGACGCGCTTCTCCTTCAAGCCGGTGCACGGCGTCAGCGGCACGTTCGGTCTTTTCGTGTCGAACTCGCGCGCGCTCTTCTACATCCCGCCGACGTACGCGAACGGCCTGGTCGCTGCGACCGTGAACAATCAAGTGGTGGGCGCGTGGCCCAACGACCTCATATGGACACAACGCAATCCGGGCGCGGAGAAGGACTACGCGCTGTTCGGCCAGGTGTATTGGAAGTTCCTGCCCCGCTACACCCTGACGCTCGGGGCGCGCCAGTACTGGCTGCGCCAGCACACCGACTACACCGCAGATGGCTTCATGAACTTCGGACCGACGGCGAGCGATCCGCAGTCGAACAGCCAGAGCGGCCTCGACCCGAAAGTGGCGCTGTCCTACCAGGCGAGCCAGTCGACGCTCCTGTACGTATCGGCCGCGAAGGGCTTCCGCGCGGGCAATGCGCAGGCCTACGCGCCCTTCTGCGCCGAGCCTAATCT
>DAIDHH010000049.1 GCA_027452045.1 Gammaproteobacteria bacterium
GCACAGTGTGACCTCCGTGGTGAACGGCAAGAAGGTCATCAGCTACGTCACGAAAGAGAAGGTCATCAACGACGCGACCATCCAGGGCGTGTTCGCCGATCGCTTCGAGATCACCGGCCTCACGCTCGGGGAGGCGCAGGATCTCGCCATCCTGCTGCGCTCCGGCTCGCTCCCCGCGCCCATCGCGCAGGTGGGCGAACAGATCATCGGGCCGAGTCTCGGCCGCCAGAACATCAAGTGGGGCGTCACCGCGCTGGTGGTCGGCATGATCGGGGTGCTGGCGTTCATGGCGATCTATTACAAGGTGTTCGGCCTTGTGGCTGACCTCGTGCTGGTCGCCAACGTCGTGCTGCTGACCGCGCTGCTGTCGATGATGCACGCGTCGCTTTCGCTGCCAGGCATCGCCGGCATCATCCTCACGGTCGGCATCGCGGTCGATGCCAACGTCCTCATCTACGAGCGCATACGCGAGGAGCTGAGGAAGGGTGTCTCGCCGCAGGCGGCGATTCGCGCCGGCTTCGAGAAGGCGTTCTCCGCCATCGCCGATTCCAACATCACGACGCTGATCGCCGGCCTCGTGCTGTGGATTTTCGGTACGGGCGCGATTCGCGGCTTCGCGGTGGTGCTGACCCTCGGCATCGCCACTTCCATGTTCACCTCGCTGATGGGCAGCCGCGCCCTCGTCACCCTCATGTACGGCGGGCGGCGCAAGATCGCCCGGCTGCACATCTAACAGGCTCCCTGGGGAATCGCTCGTGGAATTTTTCAGCCATCAGACCAACTACCCGTTCATGGCCACCCGCAAGGTGTGGTATGGACTGTCGATCGTGCTCATGATCGCCTCGATCACCATGCTCTTTACCCGGGGGCTTAATCTGGCCATCGACTTCACCGGCGGGGTGAGCGCCCAGGCGAGCTTCCCGGTGACCGCCGACCTCGCGGCCGTGCGCACGCAGCTCGCCGTCGCGGGATTTCACAACGCGGTGGTGCAGAACGTCGGCTCCTCGCGCCAGATCGGCGTTCGCCTGCCGCCCGAGCCGGGCGTGAAGATCCAGCAGATCCGCACGCGGCTCGATGCGGCGCTCAAGGCCGTCAATCCGGGAGTGTCGGGCATCTCGCTGTCCGTGGTGGGACCGCAGGTAGGCTCGCAGCTGTTGAGCAGCGCGTGGTGGGCGCTCACCGGTACCCTGGTGCTGATCTTCATCTACATCGCCTGGCGCTTCCACACCTGGCGGCTCTCCCTCGGCGCCATCCTCGCCGTGCTGCACGATCCGATCCTGGTGCTCGGATTCTTCGCCGCGACGCAGATGTCGTTCGACCTGAACGTGGTGGCGGCCGTGCTTGCCGTCATCGGCTACTCGCTGAACGATACGGTGGTGGTGTTCGACCGGATCCGCGAGCGCTTCGAGGGCAACCGGCGGCTCGCGCCGAACGTCGTGCTCGATCAGGCCATCAACCAGACCCTCTCGCGCACCATCATGACCAAGGTCGTGACCTCGATCGTGGTGGTGGCGCTCCTCGTGCTCGGCGGACCGGTGCTGCGCGGGTTCTCGGCGGCGCTGCTCATCGGCATCCTGGCCGGCACCTATTCCTCGATCTACATCTCGAGCGCGATCGCGCTGCAGTGCGGCCTCACGGCCGAGCACCTCTTTCCGACCGTCAGGAAGACGGCCGTCGATCACCTGCCCTGAGGACACGGGGCCAGCGGAACTCAATCTCACGTGCACGCTCTTCTCAATATCGCGGTCCGCGCCGCACGGCGCGCGGGCGAGGTCATCGTCCGCAGTCTAAACAGCCTCGAAGCGCTGACCATCACCTCCAAGGGGCGCAACGACTTCGTGTCCGAGGTTGACCGGGCCGCGGAGGCGGAGATCATCGCCATCATCCGCCGCCACTATCCGGACCACGCCGTGCTCGCCGAGGAAAGCGGCGCGAGCGGCGAGCACGAGACGCTCTGGATCATCGATCCGCTCGATGGCACGACCAATTTCCTGCACGGTTTCCCGGTGTTCGCGGTCTCGATCGCCTGCCAGCAAAGGGGCAGGCTCGAGCACGCCGTGGTCTACGACCCGATGCGCCAGGAGTTGTTCACGGCCTCGCGCGGCGGTGGGGCGCATCTCGATAACCGCCGGATCCGGGTGAGCAAGCAGCGCACGCTGGAAGGATCTCTGATCGGCACGGGGTTTCCGTTCCGCTCCGATGCGCGCTATGTCGATGCCTACTTCGCCATGCTCAAGGCGGCCACGCAAAACACCGCCGGGATCCGCAGGCCCGGTGCGGCGGCGCTCGATCTGGCCTATGTCGCGGCGGGCCGGATCGACGGATTCTGGGAGTTCGGGCTCTCGCCCTGGGACACCGCGGCGGGCACGCTGCTCGTGCAGGAGGCGGGCGGGCACATCGGCACGCTCACGGGCGCCGAGTACCGCCAGGGGGGCAATGTCATCGCCGGCACGCCCAAGGTGTACACCGCCTTGCTAGAGCTGTTCGCGCCGTTCGTGCCCGAGGAGCTCAGGGATCGCTGAGCCGAGTCCGCGGCGCGTCCGGCTCCGACCCCCGTGGCTCGATTTCCGGCACTGGCGCGTGTACAGTCCGGCAATGAAGAACCAACTGTTCGCTACAAAAACGGTCGCCGAAATCGAGGCAGCGGAGGCGGCGGACGCCGCGGGCCACAAGCTCAATCGCACGCTCTCGGCCACGGCGCTCACGATGCTGGGTATCGGGGGGATCATCGGTACCGGCATTTTCGTCCTGACGGGCGTGGCGGCGGCGCAGCACGCCGGACCTGCGCTGGTGCTGTCGTTCATCGTGGCAGGCATCGGCTGCGCTCTGGCGGGCCTTTGTTATGCGGAATTCGCCGCCATGGTGCCCGTGTCCGGCAGCGCTTACTCCTATACCTACGCCACCCTGGGCGAGGGTATCGCTTGGTTCATCGGCTGGAACCTCATCCTCGAGTACCTGTTTGCCGTGGCGACGGTATCGGTGGGGTGGTCCGGCTACGTCAACCGCCTGCTGCTCGAATTCGGCCTGCACATACCGTACGCGCTGTCGCACGCGCCGTTCATGCAGGCCGCGCCGGACAGCTTCTCGGTGGCGCATTCCGGAGCCATCCTCAACGTGCCGGCGGTGCTCATCGTGGCCGCGCTCGCCACGATCTGTTACATCGGCATCAAGCAGTCCTCCGAGTTCAACACGGTCATCGTGAGCCTCAAGGTCGCCGTGGTGGTGTTGTTCATCGTGCTCGGCATGGGTTTCATCCAGCACGCCAACTGGCACCCGTTCATCCCGAAGAACATCGGTCCTGGTGAGTACGGGTGGAGCGGGGTATTCGCGGCGTCGGGCGTGATTTTCTTCGCCTATATCGGATTCGACGCCATCTCGACGACCGCCCAGGAGGCGAAGAATCCGCAGCGGGACATGCCCATCGGCATCCTCTCGAGCCTCGTCATCTGCACGCTGCTCTACGTGGTCACCGCCGCGGTGCTCACCGGTATGGTGAATTACACGAAGCTCAACGTCGCCGCGCCGATCGCGCTCGCGTTGCAGACCTACCCGCAGCTGCACTGGTTCAGCGTGCCGGTCGATCTGGGCGCCATCCTCGGCATGACCTCGGTGATGCTCGTGATGACCATCGCCCAGGCGCGCATCTTCTACGCGATGGCGCAGGACGGGCTGCTGCCGCAGACCTTCGCCAAGATCCACCCGAAGTTCCGGACCCCCTCCACCGGCACGATCGTCACGGGGGTATGCGCCGCCGTGATCGGTGGTCTGTTTCCAGTGGGCCTTCTCGGAGAGCTGGTCTCGATCGGCACTCTGCTCGCGTTCGTGACGGTGTGCATCGGAGTGCTGGTCCTGCGCTATACCCGGCCGGACCTCAAGCGTCCCTTCAAGGTGCCGGCGCCGTGGGTCACCTGCATCGCCGGAGCGTTGGTCTGCGGGTTCATGATCTGGAATCTGCCGCACAGCACCTGGGTGCGGCTGGTGGTGTGGACGGCGGTCGGTGTGGTCGTGTACGTGTTCTACGGCCATCGCCACAGCAAGCTGCACCGTCCGGACCCTGGGGCGGCAACCGAAGGCAAGTAGCCCGCGCGCGAGGCGCCGGCTGCGGCGCCGAGTCGCCATCGGGCCGCCCCGAGGCGCCTGGGCGATGCCGGGGCCCTGTAGTAGCGTATTGGCCATGACAGCTCCCGATATCCGCGTCGTCCTGGTCGAGACCTCCCATCCGGGCAATATCGGGGCGGTCGCTCGGGCGATGAAGAACATGGGGCTCGAGCAGCTCGTCCTTGTGGGGCCGAAGCAGTTTCCCCACAGCGAAGCCATTGCACGCGCCTCGGGCGCCGCTGACCTGTTGGCTCGCGCGCGTGTCGTCGGGTCGGTGGAGGAGGCCCTTGCCGGCTGCGGCTTCATCGCCGCCACCACCTCGCGCGAGCGGGATCAGAGATTTCGGGTGCTCGATGTGCGGGAGGCGGCCGGGCGGATCCTGAGCGAATCCGGCCGTGGGCCGGCGGCGATCCTCTTCGGATCAGAGCGCGCCGGTCTCACCAACGAGCAGCTCGAGGCGGCGCACGTGCTGGTGCGGATCCCGGTGAGCGACACTTACCCTTCGCTGAATCTCGCCATGGCGGTACAGATCGTCGTTTACGAGCTGTTTCGCGCCGGTGGCATCGAGCGGCTGTCGTCCGCGGACCCTCTGGCGGATCCACAGGAGATGGAGCGCCTGTATGCGCATCTGTCGCAGGTGCTCACGGAAATCGATTTTCGCGACCGCACCCAGAGCGGCACGCACCTCATGGGCCGCATCCGGCGCTTCCTGCAGCGCGCCGAGCTCGATCGCAACGAGGTCAATATTCTGCGCGGCATCCTGACGGCCGTGCAGAGCCGCAGGCGCAAGGCCGGTGAGTCGTGACCGAGCCCGAGCTCGAGCCGGTCTATCTCGACTACGCGGCCTCCACCCCCGTCGACCCCGCGGTGGCCGAGGCCATGATCGAGTGCCTGCGGGCGCAGGGCGGATGGGGCAATCCCTCCTCGACGCATGTGTTCGGACGGCGCGCGGCCGAGCGCATCGAAGCAGCGCGGCGACAAGTGGCCGCGCTCATCGGGGCCTGTCCCGAGGAGATCGTGTTCACCTCCGGGGCGACCGAGTCCGACAACATGGCATTGCTCGGCATAGCGCGCGCCAATGCCCACCGCGGCCGTCACGTGGTGAGCTCACGAATCGAGCACAAGGCCGTCCTCGATCCCTGCAAGCATCTGCAGCGGGAAGGCTTCGCGGTTACCCTGCTGACGCCCGGGCGCAGCGGCACCATAGACCCGCGGGCCGTGACCGCGGCGCTTCGCCCTGACACGGTGCTGGTGTCGCTCATGCTGGTGAACAACGAGACCGGCGTGATCCAGGACATCGAGGCCATCAGCGCGCTGTGCCGCGACCGCGGCATCCCGTTTCACACCGACGCCGCGCAGGCCGTCGGCAGGATCCCGATCGACGTGCACTCGCTCGCGATCGACTTCATGTCCTTCACGGCCCACAAGCTCTATGGGCCGAAGGGGATCGGGGCGCTCTATGTGCGCGCTGGCGCGAAACCGCACTTGCAGCCGCTGACATTCGGCGGCGGGCAGGAGAAGGGGCTGAGGCCGGGAACGCTGCCGACCCATCAGATCGTTGGTTTCGGGGTGGCGTGCGAGCGGGCCGGGGCGCTGCTCGGGCAGGAGAGCGAACGGCTGATGCTGCTGCGCGAGGCGCTGTGGAGCAGGTTGGCCTCACTCGGTGGGACCCATCTCAACGGGGAGGGCGAGCCGCGCGTGCCGGGCATCCTCAACGTGTCGTTCGAGGGCGTCGAGGGAGAGAGCCTGGTGAAGGGGCTCGGCGAACTCGCCGTCTCGACCGGTTCGGCTTGCAATTCCGCCTCGGCCGAACCCTCCTACGTGCTGCGTGCCCTCGGACGGGATACCGAGCTGGCGCAAAGCTCGCTTCGGTTCAGCTTCGGCCGGTTCACGACCGCTGCCGAGCTCGAGCGGGCGGCGAACGCGGTGAGGCGGGAGCTCGAGCGTTTGCGGGCGCTGTCGCCGGCCTCCGAAGGTCCTGAGGACGTCCGGGCAGCGTGGCCGACGAGGACCGGCGGCGCCGGGATCATGGGCGAGGCAGGCGGCCCGGGGCAGGAGGTCTGGGTTCGCTTCAGGCTGCAGGTGCGGCATGGATCGGTCTGCAGCGCCTCCTTCAAGGCATACGGATGTCCCCATACCCTGGCCGTGGCCGCCTGGCTGGCGGCGCGGCTCGAGGGGCGGTCCCGGGCGGAGCTGATCCCGGGGAGGCCAGAGGACTGGGCACGTGAGCTCGCCGTGCCGGTGGAAAAGCTGGGTCGACTTCTCAGGATCGAAGACGCGCTGCACGAGTGCCTGCGACACTGGCCTGCAGAAGTGTAAAATCACGGCACGTACCGCCTCGCCCGATCCCATGGCCATCTCCCTTACAGAATCCGCCGCCGATCGCATCCGGAACTTCCTTGCCGCCCGGGGGCAGGGTATCGGGCTGCGGCTCGGGGTGCGCAAAACCGGCTGCTCCGGTTTCGCCTACGTTGTTAATTATGCCGACGAGGTCCGCCCGGGCGATGTGGTGTTCGAGGATCGCGGGGTCAAGGTGTGCGTCGACCCCGAAAGCTTGCCCCTCATCGACGGCACCACGGTGGATTTTGTCAAACAGGGGCTCAACGAGGCTTTCCGGTTCCGCAACCCCAATGTGACGGGCGAGTGTGGCTGCGGGGAGAGCTTTTCGGTCTAAATTGCCCGGGTGGGGGACCTCCGGGTAGACTGTGGGGCTTAGTATCGGCCGGGATGCCCTCCCCTTAAGGGGGCGATGGCCGAGCCCCTTTTCAACCCCAGATCCCGAAAGGTCAACCCGAATGGCGCTCGAGCGCACCCTGTCCATCGTCAAGCCCGACGGCGTCGGCCGCAATCTCATCGGCGACGTGTACCGCCGTTTCGAGAGCGCCGGACTCTCGATCATCGCTGCCCGCATGATGCGCCTGTCCGAGCGCGAGGCGGAAGGCTTTTATGCCGTGCATCGCGAGCGCCCGTTCTTCAAGGATCTGGTGCGCTACATGACTTCGGGGCCGGTGATCGTGCAGGTCCTCGAGGGCGAGAACGCCATTGCGCGCAATCGCGAGATCATGGGTGCCACCGATCCGAAGAAGGCCGCTCCGGGAACCATTCGTGCGGATCTGGCTCTGAGCATCGAGCAGAATGTGGTGCACGGCTCGGATGCGCCGGAGACCGCCGAGCGCGAGATCGCATACTTCTTCAGCACAACGGAGCTGCACTCCCGCGGCTGAGGCCGCGACCCACGCCCATGAGCCCGTCCGCCACGACCACGAACCTGCTGGGCTTGCCTCGGCCCGAGCTCGAGCGCTTCGTGGCGGAGCTCGGCAGCAAGCCTTTCCGCGCGCGTCAACTCATGCACTGGGTGTACAAGCGCGGCGAGGCTGCGTTCGAGTGTATGACGGATCTGGCGAAGGACTTCCGCGCCGAACTCGCTGCGAGCGCATGCATACGGCCTCCCGAGATCATCACCACGCAGCACTCGGCGGATGGGACGCGAAAGTGGCTGCTGCGCGCCGATGGCAGCCAGGCGTTCGAGATGGTCTACATCCCCGAGCCCGATCGCGCGACGCTTTGCATCTCCTCCCAGGTCGGCTGTGCGCTCGATTGCGCGTTCTGCTCGACGGCACAGCAGGGCTTCAACCGTAACCTGACCACCGCCGAGATCGTCGGGCAGGTGTGGCTCGCCAATCGCGAGCTGGCGGGCACGGTGGCGGATCTTGCGCGCGAGCGTGCGGTCACCAACGTCGTGCTGATGGGCATGGGGGAGCCGCTCGCGAACTTCCGCAATGTCGTCCCCGCGCTCGACATTCTCCTCGATGATTTCGGTTTCGATCTGTCGCGGCGGCGGGTGACGCTCTCGACCTCGGGGCTCGTGCCCCAGATCTACAAGCTCGCCGAGCGAAGCAATGTGGCGCTTGCGGTCTCGCTGCACGCCCCGGACGATGAGCTTCGCAATGAGCTGGTGCCGATCAATCGCCGCCATCCCATCGCAGAGCTCCTCGAGGCCTGCTGGCACTACATCGACGAGCGCAATGGTCGCAGCGTCACCTTCGAGTACGTTCTTCTCGATGGCGTCAACGACTCGCGTGCGCAAGCCCTCAAGCTTGCAAGGCTCCTCGCGGGTCATCCGGCCAAGGTCAATCTCATTCCATTCAATCCCTTCCCGGGAACGCGCTTCCGCCGCTCCGCGCCGGAGGCGGTGCAGCGTTTTCGCGATGAGCTCATCCGCCACGGCGTGTTGGCGACAGTGCGCCGCACGCGCGGGGACGACATCGATGCGGCCTGCGGTCAGCTGGCCGGACGCGTCATTGACCGCACCACGGTGCGCCTGGGCAGCCGGACGATCGGCCTGGCGGTGCAGCCGTGAGCCTCGGCATGCCGCGGCGACGATACTGTCTGCTTGCGGGAGCACTGGCAGTGGGGCTGCTGGCCGGCTGCGCCAACCCCCAGTTGGTGCGGGAGCACCATCAGGCGGCGGTCTACAATACCGAGCTCGGCATCGCATACATGCAGCGCGGCGAGCTGGCGGTGGCCAAGAACAAGCTCGACATGGCGGTCAAAGAGAACCCCGCCGATCCCAACGTACACAGCGCCCGGGCACTGCTGTTCGCGCGGCTGCACGAGGGGGCGAGGGCCGATCACGAGTTTCGTGAGGCGTTGCGGCTCGCGCCGCGCAATCCGAATTTTCAGAACAACTACGCGGTGTACCTGTGCAGCAACGGCCGCGAGGCCGAGGGGGTGAAATACTTTCTCGAGGCGGCGCGCAATCCCCTCTATCTGACGCCGGCCGCGGCCTACGCCAATGCCGGAGTCTGCCTGCGCTCGGCGCACCGCTACAAGGAAGCCGCGCGGATGTTCGGCGCGGCGCTCGCCGTGCAGCCGGGCTATGCGCAGGCCGCGTGGCAGCTCGCGGACATGGATTTCCGGCGTGGGCGCCTCGCGCAGGCGCGCTCGGAGATCACCCGCTACCTTTCGTCCTATCAGGAAACGCCGGACCTGCTGCTGCTGGCGGTCAAGATCATGCGCGCCCAGCGCGATGAGCTCGATGCCGAACTCTACGCCCGCAAGCTGCAGCTCGATTTCCCGGACTCGGCGCAGGCGCATGCGCTGGCCAGTCTCGGGCACAATCCAGGTTGACGGCAATGACGGGACAAGCGGGCGGCGGGGCGGGCCGCGCGGCCGGTATCGGCACGCGGCTGCGCAGCGCCCGAGAGCGGGGCAGCCTGACGATCGAGCAGGCCGCACAGAGGCTGCATATCGCCCCCGCCATTCTCGAGGCTCTCGAGACCGAGGATTTCCGCTCTCTGGGAGCACCGATCTACGTCAAGAGCTATCTCGGGCGCTATGCAGAGCTGCTCGGCGAGTCGGCAGAGTCTTTACAACAGCTGCTTGCGAGCGCCGTGGTGATCCCGGAGCCCGATTTGACGCGCATCCCGCACGTAAGCTCGGGAAGCAGCCGCGCGGCGGGCCCGGTGACGGCGGTGGCCGCCTGGGTAGTGGTCGCCTTGGTGGTGGTGGCCTCGCTGTGGTGGGGACTGTCACGATGGCATGCGCGGCAGCGGGCGCTGCAGGCATCGAAACCCGCACTCGTTGCGGGCGCCTCGCCCGTCACGCGGCCGGCTCAATCTGGGCCGCAGGCCCTTGGCGCGCTCGCCCGGCCGGCCGGCGGCAAGGCTCCGGCGGTCGCGCTCAGCGGCGGTGCGCCCGCGGGGATCGTGCGGATCACCCTGAGGTTTGCCGCCGCCAGCTGGGTCGAAGTCGACGATGCGGCCGGGCGGCACGTGTACCGCGCACTCGCGCCCGCGGCTGCGGTGCGGACCGTTCGCGGGACGGCGCCGCTGCACGTCTTGTTGGGGTATGCGCCTGGGGTGGTGCTCGCGGTGAACGGCCGGGTAACGCCGATCAGCGCCTATGTGCAATCCGATCACGCCGCCTCGTTCGTGATCACAGCCGATGGCCGCGTCCTGTCCGGACCGCGAGCCGGTGGGGAGTGAGTTGACGCAAGAGATCCAACCCGTGCGCGGGATGAACGATGTCCTACCGGCCGAGATCGGTGCCTGGCAGGCAGTGGAAGGTGCTGCCCGCGAGCTGCTTACCGCCTACGGGTACGAGGAAATCCGCATTCCCGTGGTGGAGCGCACGGAGCTGTTCAAGCGGGCGATCGGTGAGTACACCGATGTGGTCGAGAAGGAGATGTATACCTTCGCGGATCAGGGCGGTGACAGCCTGACGTTGCGCCCGGAGGCCACCGCCGGCGTGATGCGCGCGCTCATCTCCAATGGCATGCTGCGTGGCCAGCGGCACAAACTCTGGTGCGCGGGGCCGATGTTCCGCCATGAGCGGCCGCAGAAGGGCCGCTACCGTCAGTTTCACCAGATCGACGTCGAGGCGGTGGGTCTGCCCGGCCCGGATGTGGATGCGGAGCTGATCGCGCTCACGGCCCGCCTGTGGCGCCGGCTCGGTATCGAGCGGGTGCGCCTGGAGATCAATTCCCTCGGCACGCCGGAGGCGAGGCGGGTGTACCGCGAGAAGCTGATCGAGTACTTTCGCTCCCATCACGAGCGGCTCGATGCCGACAGCCGCAGGCGGCTCGAGGGCAATCCGCTGCGCATCCTCGACAGCAAGAATCCCGAGATGCGGGAGCTGATCGAGGCGGCCCCGGTACTCACCGATCATCTCGATCCCGAGTCCCGCGAGCATTTCCAGGCGCTGTGCGCCTCGCTCGAGGCCATCGGCATACCCTTTCGCATCAATCCGCGCCTCGTCCGGGGCCTCGATTACTACAGCCGCACGGTGTTCGAGTGGATTACCGATGCGCTCGGCGCCCAGGATGCCGTATGCTCCGGCGGCCGTTATGACGGACTGATCGCCCAGCTCGGGGGTGAGAGCACTCCTGGGATCGGCTTTGCGATGGGGATCGAGCGCCTGGTGGCGCTGCTCACGCAGTCGGGGCCGGTGGCAAGCGCCGCGGGTCCCGATGTCTATATCGTCTTGAGCGGTGCGCAGGCCACGGCCGCCGGTGTTGCGCTGGCGGAGCGGCTGCGGGCCGAACTGCCCAACAGACGCTTCGAGCTCAATCTCGGCGGCGGCAACTTCAAGGCCCAGTTCCGCCGCGCCGACAGGAGCGCGGCGGCCCTGGCGCTCATCCTGGGCGATGACGAACTTGCGCGCGGCGTGGCGTCTTTGAAACCTTTGCGCCGGGAGGCCGGTCAGAGCGAAAGCCCGCTGTCCACCCTGGCCGTGGCGATCGAGGCGATGCTCGCCGGTTGAGCCGGACACATGTGAGGAGAGGTCGTGGAGAGTTATCTCGATGAACGCGAAAGATGGGAAGCCCTGCTCCGCTGGCTGCGGGAGAACGGGTTGTCCATCGTGGCCGGCGTGGCGCTCGCGGCGCTCGGTTTCGGCGGCTATCGCTGGTGGCAGGGACACATCGATCAGCGCGAGTTGAGCGCCTATTCGCTCTACGCGCAGATGGAAGGCGCCTTCGCCCGGGGAGATGACACCCAGGCATTCGCCGCGGCCGGAGAGATCGAGCGTCATTACGCCTCGACGCCGTACGCCGATCAGGCCCGGCTCGCCTCGGCCGCGACATTCGTCAACGACGGGCAGCTCGACCGCGCGGCTGCGGAGCTGCGTCTCGTCATGCTGCACCCGCATGATGCCATCCTGGGGTTGATCGCGCGGCTGAGGCTCGCGCGGGTGCAGATCGCCCAGCACGAGGCGCAGGCGGCGCTGGCGACGCTCGATGGCGTCAATCCGGGCGCCTTCGCGCCACGGTATGACGCGGTACGAGGTGATGCCTACTATGCCTTGGGCAATCGGGCCGCCGCGCTTGCGCAATACCGTCTGGCCCAGGCCACCGACCCCGGTGGGGAGACGGATGCGAACCTCCTGAAACTCAAAATCTCCGAGCTGGCCGCAAACCAGCCTGAGCCGCTGGCTGCAAACCAGTCTGAGCCGCCGGCCGCCAAGGCTGCCCTGCCGGCCGCCGCCGCGCCGGCCGCCCGATAGCGCCATGCTGACCCCAAACACCGCGGGTAGAACCTTGCACACGCACATCCACCGATCGATGAGACTCTGCGTCGCGGCGCTCGCCGTGGCGTTGCTCGCCGCCTGCTCCCACAAGCAGGTCGACCAGCCGGCCAAGCTCTCTCCCATCAAGTCGACACTGCGTGTGCGCGAGATCTGGAGCGCATCGGTGGGTGGCTTCCACTTCCTGGGCTTCGGTGATGGGCAGGCCAAGGCGTTGCGCCTGGGCCTCGGCCTCGCCGTGCAGGGCGACCGGGTATTCGCCTCCGGCCATGGAGGACTCGTGGCCGCGTTCGATCTCAATACCGGGCGCCGCCTGTGGCACACCGATACCCGCCTGCCGCTCGGGGGTGGGCCGGCCGTGGAGGGCAACCTGCTCGTGGTCGGCGCGAGCGACGGGCACGTGGTTGCGTTGAACGCTTCGGACGGCAAAACGCTGTGGAAGGTGGCGTTGACCGGCGCGGTGATCTCCGCGCCCGCCGTGTCGGATGATCTCATCGCCGTGCGCACGATCGATGGGACGCTCCATGCCCTCTCGCCCAAGGACGGACACGAGCTTTGGGAAGCCGAGCAGGAAATGCCCTCGCTGTCGCTGCGTGGTGCCGCGACTCCGGTCATCACGGGCAATATGGTCATCAGCGGCTTCGCCAACGGCAAGCTCATGGCAGTCAACGCGAAGGACGGCTCACAGGTGTGGATGGCGACTGTTTCTCAGCCACGCGGTCGGACCGCGATCGAGCGGCTCGCGGATGTCCTGGGGCCGGCCATCGTCGCCGACAACGACGTCTACGTCGTGGGTTACCACGGAACGGTGGACATGCTGGCGCTCAAGAGCGGCCAGGCCTGGTGGTCCCACAAGGCCTCGAGCTTCCGCGGCCTGGCGCTCGGGGAGAACGCCGTCTACATGACGACGGAGGATGGAGCGGTGGAGGCGCTCAACCGCAAGAACGGCGCTGTCATCTGGACCCAGAAGGCGCTTCGCTACCGATCTTTGACCAAGCCGGCGGTCAGCGCCGAGGGAGTCGTCGTCGCCGACTACCAGGGCTACGTGCACTGGCTGAACAAGCGCACTGGCGCCTTCGAGGCCCGGGTCAAGAGCGGTGGGGTCCGGGTGAGCAACCCGCCGATCGCCATCGGGAGCGAAGTGCTGGTCATCAACGACATCGGCGAGATCAGCGCATACCGGGTCTCGCCGCGTTGATGATGCGCTAAGGTCGCGGCGCATGCTGCCCGTCATCGCCCTGGTCGGACGGCCCAATGTGGGCAAGTCGACCCTGTTCAACGTGCTCACCGGCACCCGCGATGCCATCGTGGCGGACGTTCCCGGCCTCACCCGCGACCGCCAATACGGATTCGGGCGGCTGGGCCCGGTGCCGTGCGTGCTGATCGATACTGGGGGTCTCATCGAGAACCCCAAGGGGATCGAGTCGCAGATGCGGGAGCAGACCGAGCGGGCCGTGCAGGAGGCGGATCGGCTGGTGTTTGTCGTCGATGCGCGCGCAGGGCTGACTCCACAGGATCACTTCGTCGCGCGGGAGCTGCGCAAAGCCGGCAAACCCGTGACCCTCGCCGTCAACAAGGCGGAGGGGCTCGATCTCGGGGTTGCAGCGGCGGATTTCCACACCCTCGGTTTCGGCGAGCCGGTCGGAATTTCCGCGAGCCACGGCCAGGGATGCGAAGATCTGATGGACCTCGTGCTCGAGGGCCTGACGGGAGCTGCGGAGGAGGAGGTCCATCCGCAGGAGGTGCGCATCGCCATCATCGGCAGGCCCAACGTCGGCAAATCGACACTCGTCAATCGTCTCCTCGGTGAGGAGCGAGTCATTGCCAGTGACCAGCCCGGAACCACCCGCGACAGCATTCTCGTGCCCTTCGAGCGCGACGGCCGCCGCTTCGCGCTGATCGATACGGCGGGCTTGAGGCGCCGCTCGAAGGTCGAGGACGTCGTCGAGCGTGCCAGTGTCGCCAAGACACTGCAGGCGATAGACGAGGCGCACGTGGTGATCCTGGTTCTCGATGCGCACGACACAGTCGCCGAGCAGGATGCGAGCGTGCTCGGAATTGCGCTGCAGCGGGGACGCGCGCTCATCATCGCCGTCAACAAATGGGACGGTATTCCCACGGACCAGCGCGAGGAGATTCATCGTCAGCTGGCGCTCAAGCTCGATTTCGTGCCCTTCGCGCCGCTGCATTTCATTTCGGCGCGCCACGGCACCGGGGTGGGGGAACTGGTCCATTCGGTGCTGCGGGCCTATGAGGCGGCCATGAGGGAGATGCCCACCCGCGAACTGACACGGACGCTCGAACACGCGATCACCGTACACCAGCCGCCTCTGGTTCACGGCCGGCGCATCAAGCTGCGCTATGCCCATCAGGGCGGGCGCAATCCACCGCGCGTCGTGATCCACGGCAATCAGACCGCCTCGGTACCGGGTGCCTATACCCGCTATCTCACCAACGTATTCCGCAAGACCTTCGATCTGTTCGCGACACCGGTGGTCGTCGAGTATCGCACCGACGCTAATCCGTACGACAGGCCGGGGCGGGTGAAGAAGCCGCAGCCGGGCCGGCGCCGCTCGCGCAAGACCCGCCGCTGAGCGCGCCGGGGCGCGCGAGTCAAACTCCTCCTGGTGAATTACATTGCCGCAAGTATGTCTCGCGACTCATGATGGAAGTCATGAGCCGCTCAGTCAACCCGGTGACGGCGATCTGCGACGCGAGGAGTGTAAATCGCCTGGTCAGTAGCGGGAGGTTGGTATGGCGGCAATCACCTGCAAAAGCAGGTGGTTGCGCAACGATTGAGCAGGGCGCGCGTGGTGCGCCATATGACCGCGAGGCATGAGAGACGCGGCAAACGGGGCGTAATGGACTGACGGGCGAAGGCCCCGGCGGCCTCGCTAGACGCGTCGCGCGCAGTGGTTTGCAGGGCCTGCGCAGGCCTGCAGGAGAGGAGGGCCGGGCTTTGCGGTGCGCCGCAAAGCCCGGGATTCCACAGGGCGGCCGTGCTCCTTCGGAATCTTCCCTCCGCCCGAGGTCGACTCAGAACGCGTTGAGTCCCGTGAGTTCGCGTCCCACCGAGAGCTCATGGATCGTCTCGGTGCCCTCGTAGGTGATAACGCTCTCGAGGTTGAGCATGTGGCGGATGGGCGCGTACTCGGCGCTGATGCCCGCGCCGCCGAGCATGTCCCGGCAGTCCCGCGCCACATCGAGCGCCATGCGGCAGTTGTTCCACTTCGCGAGCGACACGTGCACCGGCTGCATCACGCCGCGCTCCTTCATCCGCCCGAGCTCGAGCGCAATGAGTTGCGCGCCGGTGATGCGGCGCGCCATGTCGGCCAGGCGGATCTGGATCGCCTGGTTCTGGGCGAGCGGACGGCCGAACAGCTCTCGGGTGCCGGTGTAGTCGAGCATCTGGGCGAGGCACGCCTGCGCCGCGCCGATGACGCCCCAGGCGATGCCGTAACGCGCCTGTGTCAGGCACGACAGCGGGCCTTTCAGCCCGACGACGCCGGGCAGGACGCACTCCTGGGGGACCACGACGTCGTCGAAGAACAATGCGGAGGTCACGGATGCGCGCAGGGAGAACTTGCGCTCGATCAGCTGCGTGGTGAAGCCTCGCGCGCCCTTGTCGACGAGGAAGCCGCGGATGCCGTCATCCGTCTGGGCCCACACCACGGCGACGTCGGCGATCGAGCCGTTGGTGATCCACATCTTCGAGCCGTTGAGCACCCAGTCGCGGCCTCGGTGACGGGCATGGGTTTTCATGTTGGCCGGGTCCGAGCCGCCGTGCGGCTCGGTAAGGCCGAAGCAGCCGATGAGCTCGCCGCGCGCCATGGGCGGCAGGTACTTCTGCTTCTGCTCCTCGGACCCGTATGCGTGGATCGGATACATGCACAGCGAGGACTGCACGGACACGAAGCTGCGAATGCCGGAGTCGCCGCGCTCGAGCTCCTGGCAGATGAGGCCGTAGCAGATGGCGTTCAGACCGGCGCAGCCGTAGCCGGTCAGGGACGAGCCGAGGAGGCCGAGGGCGGCGAGCTCGGGAATGAGGTCGCGCGGGAAGCGGTGCTCCTCGAAGCACTCGCGGATGATGGGCAGCACGCGCTCATTGACGAGGCGCTGCACGGCGTCCTGCACCATGCGCTCCTCTTCGGTGAGCGTGCCGCGGATTCCATACAGATCGAGGGGATCGAGGGTCGTGGTCGACAATGCCGTCAACTCCCAAATAGTAGTTTGCGGTCCGGGCCCCGGATCGGGGCCGCGGTGCCGTCGGAAAGGCCGCGATGATACTCCAGTCGGTGATGGGGAGCATTGCCTTTATGAATCAAATGGTTGCGGCGTTTTGGTGCCCCGCCGAGGTGGGTTTCCAACCATTGATCGGCGTTACGGTCGCTGGATGGAGTCTCAGTGCCGTCGGGCACGGCGGCGAGGGGCATGTGCGAGTGCGGCTTGCTCTATAGTGCGGGGAATTCGGCGATCGCCCCGCGCCTGGAGGCGCCATCAAGCGGGTCGCCGGAGGTGGAGAACCGAATGTCGGATCCTGTGAATGTCACTACTGAGATTGAAAAGACGATGGCGCCACCACGACGGGTGAGGAATGCGCACCAACCCCGGCACGAGACCCCCCGTGGCTGCCTTCGATGAGCTCGGGCTGCTGGAGGGTGAGAGGTCTTCTGCCCGGGAGGACCCGTCCGAGACTTCGCGTGCTCACACGCGACCCCGGACCGGCGCCGGCTTTGCCGGGCGCCATCACGGGGAGATCCTGCAGGGAGTCTGGCGGGCGCCTGACGTCGAGGGCGTGACCGAGCCTGTGCCGTTCCTGGTGACGATGCCGGTGCCCGAGCACGGCAGCCGGGCCGGATTCGTCCCCGGACCGGACGCGCGTCTCGAGGTCGAGCCGGCCTGGAAAGTGAAGGCGGCGCGTGCCGCCCGGCTTGCGCTCGATTTCCTCGGCGAGCGGCGCTCCGGTGGCCGTTTGACCGTGGACTGTCCGGTACCGCCGGGTCTCGGGCTCGGATCTTCGACCAGCGATGTCGTCGCCGCGATCCGCGCCGTGTGCGATGCCCACTGGGCGCGCATCGAGCCGCAGCAACTGGCGCAGCTTGCTGTCGAGACCGAGCGCGCCATAGACCCGATCATGTTCGAGGAGGCGGTGCTGTTCGCACCGCGCCAGGGACGAGTCCTCGAGCGCTGGCAGGGCACGCTTCCGCGGTTCTTCGTGGTGAGCGTCGACACCGATCCGCTGGGGGGTGGCATCGATACATTGGGCCTGGCCATGCCCCGCCATACCGCCGCCGAGCTCACCGAGTATGAGGAGCTGATCCGCCGCGCGCGCGCCGCGTGCCGGGCCGGCGATGCGCTCGCCATGGCCGAGGTGGCGACCCGCAGCGCCGAGCTCAATCAGCGCCTTCTGCCCATGCGGGGGTTCGCCGAGCTCGGCGCCCTCGCCCGTGAGGCCGGCTGTCTCGGATTGCAGATATCGCACTCGGGCACGGTGGCCGGATTTCTGTTCGACCCCGCGGAGCCAGACGAGGTGCAAGAGCGCCTGAGGCCGGCCTTGCGAGCCCTCGGCATGCGCCCTCTCGGGTCTTTCCGAACCGGGGCCTCCCGTGCGGCGGGCATCTGATCGCCGTGGATCCTCCCGCAGACGTGCGATCGAGCCGCAGGTGAGGCTGCGCAACCGGTCCCGGAGGCGGTCCGATGTCGCCGGCGCTCAATTGTCCGTCGCCTGTGCTCACAACGCCTGAGCCGGAACGTGCTACTCGCGTTCGATGGGCCTGCGCGCGCGCGCGCGTATGGACATGAAAGGCGGCACCGCCTAGCATGACGCCGTTGGACGGTGATGGGAATTCGGTGCGATCCGCTCTCGGATCCACTCCGAAGCTGCCCCCGCAACTGTAGGCGGTAAGCCGGGCGCCATAAGCCACTGGGAAACCGGGAAGGCGGCGCTCGGCGTCAAACCGCGAGCCAGGAGACCAGCCGTCGACTAACGTCTCGCAGACACACTGGCCGGGGTGAGCTGGTGCGCAAAGCGTTTGCGCTGACGATTACTTAGCCCAGGGGAAACCTTGCAGAGCGCAGCGCCAACTCTCGAGACAACATTCGCCGACGGCTCCTGCGCGATCGTCCTGTTGACCCATGCGGACAGCGATCTGGCGGCCCTCAGCCGCGCGCTGCCCGCTCTGCCTGCCGATTTCCCGTCGGTGCGCGGCCATAGCCTGCAAAATCTCGACGCCGAGGGGATGGGGGAGCTGCTCGCCGGGGTGCTTGCGGTGGCGCGCGTCATCGTCGTGCGCATCCTCGGCCGATTGAGCGCGGTACCCGGGTGGCAGGCACTCAGCAAGGCGGCGGCGGCTCGCGGTCAGGCGCTGCTGGTGGTGAGCGGCACGGGCGAGCCGAACCCCGAACTGGAGTGCCTCTCGACCGTCTCTCCGGGCGTGTTGCACCAGACGCAACGGTTCCTGCAGGCCGGCGGCCCGGAGAATCTCGCCCAGTGGCTTCGATACCTGTCCGATCACCTGTTGTTGACCGGCTACGGGCACGAGCCGCCCGCGCCGCTGCCCGAGCACGGTATCTACTGGCGGGGGGCGGCGGATCCGCCTGCGAATCTCGGCGCCTGCCTGGCCCAGCGCAGCGAGGCGGATCCGCGCGACGGTGCCGCGCAGCGGCCCGTGGTCGGCATCACCTTCTATCGGGCCCATCGTCTGAGCGGCAACCTGCGCTTCATCGATGCGCTCATCGAGGCGCTCGAGCGGCGCGGACTCGAGGTGCTGCCGGTCTATACCGCATCGCTCCGTGCACTCGATGAGGCCGGCCGCCCGGCGGCCCTCTCGCTCTTCTTTCACGAGGGCCGGCCGCTGATCGATGCGCTGATCAACACCACCTCGTTCGCCACCGGCGAGGTGAGCGCCGAGGGTCAGGCCGCCGAGGGCGGCGCGGGCGCCTGGCTCGCACAACTCGATGTGCCGGTCTTCCAGGCCATCGTGAGTGGTATGGAGCGAGCCTCCTGGGAGTCCGCCAGCCGGGGACTGGCTCCGCTCGATACGGCGATGAACGTCGTGCTGCCGGAGTTCGACGGCAGGATCCTCACCGTGCCGCTGTCATTCAAGGAGAAGCGTCGCGAGCGCGGGTTGGAGGTCATCGAGTACGCGCCGATTCCCGATCGCGTGGAACGGATTGCCGGTCTCGTGGCCGCGCAGGTGCGGTTGCGCCGGCTGCCCCGCGAGGCGCGCCGTATCGCCTTCGTGCTGACCAACTCCAACGCCAAGGCCGCCCAGATCGGCAATGCCGTGGGACTGGATGCGCCCGCATCGCTCCTCGAGCTGCTGCGCGTCATGCGCCAGGGCGGCTACCGGATCGAGAATCTGCCCGCGAGCTCCGATGAGCTGATGCACGGCTTGATCGACCGCGGCTGCTACGACATGGATCACCTGACCGCCGGGCAATGCCGCCTCGCGGCCGGACGTGTCGAGGCAAAGCGCTACCTGGAATGGTTCGAGCAGCTCCCGGGCGAGTTGCGCGAGCGGATGTGCGCGCAATGGGGCGCCCCGCCCGGCGAGGCGTACGTGGTGGAGGGTCATCTCATCCTGAGCGGATTGGAGCTGGGCAACGCGCTCATCGCGATCCAGCCGCCGCGCGGTTACGGGCTGGATCCCGAGGCCATCTATCACCAGCCCGATCTACCGCCGACCCATCACTACCATGCGTTCTACCGCTGGCTGCGCGATGACTGGGGGGCTCACGCCATCGTGCACGTCGGCAAGCACGGTACGCTCGAATGGCTGCCCGGAAAGGGCGTCGGGCTCTCCGAGCGGTGCTTCCCCGACGCTCTGCTCGGGGACCTGCCGCTGCTCTATCCTTTCATCATCAACGATCCGGGGGAGGGGGCACAGGCCAAACGCCGGGGGCATGCCACGATCGTCGATCACCTGACCCCTCCCATGACCACCGCTGAAACCTACGGCGCCCTGGCGCAGCTGGCGCAGCTCGTGGACGAGTACTACCAGCTCGAGATGCTCGATCCGTCGAAACTGCCGCTGTTGCAGTCTCAGATCTGGGCGCTCGTGAAGGAATCGCGGCTCGACCGGGACCTCAACGTCATCCGCGCGGACGACAACGAGGTGTGGGATGAAGGCTTCAACGAGCACGGCGTGCCGCTCAGCCTCGCTCGCATGGAAGGTGCGGATTTTGCCCATCTCATCGAAGACATCGACGGCTATCTGTGCGAGATCGGCGCGGCGCAGATCCGTGACGGCCTGCATATTCTCGGCCAGGCGCCTGCGGGTGCCCAGCTCATCGACATGCTCTGCTCGCTCACCCGGCTGCCCAACCTCGGTGTGCCCAGCCTGCCGGACGCGCTCGCTCGCCGCCTGGGTCTTGACTGGCAGGGGCTGTTGAGTGAGCGCGGCAGGCGGCTGACGGCCGCACCTGCGGCGCTCGAGCGGTGCGTGGGCCGGACATTGAGTACGCGCGCCGATGCGGTCGAGGCCATCGAGCAGCTGTGCCGCAAGTTGGTCGGGGAACTGCAGGCGCGCGAGTTCGCTGCGGACGCTGCGCAGGAGGTCGTGCGGTGCTGCCTGGGCGATGGACCCGTGGGGGACGCATCGCCAGGCCTCGAGGATGCGCTGCAGTTCATTTGCCGCGACCTGGTGCCGCGGCTGCGTCACACCCGCGATGAGATCGAGAACCTCCTGCGCGCGCTCGATGGCCGATACATTCCCGCGGGTCCGAGCGGCGCTCCGACCCGCGGCATGGCGCACATCCTGCCGACGGGGCGGAATTTCTACTCCGTCGACCCGCGAAGCCTTCCGTCAAACGTGGCCTGGCGAGTCGGGCAACAGTTGGCGGAGGAGGTGCTGCGCCGGCACGTCAAGGAAACCGGGCGCTACCCGGAAAGCGTCAGCATCAGCATCTGGGGAACCAGCGCGATGCGTACTCATGGTGATGACGTGGCGGAGATCCTCGCGCTGCTCGGTGTGCGCCCGGTCTGGCTCGCCGAGAATCGCCGCCTGACCGGCGTGGAGGTCATCCCACTCGACACCCTGGGCCGCCCGCGCATCGATGTCACCACGCGCATCAGCGGTTTCTTTCGCGACGCCTTCCCACAGCTGATCGAGCTGATCGACCGGGCCGTCGCCCAAGTGATCGCGCTCGAGGAGCCGCCCGAGAGCAACTTCGTGCGCAAGCACTTCCTGGCCGAGTGCGCGGCGAGGATGGCCGCCGGGGAGAGCCGGGCCGAAGCCGAGCGGCTCGCCCGCTACCGCATCTTCGGCTCCAAGCCCGGCAGCTACGGCGCCGGCATCCTGCCGCTCATCCAGGAGGGGAACTGGAACGGGCCCGAGGACTTCGCCGAAGCCTACCTCAACTGGGGAGGGTATGCCTACACGAGCTCCGAGGCGGGCGTGGAGGCGCGTGAGCCGCTCGAGAGCCGACTGGCCTCCGTCGAGGTGGTTCTGCACAACCAGGACAACCGCGAGCACGACATCTTCGACAGCGACGATTACCTGCAATTCCAGGGTGGACTCATCGCCACGATCCGCCATCTCTCGGGCCGCAAACCGCGACACTACTTCGGGGATAGCCAGAATCCCGAACGCGCGGTGGTGCGCGACCTTAAGGAGGAGGCGTTGCGCGTCTTCCGCTCGCGCGTCGTCAACCCGAAGTGGCTCGAGAGCATCCGCCGGCACGGCTACAAGGGCGCGCTCGAGTGCGCCGCCACGGTCGATTACCTGTTCGGCTTCGATGCGACCGCGGGTGTGATGGAGGACTGGATGTACGAGCAGACGGCGCAGAGCTACGCGCTCGATGAGCGCATGAGGGAGTTTCTCGAGGAGAGCAATCCCTGGGCGCTCGGGGCGATCGCGGGACGGTTGCTCGAGGCGGCGCGGCGCGAGATGTGGGCCTCGCCGGAGCCTCGCACGCTCGAGGCCCTGCGGGAAGCGTATCTGCGCAGTGAGACGGTGCTGGAAGCGCGCGGGGAACGCGCCGACGGGGGACGCAAGTCATGAGTGATCATCCTCATCCGTTTCCCTTCGCGGCCATCGTCGGACAGGAAGCGCTCACGAGTGCGCTGCTGCTGTGCGCGGTGAATCCCGGGATCGGCGGTGTTCTCATCCGCGGCGACAAGGGCAGCGCCAAGAGCACCGCGGCACGAGCGTTGACCGGCGTTCTCTCGCCCATAGAGTGCATCGCCGGCTGCGCCTACAACTGCGAGCCCGGCCGCCCGGCCGAGCCGTGCGAGACCTGCCGTCCGGGGGCGCCCGGTGTACAGCTCGCGCCGGTGCCGTTCGTCAACCTGCCGCTCGGGGCCACCGAGGACCGGGTGCTCGGCAGCCTCGACTTCGAGCGCGCGCTGAAGGAGGGACGCAAGGCGTTTCAGCCGGGACTGCTGGCGGCGGCCCATCGGGGCATTCTCTACATCGACGAGGTGAACCTCCTGCCCGATCACCTGGTGGACGTGTTGCTCGATGCCGCCGCAATGGGAGTCAACAGGGTGCAACGCGAGGGCCTGTCCGTGCAACACCCTACCCACATCGCATTGATCGGCACCATGAACCCGGAAGAGGGCGAGATCCGTCCGCAACTGCTCGATCGCTTCGGGATGATGGTGGAGGTGAGTGCTCCGGAGAATGCGCGCGAGCGGACCGAGATCGTGCGCCGTCGGCTCGCCTGGGAGCGGGATCCGCAGTCTTTCAACCGGCAGTGGGAGGGGCAGCAGCAGGCGCTGCGCGAGCGCGTGAGACGGGCCCGGGAGCTGCTCGCCGAGGTGCGCATCGCCGATGGACTGCAACTCCTCGCGAGCGAGCTGTGCTGTGCCCAGGGCGTGAAGAGCCTGCGCGCGGATCTGGTCATGACCAAGGCAGCCTGCGGCCTCGCCGCCCTTGACGAGCGCACCGAGGTGCAGCCGCGGGATCTCGAGCAGGCGGCCCGCCTGGTATTGCCCCATCGCCGACGCCGCAAGCCCTTCGAAGCACCGGGGCTCGATGAGGAGCAACTGCAAAGGACGCTGCGACGGCCGCCCGAGGCGCCAGGTCCCACCGAGGGCAACCCGCAGGCCGAGTCCGGGCAACCCGACGCGCCAGCGCCAGGCGATGCCGAGGCTCCGGAGCAGCTTTTTGCCCCCTCCCGGGCCGTCACGCCGCGTATCGCCATCAAGGATGCCCCGGCACGAGGTTCGGTCGGCCGCCGCAGCCAGTCGCGCGACTCGAACCGGGGACGCGAAGTGAGGGCGGTACCCGATGAGCGCCCGAGCGACCTGGCGCTCACCGCGACGCTGACCCACGCTGCGCTGCGCAGCGGTGGACTGGCGGAGGCGGGCGAGCGACTCGCGGTGGAGCGCTCCGATCTTCATCAGAAGGTCAGAGCGGGCCGCCAGGGCAACCTCATTCTCTTCGTGGTGGATGCCTCGGGCTCGATGGCGGGTCTGCGCCGCATGGAGATGGTCAAGGGAGCGGTCATCGCGCTCCTCTCGGATGCCTACCAACAGCGCGACGAGGTCGGCGTCATCGCATTCCGGGGCGCCGCGGCCGAAGTGCTGCTCGCTCCCACACGCAGCGTGGAGGTCGCCGAGCGGGAGCTTCGTGAGCTGCCCACCGGCGGCCGCACGCCGCTCGCGCACGCTCTCAAGGCCGCGCACGAGGTGCTCGCGCGCGCCGCGGGTCCGGGCCCCGAGCCGCTGATGATCGTGCTGAGCGACGGGCGGGCCAATGTGGCGCTCGAGCCCGGGGCCGACCCGTGGCACGAGTCGCTCGAATGGGCCCATGCGCTCGGACGGAGCGGCGTGATGGCCCTGGTGTTGGATACCGAGGCGGGACAGGTCCGGCTCGGTCGGGCCGGTGAACTGGCGCGGGCCCTCGGGGCGCAATGCCTGGCCCTCGATGGCTTCGATTCGCAGTCGCTCTCGGTCACCATCCGAGCCCGGATGGGGAGCGGCAAAAGGTGGTTGTCATGATGATTTGTGTCGGCGCCGGCCCCGGCGATCTCGGGCTTCTGACGCAGCGCGGCGCCGAGCTGGTGGGCGCGGCGGATGTGGTGGCGGGGTTCGATGCGGTGGTGGACCTCGTGCGGCCGCTCATCCGGCCCGAGGCGCGCATCGTCACCATGGGATACCGCGATCAGGTGCAAAGACTCGACGAGGTCGCCGACGCCCACCGCGCGGGGGCGCGCTGCGTGGTGGTGTTCATGGGGGATATACACTTCAGCGGCTTTCAGTTCCTGGAACGGGTGGAGCGCGCCTGCGGCGAGCCCATCGAGACCGTGCCGGGCATATCCTCCGCCCAAGTGCTCGCCTCGCGCGGCCGGGTGTGTTTCGATGAGACCACCTTCGTCACCTTCCACCGGCGCGGCACCATAGAGCCCTTCAAGCGCCACCTGGTGCGGGCGCTCGAGGATGACCGCAACGCCATCATCATCCCGCGGCCGTGGGATTTCATGCCGAAGGACATCGCCGCCTATCTGCTGGCGCGCGGTGTGCGCGGTGATCATCCCGTGGAGGTGTGGGAGAACCTGACCAGCCGGGAGGCGCACTGGGTCGGATCACTCGCCGGCTGCACCGACGAATTCAGCGACATGAGCATCATGCTCATCCGGACGCTGCGCCCGATGCCGAGTCAGATCGAGCCGCCGCCGACTGCATGACATGAGCACACAGGACTACGGCATCGTCGTCGCCGCCCACGGCAGCCGCGACCCCGCCGCCATCGAGGAGGTGGAGGCGCTGGTGGCGCTCATGAGGGCGCGCTCGCCGCAGCGCACCATAACCCACGGCTATCTGGAATTCGCGCGCCCGACTATTGACGAGGGTGTGCGCTCGGCCCTGCAGCAGGGTGCGGCGCCGATCGTGATGCTGCCGGCGCTGTTGTTTGCCGCCACGCACGCGAAGAACGACATGCCGGGGGAGCTCGCGATGCTGAAGCGGCAATTCCCAGCGGTGGACTTCCACTTCGGTGCGCCGGCAAATCTGCATCCCGCGTTCCTGCGCCTCGCGCAGCAGCGCATCACCGAGGCCGAGGCGCGTTCGAGCAGGGTGGTGAGGCGCGCCGACTCGTGTCTCGTGGTCGTCGGGCGCGGCACATCGGACCCGGATGCCAATTCGGAAGTGTCCAAGCTCGCGCGCATGCTGCACGAGGGGTTGGGCTTCGGCCACTCCTACGTGTGCTACTCGGGCACGGCGGAGCCCGGGGTCGGACCAGGATTGCGCAGCGCCACCCGGTTCGGTTGCGAGCGCATCGTCGTGTTCCCCTACTTTCTCTTCGACGGCAGGCTCGTCAAGCGCATCTATTCGGCCGCCGACGAGCTGGCTGCGCGTCATCCGGACCTTGAAGTGCTCAAGGCGGGGTATCTCGGGCCGCACGAGGACGTTGCGCAAGCGTTTCTCGAGCGTGCCCGCGAAGGCCTGGAAGGGCGCGCGGCGATGAACTGCTCGCTGTGCAAGTATCGCGTGCAGATCGTCGGTTTCGAGGAGCAGGTGGGGCAGGCGCAGCGCGCACACCATCTCGCGGTACGCGCTACATCGACGGAACAGTCCCCAGCGCCGCCGGTGCCGGCCGCACCGCGGCCCTACGAGCCTCATCCCATCGAAGCCGAAAGCTTCAGGATCATCGAAGCCGGCCGGGACTGGTCCGCCTGGGCGGCCGGCGAGCGCCGCGTGGCGCAGCGCCTCGTGCACACCAGCGGCGACTTCGACATCGCCGATGATCTGTATTTCTCGAGCGGGGCGGTCGATGCGGGCGTGCGCGCGCTGCTGCGCTGCCGGCGTGTGGTTGCGGACGTCACCATGGTCTCGAGCGGGCTCAAGCGCAGTCTCCTGGATCAGTTGGGCATGGAGGTCTGGTGCGGCGTGCACGATCGGGAGACGCGGGTGTTGGCGGAGAACACCGGGCTCACGCGCTCGGCCGCCGGCATCCGCCGCGCGTGGGAGCGGTGGGGGAACGAGGTGGTCGTCGCCATCGGCGATGCTCCCACCGCGGTGATGGAGGCGGTGCGCCTCGTGCGGGAGCAGGGCTGGCGGCCGCAGCTGATCGTGGGACTCCCGGTTGGCTTCGTCGGCACCCGCGAGTGCAAGGAGGCCTTGCGCAAGTGCCTGCAAGTCCCCCGGATCACCAACCGGGGGACGCGCGGCGGCTCGCCCTGGGCGGCGAGTGTCATCAACGCCCTGCTCATCGCCGCGGCGGATCATCTCGCGGGAGTCCCTCCGCCATGAGCAACACTGCCGAGCGCATCCCCTTCGATCTCGATGCGCGCGCCGAGAATGGCATGCGCCGGGGCCGCACGACGGGCGCCTGCGCGACGGCGGCGGTGAAGGCGGCGTTGCTGCTGCTGCTTCACGGGGAGACCGTCGAGCAGGTCGAGATCGGACTTGCGGACCCGCGCTACAGCCTGAAGGTGCCGATCCACTCCGTGCGCAGGCTCGTAGACGGTGCGGTGCGCGCCGAGGTCATCAAGGAGGCGGGCGATGATCCGGATTGCACCGACGGCGCCACTATTTTCGTCTCGGTCCGTCCCAATGGTCTCGGCGAGGTGCGCTTCTTCGCCGGTTCCGGAGTCGGCACCATCACTCAACCCGGCATCCGCATCCCGGTCGGCGAGCCGGCCATCAACCCGGTGCCGAGGCGGATGATGCGCGCGGCCGTGGAGGAGGTGTCGGAGGGCGCTGGCGAGGGATTCGATCTGACCATCGGCTGCGAGCACGGCGAAGTTCTCGCGCGCAAGACCTTCAACCCCAGGCTCGGCATCGTCGGCGGCATCTCGATACTCGGTACCAGCGGAATCGTCGAGCCGATGTCGCTCTCGGCGTACATGGCCTCCATCGAAGTCTACATCCGGGTTGCACTCGCCGAGGGCGAGGAGGTCGCCTACGCGCCGGGCAAGATCGGCACGGCGTTCGCGCGCTCGGCCCTGCAGCTGCCGCCGAAGCGCATCGTGTCCATCTCCAACTTCATCGGCTTCGCGCTCGAGAGCACCGAGCGGGAGCTTGCCGAGCGGAACCTGAGGCTGCCCGCGCTCTGGCTCGTCGGCCACCCGGGCAAGCTCGCGAAGCCCCTCGCGGGCGACTGGGACACGCACTCCAGCAAGAGCGCCATGGCCATGCGGGCCGTCGCTCAGGTTGCCGCCGAATGCGGTTTCTCGCCCGCGGAGGTCGCGGGCATGGCGGGCTCGAATACGGTCGAGGCCGTATTGGATTCGCTGCGGGAGCACCCGCACGCCCGGGCGCTGTGGTGCGAAGTGGAGCGGCGCATCGCGGCGCTGATGCGTGAGCGTCTCAGCCGGGTGGAGCGGGTCGAGGTGCGCCTGTTTGGCTTACACGGAAACGCACTGGGGCAGGCCGCGTGAACGAGTCGAGGCAGGATATCTGCAACCCGGCGCAGCCGCGCGCACCTGCGGGCGCGAATCCGGATGTGCCGGCCGAGGTGGGGAGGTTCTTCGGTGTCGGCGTCGGCCCCGGACCCGCGGGCTTCCTGCCGGTGGCGGCGCTAGAGGCGCTGCACCGGGCGCAAGTGATCTTTCTCCCGCGCGCGCGCTCGGCGGAGCAATCGGTGGCGGGACAATGCCTCGCCGGGCTGGACATCCCGGCCTCGAAGCTGCGCGAGATCGAGTTCGAGATGGATCCCGATCGCAGTATCCTGCGGGAGCATTACAGCGCATTGGCGCGGGACATCGCAGCCGAGCTCCTCGCCGGGCACGACGTCGCCTACCTCACCATTGGCGATCCGATGACCTTCTCCACGTATGGCTACACGCTAGCGGCGCTGCGCGAGTGCCTGCCCGAGGCCCCGATCCGCACCTTCCCCGGAATCACCAGCTTCGCGGCGGCGGCGGCGGCACTCGGCTGGCCGCTCGGAGAAGGAAAGGAGCGCATCCTGGTGCTGCCCTGCCCCGATGACGCCGACTCGCTGCGGCGGGACATCGAGACGCACGATGTGGTGGTGCTGATGAAGATCGGCCGGCGCCTGCCCTGGGTCCTCGGCCTGCTCAATGAGATGGGCATCGCGGCGCAGTGCGCGCTCGCGGCCCGGATCGGGTTGCCCGGCGAGGTGCTGTGCGCCAGCGTGCGCGACTTCGATGGCCCAGCGCACGCCGGATATCTCTCCACCATGTTGATTCGCCGGCAGGCACGGGAGCAACGGCACGTATGAAGGTGTTTTTCATCGGAGCGGGCCCGGGCGCCCACGACCTCATCACCGTGCGCGGCGCGAAAATTCTCGAGCGCGCGCCCATGGTGATGTACGCCGGCTCGCTCGTGCCGAGGGCGGTGCTGTGCCATTGCCGCGCCGATGCCGAGATCATAGACACCGCCTCGCTCGACCTCGATCAACAGGAAGCGTGCTATCGAAGAGCGCAGGCCGAGGGCATCGACGTGGCGCGGTTGCACTCGGGAGATCCTGCCATCTATGGCGCCACGGCCGAGCAGATGCGGCGCCTGGAGAAGCTCGGTATCGCGTACGAGGTGGTGCCCGGGGTGTCTTCGTTCACCGCCGCCGCCGCCTCGCTCGGGAGCGAGCTCACCAGGCCCGCCGTGTCGCAGACCGTGATTCTGACACGGGTGTCCGGGCGCGCCTCGGTGGTGCCCGAGCGCGAGCGCCTGGGCGATCTGGCCCGCTCGGGCGCGACGCTCTGCGTCTTTCTCTCGGGGCCGCACTTGAAGCGCATCGTCGCCGACCTCAGTGCGCATTACTCGCCCGACACGCCGGTGGCGCTGGTGTACCGGGCGAGCTGGCCGGATGAGCGCTCCCATCGCAGCACGCTCGGGCGGCTGCTGCGCGAGATCAGGCTGCGCGACTGGCGGCTGACCACGCTGCTGCTGGTGGGCGGGGCGCTCGGCCGCGAGCCCGGGCTCGAGTCGCGCCTGTACGCGGCCGAATATCCGCACATCTTTCGCCCGGCCCGTAAGCAGGGCAGGCGCCCTCGTGCGCGGCAGACTCCCGCTCCGGGGGCGGATGGAGCCGACCGGTGAGCGAGCGTCTGGGTATCTGGCCCGTGCGCGCCCAGAGCGAGCCGCTCGCGAGCGCGCTGGCGCAGCGGATCGGCGGTGAGGTGCTGAGGCCGTGGGAGTGTCCTCAGGCCCAGCGCGAGCACTTTCGCGAGCGATTCAGACAGTACTCGCACTGGGTGCTGGTGATGGCCAGCGGCATCGCCGTGCGCTTTCTCGACGGGTTGATCGAGGACAAGCATCGGGACCCGGCGGTGGTCGTCATGGACGAAGCGGGGCGCCACGCCATAGCGCTCGTCGGAGGACACGAAGCCGGAGCGAACGCACTCGCCTACACGGTTGCCAATGCGGTGGGGGCCGTGCCCGTGGTCACAACGGCGACCGAGGCGACCAAACCCCTGGTGGTGGGGATCGGGTGCCGCAAAGGCGTTGTCGCGGCTCAAATCGAACGCGCGATTACACATGCACTGGGAGGACGTTCTTTGCTCGAGGTTCGTGAGCTCGCCACCATCGATTTGAAGGCGCAGGAGCCGGGTTTGCTCGAATTCGCCCGGATGCAGGGCATGCCAGTGCGCGTCATCGCACGCGAGCAGATCTCGGCCCGTCCATGGGTCACCGAGGCGTCGCAGTGGGTGCGGCAGACCGTCGGGGTGGAGGGAGTGTGCGAGCCATGCGCGCTCATTGCTTCGCCGCGCGGCAGGCTGCTCATAGCGAAGCGCTGCCTCGAGGGGGTGGCGGTCGCGGTCGTCGAAGATGAAGGGTGGGCGGCGTGAGTCAGGGCGAGGGCACCGGCAGTCTCAATCTCGTCTCCGTGGGACCGGGCCTGGCGCCGTTCATCCTGCCCCAGGCGATTGAAGCGCTGCGCGCGAGCGAGGTGATCGTCGGGTACGAGCTGTACCTTCAGTGGATCCGGCCCTGGATCGAGGGCAAGGAGATCCACTCGCCACCCCTTACCCGGGAGCGCGAGCGGGCCCGGCTCGCCATCGAGGCCGCGCGCCTCGGCCGCCGTGTGGCGCTCGTCTCGAGCGGGGATATCGGCATTTATGCCATGGCCTCGCTCGCTTTCGAGGAGATGCGGGAGGACGACACGTTCGATGTCACCGTGGTCCCCGGGGTGACTGCGGCCAATTCCTGCGCCTCGCTCCTTGGGGCGCCACTGTCGCACGATTTCGCGACCTTGAGTCTCTCCGACCTCATGTGTCCGTGGGAGTGGATCGAGCAGCGGGCCCGTCACATCGGCGCCGCGGATCTGGCGTGCGTGCTCTACAACGTGCAGAGCCAGGCACGAACCGACGGGGTTTATCGCGTACTCGATATCCTGCAGGAACACAAATCGCCCGACACACTGTGTGGAGTGGTGCGTAACGCCTACCGGCCCGGAGGGCAGGTAGGCGTGCATCGGCTCCGGGAGCTCTCTTCGCTGACATTCGACATGCTGACGACGATCGTGATCGGCAATCGCTTCACGCAGCGGAAACGCCAGTGGATCTACACGCCGCGCGGGTATCACGACTGGGCGCAGCCCGAGCCGCAGGCCCAGCCGGATCTGCCCTCGGGGGCCATCTGGGTGTTCTCCGGGACCCGGGACGGCAACGAGTTGGCGCGTGAACTGGCGGCGCGGGGCCGTCCGGTCGTCATCTCGACCGCAAGCGACTACGGAGGCGAAGTCGCGCGTGCGAGTTGCGAGGGCGTCGCCGTGTGGTCGGGCCGGCAGGGCATGGAGCCGCGTCGCCGGGCGCTCGAGCGCAGCGATGCGCGGCTGATCCTCGATGCCACTCACCCGCACGCGGCGCAGATCTCCGGGCAGCTCATCGAGCTTGCGCGGCAGCTCGATCTGCCCTATCTGCGATTCGAGCGTCCGAGCGCGCTCGATGCGGGATGCGCCATCGTCTGCGACGATGCCGCCGATGCTGCGCAGCGCGCGATACGCCTGGGCAAGCGGATTTTCCTCGCCACCGGCTCGAAGGATCTCGAGACCTTCCTGCGCAGCCCTGGTGCGGCGCAGCGCGAGTGGTTCGTGCGCCTGACCCCCGATCCCGAGCGCCTCTCGAGGGCCATCGCCCTCGGCATCCCCCGGGACCACATCCTCGCCATGCAGGGGCCGTTTCCGGCGGAATTGAATCTCGCGCTGTGGCGCTCGCAACGCATCGACTGCGTCGTGACCAAGGACTCGGGCGACACCGGAGGGTATGGCGAGAAGCAGCGGGCGGCGGCCGAGCTCGGTGTCCCATTTGTCGTGATCCGTCGGCCTCGTGTCGAGTATCCCCGTCAGGTCTCCGGCCTCGAGGAGGCGATTCGGACGGCGGAGGAGATTTTGCGCGCCCCAGCGAGGGCGGCTGTGGAGCCCCAGCCGTGAACGGCCGCATTCCAGTGACGGTGGTGAGCGGCTTTCTCGGCTCCGGCAAGACGACATTGCTCTGCGATCTGCTCGGTCAGCGGCGGGACCTGCGGCTCGCGGTGTTGATCAATGAGCTGGGTGAGATCTCCATCGATGGCGCGCTCGCCCGGGGCAGCGCATCGCGCGCCGGCGGATCCGCCGCAGCCGCCGCGCCGGACATCGAGTTCGTCGACTTTCCGCAGGGCCTCATCGCCTATGCGGACGACTCCAAATTCGCGCCCACCATGGCGGCACTCGCAGGCAGACGAGGCCGCATCGATCACGTCCTCATCGAGACCTCGGGTGTGGCATTGCCCACGGCGGTCATGGCCCGCCTGGAGGAAGCGCAATTCGCGGCCGACTTCGTATTGGATGCCGCGCTGACGGTGGTGGATGTGCCCCTGCTCCTGTCCGGGGAGCTCGACCCGATCGAGGGCGCCGCGGGGGCCGTCGCGCGGGCCGTTGGGACGCTCTTCGATCGGCAGCTCGAGCAGGCCGATGTGGTGGTGCTGAACAAGATCGACGGACTCGACGAGAACGGCCTGCTCGATGCCGAGGAGCGCGTGCGCAAAAGAGCTCCAGGCGTGCGTTTCATCGAGCTGGCGCAGCACGCGCGGCTCGATGCCCGCGTGGCGCTCGGTCTCGGGCTGCATCAGCCCGGAAAGGCACGGCTCGCCCGCGCGCCCATGGGACCCCCGACGCCCCTGCCCGGCATGGATTGGCAGCCGCTTGCGGACTCGGGCCGGGTGGATGGGCACAGCCATTCGGGCTTGAGCGCCCACGAGCACGGCCTGAGTACCCATACGCACTTCCACGAGCAGGATCCGGGCTGGCTGTCTTTCGTACTGCGCAGCGTCGCGCCGCAGGAGGTGGAGCGGGTGCGTCAGGTCATCTCGGAGGTTGCGGCGAGCGAACCCTTGCTTCGCTGCAAGGGTTTCGTCACGGACACCGCCGGCGTTCCGACCCTGCTGCAGGGCGTGCGCACCCGGATCGTGTGCGGCGGATTCCCGGGCGGCGAGGCTCGGCAGGGAGCAGCTCACGCCGGTGAGCTCGTGTTCATCGGGTATCACTTGAGCCGCACCCGTGTGGCGTCCATCCTGAGCCGCGGGACCGGTACCCGCTGGAGTTGAGCGATGAAAACCGATGCCGATTCCCACAAGCGCATGACGCAACGTCACAAGGAGGGATTTGAGCGCAAGAAGGCCGCGGCCACCGGCGAGAAAGGCTTGCTGATCGTCAACACCGGCACGGGCAAGGGCAAGTCTACGGCCGCGTTCGGCATGGGACTGCGGGCGCTCGGGCACGGTATGAAGCTCGGCGTGGTGCAGTTCATCAAAGGGGCGCTGGAGAGCGCCGAGCGGCGATTCCTCTCGGCGCAGCCGAACTGCGAGTTCCACGTCGTGGGCGAGGGCTACACCTGGAACACTCAGGATCGCGAGGCGGACATCCGCACGGCGCGCAGGGGCTGGGCCGAGGCGGTGCGCATGATCGGCGATCCCTCCTTCGGCATGGTGATCCTCGATGAGCTCAACATCGTGCTGAGATACCAGTACCTCGAACTCGAGGAGGTCCTCGAGGTGCTCAGATCCCGTCGCGCGATGCTGCACGTGATCGTGACGGGCCGGCACGCGCCACAGCCGCTGATCGATCTGGCCGACATGGTGAATGACATCCGCCCGGTTAAGCATCCCTATCAGGAGCAGGGCATCAAGGCGCAGGCGGGCGTGGAGTTCTGATAGTGGCCTCCCCGCGCTGTCCCGCCGTGTTCTTGAGCGCGCCCGCCTCGGGGCAGGGCAAGACGACGGTGACGGCCGCGCTCGCGCGGTACCACGCTTCCCGGGGACGCGCGGTGCGGGTCTTCAAGACGGGCCCCGATTTTCTTGATCCCATGATTCTCGAGCGCGCGAGCGGCCAGCCGGTCTACCAGCTCGACTTGTGGATGGGCGGGGAGGCGCATTGCCGCGAGCTGTTGCACGAGGCAGCAGGTCAAGCGCAGCTGATCCTGGTCGAGGGTGTCATGGGATTGCACGACGGTACACCGAGCAACGCCGATGTGGCGCGTCTGCTCGGCATTCCGGTCGTGGCGATCATCGACGCACAGGCCATGGCGCAGACCTTTGGCGCGATCGCCTATGGCCTCGCGCATTATGACGGCGCGCTGCCCTTCCACGGAGTGTTGGCGAATCGAGTCGCCAGCGAGCGGCACGCCGAGCTGCTGCGCGCAGGCACTCCGGCGGATCTGCCGTTCCTCGGGCATCTGCCCCGGGACGAGCGCTGCGAGCTGCCGGACCGGCACCTGGGGTTGGTGCAGGCCGAGGAGGTCGCCGATCTCGACCAGCGGCTCGAGCGCGCGAGCGCGTTGATCGCCGACACCGGGCTTGCCGCACCACCGCCTGCAATCGAGTTCGTCCGTATGCAATCGGCAACTGTGCCGCGCGCGCTTCAGGGTGTGCGCATCGGAATTGCCCGGGATCTGGCATTCTCGTTTCTTTACCCCGCCAATCTCGACCTGTTGCGCTCGATGGGCGCCGAACTCGTGTTTTTCTCGCCCTTGCGGGCCGAGGAGCTCCCGCCGGTCGACAGCGTGTACCTGCCGGGCGGATATCCCGAACTGCACCTCGATGCCCTCAGCGCCAATCGAGCCCTCGCCCGGGCGCTGCTGCGGCACGCCCAGGCGGGCAAGCCTCTCTATGCGGAGTGCGGCGGCATGCTGTACCTGCTCGAGTCGGTGACCGACATGCGGGGCCGGCGTGCGATCATGACCGGCATCATGGCGGGCAACGCGCTCATGCACACTCGCCTGAAGGGGCTGGGGTATCAGTCGGTGGCCCTGCCGGGAGGGATGCTGCGCGGACACACTTTCCACCACTCGACCATCGAGACGACCCTGAAGCCCGCGGTGTGGGCCGAACGCCGTCAGGATGGCTCTGCCGGAGAGCCGGTCTACATCGAAGGCAGGACTGTCGCCAGTTACTTTCATGCTTACTTTCCGTCCGATCCACACGTCACGGCCCAGCTGTTCAGCCCATGACAGAATCCAAACATCATTACGACGAGCGCTCCATCGAGACCGTCTACCGCGTCATCTATGAGCGGCGGGACATGCGGCATTTCCTGCCGACGCCCGTCGACCCGCGGACTCTGCGGCGGCTGCTCGATGCCGCACATGCCGCTCCCAGCGTGGGTTTGAGCCAGCCCTGGCGCATCGTGCGCATCACCAGCTCGGAGATCCGGGGGCGCATCTACGATCTCGTGCAAGAGGAGCGCCAGCGCACCGCCGAAGCGCTCGATGAGCGGGGGGCGGAGTTCCTCAGGCTGAAGGTGGAGGGCGTCAAGGAATGCGGCGAGCTGCTCGTGGTGGGCGTGCGCGATGGCGGCTCGAAGGAGATATTCGGGCGACGAACGCTTCCGGAGACGGACGTGGCCTCGACCGCCTGTGCCATCCAGAACCTGTGGCTTGCATCGCGCGCCGAGGGGTTGGGCCTGGGGTGGGTGTCGCTGTTTGATCCCCACGCGCTTGCCGAGCTCCTCGGCTTTCCCGCGGACGTGCGGCCCATCGCGGTCCTGTGCCTGGGACATGTCGAGCAGTTCTACCCCGCTCCGATGCTGGCGCTCGAGCGGTGGCGCGAGCCCCGGCCTCTGTCGGAGCTCATGTGCGAGAACCACTGGGAAGCTGCGACCCCGGGCGGCGCAGACGGGGAAGTCCCGAAGCCTCACGAGTCATTGTAGGGCGCCTTCCCTTGGGTCAGTCCCCCGGCACGCCCCATCCCTCCGGCATGTCCCTCGGATCGAACGGCGATGAAAAAATGCTTGACCAAATAGTAATCATGGGCTTTCCGTAAGCAATGGCTCACAGAAAGGGAGCCTTGAGATGAGTGCGACCATTGTTGGCGCTGATGGCAAGGCACGTTGCCGCTGGTGCGGGACGGTGCCCGAGTTCCTGCCCTACCACGACACCGAGTGGGGCTTCCCGGTCCTCGACGATCGGCGGCTGTTCGAGAAGCTGAGTCTCGAGGGGTTTCAGTCGGGCCTGAGCTGGCGCACCATCCTCGCCAAGCGTGAGAACTTCCGCGCCGCCTTCCATGGCTTTGATGTCGAGCGCATCGCGCGCTTCAGCACCCGGGATGTCGAGCGGCTGTTGCAGGATGCGGGAATCGTCCGACATCGCGGCAAGATCGAAGCGGTGATCAACAATGCACGCCGCGCGAAGGAACTCATCGAGCGGGAAGGGACGCTTGCGGCCTTCATCTGGCGTTACGAACCCGATCCGAAGCGCCTCGCCAAGCCTCAGACCGCCTCCACCTCGGCCGAGTCCGTCGCGCTCTCCAAGGACCTGAAGAAGCTCGGCTGGCGGTACGTGGGCCCGACCACCGTGTATGCCTTCATGCAGGCCATGGGTCTCATCAACGATCACGCCGAGGAGTGCGTGATCCGCTCCAAGGTGGACAGCGCCCGCAGGCGGTTCAAGAGACCCACGTGAGCCGAGTCGGCGAGGCGCCCCTCGCGGCCCCTCGGGCGTGGCCGCCGCCGTTCACCCAGTAAGGCTCAAGCTCGAGCGGCCCTTCGCACCGGGCTTGACGCCTTGCCATCACGGCGAGTATTTTACCAATTAGTTATATAACCACTTAGTTTAATACAGTGGATCCCCTCACCAAGACCTTTCATGCCCTGGCGGACCCGACGCGGCGCGCGATCCTGGCCCGGCTTGCGCAGGGGGAGGCCTCAGTGGGGGAGCTGGCCGAGCCGTTCGACATGACCCTGCCTGCCGTGTCGAAGCACCTGAAGGTGCTCGAGCGCGCGGGACTCATCACCCGGGGCCGGGAGGCGCAGTTCCGCCCGGCGCGCATAGAGCCGAATGCCCTGATGGGGGTCGATGCCTGGATCGAGGACTACCGCAGGCTCTGGAACGAGCGGCTCGATCGGATCGAGGACTACCTGCGGGAGATTCAGGCCGGCGCCGCGCCGAGGGGCAAGAGCGGCAATCAGGGCGATGAGTAATCGCATATCCGATTCAAGGAGACCCTCATGTCAGATCAAACCGCAGAGCACGGCTCTTTCACCATCGAGCGCCTGATCGAGGCGCCTGCGGCGCGGGTCTATGCGGCCTTCGCGACAGCCGAAGGCAAAGAGTGTTGGTTCAGCGGTCCGCAGGCCAAAGTCCTCAAGCGCGAGTTCGATTTTCGTCCAAATGGACGTGATCGATTGCTTGTCCAATGGCCGCCTGGGGCGCACGCCAAGTCGCCGAAGGGTCTCACTACGGACTTCCGCGCCGAATACTGGGACATCGTACCGCAGCGGCGCATCGTATACGTGTACGAGATGTATATCGACGAGCGCAAGATATCCGTCTCGCTCGCCACGGTTGAATTTCATCCGCATGAGGGACGCACGCGTCTCGTCATTACGGAGCAGGGCGTGTTCCTGAACGGCTACCGCGATGAGGGTTCCCGGGAACGGGGCACGAACGATCTGCTCGATCGTCTGGTAGCCTCCCTCCAAGTCACGGATCGGCGGGTCAACAGCCGCGAACTCACGTTCACGCGCGTCATCTTCGCACCGCGGGAGCTCGTCTTTCGAGCCTGGACCGATGCCGAGCATCTGGCGCGTTGGTTCGGTCCGGCCGGCTTCACGGTGCCCGAGTGCACGGTGGATGTGCGGGTCGGCGGCAAGTGGCGGCTCACCATGCGCGCCAATGACGAGATTGCGGCCATGGTCGGACGCGACCATCCCTCTGGCGGCGAATATCTCGCGGTCGAGAAGCCCGCGCGCCTGGTCTTTACGAACAACGCGCTCGATGCCTCCGGCAACGTGATTCTGCAGGGCCTCACCACGGTGACTTTCGAGGACCTCGGCGGCGCCACCAGGATGACGCTCCACACCCGGGCCTCAGGGATGGGCGAGCAGGTTCCGTTCATGCTGAGCGGCATGGAGCAGGGCTGGAGTGAGAGCCTGATCAAGCTTGGGCAGGCGCTGACCCACTGACGCGACCTTCAGGAGCGGCGGTGAGGATGGAGCGGGGCGCGCAGGTCACCCACAAGAGGTAGGGGCGTCTCACGCCAAAGTTGCAGTACGATGACATCAGATGAAATAAACTCAACCTCCCGCATGACGTAGTTCGCTTGATCGCATCGCCGGTTTTGCTACCGTGCACGGTGTGCAGCCACAGGGGCAGCGAATGCCGAGGCGCCGGCGGCACACAGGAGCGATCAGGACATGGTGATGAAACATTTCATGCTGGCGTCGGATTTCGATCAGACGCTGAGCTTCAACGACTCCGGCCACGTGCTGGCGGAGCTCGTGGGCGTGCGGGATTTCGAGCGCAAGGTTGCCGGGCTCGCGCGCAGCAACCTGGTGCAGCAGGGCGGAGAGCTCGCCTACCTCATCCGCCACGACCCGGACTTCCGCGGCGTGCGCCAGGAGCACCTGATGGAGGCCGGCCGCCGAGTGCGCCTGAAAGGCGCGTTGCCGACCCTCGTCAAGAGCCTGCAAGAGGGCATCGATGGGAGCCGATTCTCGTTCTTCGTCGTGTCGGCCGCACCCAGGGAGGTCGTGATTTCGGCACTCTCGGGCATCGTGCCGCCGGAGCACATCTTCGGCACCGAGTTCGAATACGACGCCGCCACGGGCGAGGTGAGCGCCATCCATCGCGTGGTCGCAGGTTACGGCAAGGTGGCGGTGATCGACGAGCTGAGCCGCAGGCATGGGATTCCCTCCGACCGCATCATCTACGTGGGCGATGGCAGCTCGGACGTGCACGTCATGCTGCACGTGAACAACGGCGATGGCTTCACGATCGCCGTGTCCGAAAACCAGCAGCTCGCGCGCATCGCCAAGTGCACCGTGCTGAGTGATAACGCATGCAGCGTGCTCGTGCCCGTGCTCGATGAGGTTCTCGGCATGCGGATGCCGGAAATCCGCGCCGCGCTCGAGGCGAACGGCCTGATGCTCGAGGACTGGGAGCGGGCCCGCACCGATCGGGTGCAGATCCGGGAGGCGCCGCGCGCGACGGCGGCCGCATGAGCGTCGTGCACCTGTCCCTTACAGATTGGCTTGGCTGGACCGCGACCGCGGTGTTCGTGGGCTCGTATTTCTTCCGGCGGCCGGCCGCGCTACGGGGCGTGCAGATGCTGGGCGCGGCGCTGTGGATTCTCTACGGCGTACTGATCGCCGCCACGCCGGTCGTTGCCGCGAATGTGCTCGTGTTCGCGGCCGCGGCCTGGACACTCCTGCGGGGCAATGCGGCGCAAACACCGGCCGCCGATGCGGCGGGCCGTGGGGCATGACCGGGTGAGCGAACCGGATCCTGCCGTCGAGGTCCGTGACAGATCACACGCCGGTCACCAGCGCGCGAAACACGTACAGTGCGAGTGCGATTCCAAGAACGACCATGAGCGCGGCGAGGGCGAGGTCCATGCGCGCCCCGTCGTCCCGCAGCTCCGGGCTGTCGATCGCCCGTCCGGTGCGGATGAACCGCAGCGCCGCCATCGCGACCATCGCGGTGCCGGAGACAATCAGCACCAACCCGGCCACGTCACCGAATCCGCCGCCCCGTAGGGCAATGCCCGGTACACGCGTGCCCGCGAGGGATTGCGCGGCGATCTTCAGGAACAGATTGAACTTTGCCACCAGGAAGCCGAACGCCATCACGGCGATGGCGGTGCGCACCCAGGCGAGAAAGGTTCGCTCGTTCGCTGCATGATCGGAGAAATTTCGAATCATCGACTCGCCCCCCAGGCGACACTCTTGTGATTATAGTCTTGCCGCGAGATGGAGCGCAGCCGCGCTATCGGCCGTGGGCCGCAATCCCCTGCGTATTGTCGGCTCGCGCCTAGGCCGGACGCGCGCGCTTGTGAGACGCCGCATCGTCGGCCACCTGCGGCTCCTGCGGTGACGCACGGCCGATGCCGGTGGCCATGATGGATTCTCGCGCTGCGCTTCGATGGCGGCGCTTCCCCTCGACGCCTTCCTCGCCCTGCGCAGGGTCCAAATCCTCGGGTTCGCCGGCAGATCGCGCAGGGGCATCGTTCGCAGCTTTGCCCCGCTCCGGTCCTTGTTTGAATCCGGAAAGCGCCTGATCCAGATATGCGGCGGCACGGGAAACCGCCACGCCGATCAAGGCGTCCAAGAGGGGATCCAGAGCCCGGCGCGCTGCATGACGTTGCGCACGATCAGCCGGCCGAGACGGGCGGAGAGCCGGATCGGGCTCGCCCGAGGGCAGTGCGCCCGGTTGGCCGCCGCGCCGCCTCGCGCTCAGGGTTCCAAGCAGCGCCCCTGCTGCGAGCGCGGCCGCGAGCATCGCTCCGCGATGCTTCGCAAAGTGCCGCTTCCAGTCGATGACCGACTTCGCCTTGTTCTCCAACTCCTCGAAGTTCGCGCGCAGGGCGTCACGATTGCCCTGGAGTTCGGATTTGATCTGATCCGTTCTGCTGCTCATTCGAGGCTCTCCATGACTTTCCCCGTGCCTCCTGGAACGGAATTCAGCCTCTTCAGGCGCCGCGATCCGGCCTTGACCACGAGAACGGCGCAAAGCGCCAGGGCGAGCGCCACCAGCACCGCGGCAGCCCAGCTGGGCAACACATGAGAAAGGGCAAAAACCAGTCCGAGGAGCGCAAAGAAGACGGCGAGAAACGCGCTCATGACTCCAATGCCGATCAGGAGCACGCTGGATCTGCAGGTGCTGATGTCTTCGCGCATCTGCGTCGCCACCAGTTGAAATTCCGAGTGGATGATGTCCTGGACATTGCCGGCGATGTCCAAAAGAATTTCAAGGACGGGACGCTCCTGGTCGGACATTCAAGTCACCCCATGCTTCAGTGGCGAGGCCACTTGCGGGCGATGGCGAACCCGAGGATCGCGGCTCCCAGTAGTGCGAGCCCTGGATTGTCTTTCACCAGGCGTTTCGCATCGGCCATGATGCTCGAAATGTCGTGCTCCCGGATGTAGTCCGCCGTGTGCTTGAGGGTGTTGGCCGCAACGTGTGCGGCGCGCGGAATCTTCCGATCGCCGCGCAGGCGCGTATCCGCGTTCTCCGTCGCCGAAGACACTGCATCTCCATTTCCGCCGGACCTGTCGGTGACGCCCGGGTGTAGATTGGACGAGGCGTTCGGCCCCGTCGTAAGTGTTTCTGTCTGCATGGTATCGACTCCTTGAATTGGGTGGAGCTATTGTCCGCTCGTGGTGGCCTCAGCGGCAAACGCTGCCTTGATCTGAGGCGCATCTGAGTTTGACAAATGCCCGCGACAGGCAGTCTGATCGCATGAGAATTATGCGCGGTGCAGGCCCGGGGTCTGTGCGCTACCAGACGTAACCGATGATGCCGGTTGAGGCCTGTGGGTCTCGGGCCGGCAAAAATCAAGACGGCCAGGCGCCGCGCGGGTATCGACCCGAGGGTGACCGGCACGGGCCTCAGCGCGAAGGCGGGCATGCTCACCGGCTCGGCGAAGGTGTCGCCGGGTGAGTCGCGTTGCAGCATGGCCGTGGCGCCGGCGAGGGGCCGGCGCGTGAGGCGTGGGCGCTATCCGCGCGGCTCGCTCGGAATCAGCACGGCATCGGCGCTCGCGGGTTGCCTGCTCTTGAGCAAGACCCCGGTGTAATACGCGAGGTAGTAGGCGATGAAAGCCGCTGATATCGCCAGGGTGAGCGGGCTCTCGGGAGGAAGCGCGGCGGGACCCGACGCCGTGACAGGCAGCGCGCCGTGGTACAGGATGAGAAAGTCATAGCCGAGCCGCGCAATGAACAGCACCGTGACCGAGAGGCCGATGTACGTATGCGGGGTGTAGAAGCGACCCTCGGCGGTGGCTTCGAAGCGCGTGTGACGCAGGCCGAGATAGCCGAGCGCGGCTCCGCAGGCACCCCCGCCAAGCAGTGCGGCGATCGCGAGCGCGTCGCCTCGTGTCAACAGTGCCAGCAGGCCGACGAGGACAGCGAAAATGCTGATACGCACCGTCATGCGCCGGGGTTGCACGCTCTGGCGGCCAAACGAGCGCCGCATGCGCAGGTAAAGGCGCACACCGACCAGCACGGCCACCACGACAGGAACGATGAATTTCGAATGCATGATCGCCTCGGAAGTGTCCGGCGGTAACTGCCTATTCCCACTCTATCGTCGCCGGCGGTTTGCCGCTCACGTCATACACGACACGGGAAATGCCGTGGACTTCGTTGACGATGCGTCGGGAAACGGCGTCGAGGAAGTCGTAAGGGAGGCGGGCCCAGTGGGCCGTCATGAAGTCGATCGTCTCCACGGCGCGCAGAGCGACGACATAGTCATAGCGACGACCGTCGCCCATCACGCCCACCGAGCGCACCGGCAGGAAGACCGCGAACGCCTGGCTGGTGCGGTCGTAGAGCTCGTGACGGCGCAGCTCATCGATGAAGATGGCATCGGCGCGGCGCAGGAGCTCCGCGTACTCCTTGCGCACTTCGCCGAGGATGCGAACCCCGAGTCCAGGCCCCGGGAAGGGGTGGCGGTAGACCATCTCGCGCGGCAGGCCGAGCTCGACGCCGAGGCGGCGCACCTCGTCCTTGAACAGCTCGCGCAGGGGCTCGACCAGTTTCAGGTGCATCTTCTCCGGCAGGCCACCCACGTTGTGGTGCGACTTGATCACGTGAGCCTTGCCGGTGCGTGCCCCGGCGGACTCGATGACATCGGGATAGATCGTGCCCTGGGCGAGAAAGCCCACCCCGGTGAGCTTGTGAGCTTCCTCGTCGAACACCTCGACGAAGGTGCGGCCGATGATCTTGCGTTTCGCTTCCGGGTCGGCCACGCCGGCGAGGGCGGTGAGAAAGCGCTGCTCGGCGTCCACGCGGATGACCCGCACGCCAAGATGCTCGGCGAATGTGGCCATGACCTGATCGCCTTCGCCCAGGCGCAGCAGGCCATGGTCCACGAACACGCACACCAGCTGATCCCCGATGGCCCGATGCAGCAACGCTGCGACGACCGAGGAGTCGACGCCTCCCGACAGTCCCAACAGCACCTTGCCGCCGCCGACCTGCGCACGCAGCCGCGCGATCGCATCGTCGATGATGTTGCCGGTGCTCCACAAGGCGTCGCAGCCGCAGATCTCGCGGACGAAGCGCTCGAGGAGGCGTGTCCCCTGGGTGGTGTGCGTGACTTCCGGGTGAAACTGCACGCCATAGAACCGGCGCCGCTCGTCGCACATGGCTGCAAAAGGAATCGAGCCGGTGGCCGCCACACCGATGAAGCCTTCCGGCAAGGCACCGACCCGATCGCCATGGCTCATCCACACATCGAGCACCGCCCGGCCGGCGCCGTCGCGGCGATCCTGGATATCCTCGAGCAGGCGGCATGCGCCGGTGAGGGTCACCTCCGCGTATCCGAACTCCCGCTCGGTGGAGCCGATCACGCGTCCGCCGAGCTGCTGGGTCATGGTCTGCATGCCGTAGCAGATGCCGAGGACCGGTACGCCGAGGGTGAACACCGAAGCCGGCGCCTTCGGAGGATTGACAGCCGTGACCGACTCCGGTCCACCCGAGAGGATCACGCCACGCGGCTTGAAGGCGCGCACTTCCTCGTCGGTGACATCCCAGGGATGGATCTCGCAGTAGACGCCGAGCTCACGCACCCGGCGCGCGATGAGCTGCGTATATTGGGCCCCGAAATCCAGGATCAGGATGCGATGGGCGTGGATGTCGGCGAGAGGGGCCGGGGCGGCGCTGACGCTACTCATGAAGGCTCGCAATTCCTCGGCTGACCCGGGTAGACCGGATCACGCGCGCTCTGTTGATCAGGACACCCGGTAGTTGGGCGCTTCCTTGGTGATGCTGACATCGTGTACGTGGCTCTCGCGCATGCCGGCGCTGGTCACGCGGACGAACACCGGACGCGTGCGCATCTCCGTGATGTCGTGGCTGCCCGTATAACCCATGGCCGCGCGAAGTCCGCCGGCGAGCTGCTGCAGGATGGCGACCACGCTGCCCTTGTAGGGCACGCGCCCTTCCACGCCCTCGGGCACAAGCTTCTCGAGCTCGGTAGCGGCATCCTGGAAGTATCGGTCCGCCGAGCCGTGACGCTCCGCCATCGCCCCGAGCGACCCCATGCCGCGGTAGGATTTGTAGGAGGCCCCCTGGTAGAGCTCGACCTCGCCGGGGGACTCCTCGGTGCCGGCGAACAGGCTGCCGATCATGACGGCGTGGGCACCGGCGACGATGGCCTTGGCGAGGTCGCCGGAGAAGCGGATTCCGCCGTCGGAGATGAGCGGAACGTCGGTATCGCGCAGCGCTTCCGCCACGTTGGATACAGCGGAGATCTGAGGTACGCCGACGCCGGCAACGATGCGCGTCGTGCAGATCGAGCCGGGGCCAATGCCCACTTTGACCGCATCGGCGCCTGCGGCAACCAGTGCGCGCGCCGCTTCGGCCGTCGCGATATTGCCGGCGATCACCTGCTGCTCGGGCCATTGGGCCTTGATGCGCTCGACAGTCGCGATGACGCCTCGAGAGTGGCCATGCGCCGTATCGACGACGATCACATCGACACCCGCCTCGCGCAATGCCGCCACGCGTTCCATGGTGTCCGCGGTGGTGCCGACGGCGGCGCCGACGCGAAGGCGGCCGCCCTCATCCTTGCACGCCCGTGGGAATTCCTTCGCCTTCTGGATGTCCTTCACGGTGATCAGCCCCGCAAGCTCCTGATCGCCGTTGACGACCAGCATCTTCTCGATGCGGTGCTTGTGCAGCAGGGCCAGCACTTCCTCCCTGGGCGCGGTCTCGCGCACCGTGATCAAACGCTCCTTCGGTGTCATGACCGAGGAGACCGGCGCGTCGAGCTTCTGCTCGAAGCGCAGATCGCGGTGCGTGACGATGCCGACGAGCTTTTTGCCGGTCACCACCGGTACGCCCGATATGCCTCGCGAGCGGGTGAGCTCGAGCACCTCGCGAATGGTCATGGTGGGCGGGACGGTGATCGGGTCGGTGATCAGGCCGCTTTCGAACTTCTTGACCCGCCCCACCTCGCGCGCCTGGGCCTCGATGCTCATGCTCTTGTGCACGATGCCGATGCCGCCTTCCTGGGCGATCGTGATGGCGAGGCGCGCCTCGGTGACCGTGTCCATGGCGGCCGAGAGCAAGGGCAGATTAAGGCGGATCCGGCGCGTCAGGCGGGTGGAAAGATCGACCTCGCGCGGCAGGATTTCGGAGTAGGCCGGGACGAGCAGGACGTCGTCGAACGTCAGGGCTTCTTCGAGAATTCGCATAGCTAATTCTACGCATGGACCGGGCGTCCGTAAACCGCCGGTGGTATGGTTTCGAATATGTCATCCCTCTTTCCCCCGGATTTCCCGCCCGGCCCTGCTGGGCGCACCGTCCTCAGCGTCTCGCAGCTCAATCACGAGGCGCGCACGCTCCTCGAGCGGGGGCTCGGGGTGGTGTGGGTGGAGGGGGAGCTGTCGAACTTCTCGCAGCCGGCCTCCGGCCACTGGTATTTCTCGCTCAAGGACCGCGAGGCGCAGGTGCGCTGCGCGATGTTCCGAGCGAAGAACTCGGCGGTGGGGTTCGCGCCGAAGGCGGGCCAGCAGGTGCTGGCGCGCGGGCGGGTGAGCCTGTACGAGCCGCGAGGGGACTACCAGCTCATCGTCGAGCACCTGGAAGAGGCGGGTATCGGGGCGCTGCAGCGCGAGTTCGAGCGGCTGAAGGCCAAGCTTGCCGCCGAGGGCCTGTTCGCGCGAGAGCACAAGAGGAGTCTGCCGCGATTTCCGCGACGCATCGCCGTGGTGACCTCGCCCACCGGAGCCGCGATCCGCGATGTGCTCAATATCCTCGCTCGGCGCTTCCCGCCCGCCTCGGTGCGGGTGTATCCAACGCCGGTGCAGGGTGCGGCCGCCGCGCCCTCGATCGTGGATGCCCTGGAATTGGCCTCGAAGCGATCCGATTGCGAGGTGCTGATCCTTGCCCGGGGAGGAGGCTCGCTCGAGGATCTGTGGCCGTTCAATGACGAGCGCGTGGCGCGCGCCATCCGGGTCTGCGCCGTCCCCGTGGTCACCGGCATCGGTCACGAAATCGACTTCACGATCGCGGACTTCGCCGCCGATGCGCGGGCACCAACTCCCTCGGGCGCCGCGGAGCTGGTGGTTCCGGACCGCCGTGCCTACCTCGAGCAGCTGGCGCGCACTGCGGAACGCATCAGCGCCTGCATGCGGCGCGAGCTGCGAGCGCTGTCCGATCGGTTCGAGAGTGTGAGCGCTCGGCTCAGGTCGGCGCATCCGGGGATGCGTCTTGCGCACCAGGCGCAGCGGCTCGACGATCTGGAGCAGCGGCTGACGGGAGCCCTGCGCAATGAGCTTCACCTCACCCGCAATCGCCTTAACGAACTCCTCTCGCGGCTGGTGCAACGCTCTCCCGAGCACCTCTCGCGCGAGTACCATCGACGGAGCGAGGCGCTCGAGGCCCGTCTTGCGCATGCGCTCACGGTCCAGCTCTCGCGCCTCGGTCACCGGCTCGACCTCGCGCACAAGACGCTTCAGACCGCGAGCCCGCTTGCGACGCTCGCGCGTGGGTTTGCGATCGTGACCCGCGCCGATGGCTCCCTGATCACCGATGCCGCCGGCGTTGCGGCCGGAGAGGAAATCGAGGCGCAGCTTGCCAGCGGGCGATTGCGCGCCCGGGTGATCGGACCACAGTCCTGTTAGATCGTGGAGTCGAGCGTGCCGGGTGATGTGGACTTCATGCGCCTTGCGCTGCAGCGAGCCGAGGAAGCGCGCGGCGGCGGCGAGGTGCCCGTGGGTGCGGTGCTGGTGCGGGAGGGAAAGGTGGTGGCAATGGGAGCCAATCGTCCGATCGCCAGCCACGATCCCACGGCACACGCGGAGATCGAGGCGTTGCGCGCGGGCGGTCGCTCACTAGGCAGCTACCGCCTGACCGATACCACGTTGTACGTGACGCTCGAGCCATGCCCCATGTGCGCCTCGGCGATAGTACATGCACGCGTGCGCAGGTTGGTTTTCGGTGCCTGGGATCCGCGGGCCGGGGCTGCAGGCAGCGTGATGGACCTGTTCGCCTTGCCCGGTCTCAACCACCGCGTGGATGTGTTCGGTGGCGTGCTGATGGAGGAGTGCGGCGAACTGCTCAGGAGATTCTTCGCGGAACGCCGCGCCTAGGAACTCCCGGGTCGGCTCAGCTCCCGGCGGGGATCGGCACGGCGACAGGCGCCGTCGCGGCGGTGTGAATGAGCGTGCCGTCGCCGGGCTGCCACTCGAGCAGTTGCATGAATTCGCGGACGCGCTTGACGTAGGCCACCGGTTGCCAACCCTGGGCGTAGCCGTTCTTGGCCTGGCTGTACCAACGGGGATCGGCGAGCAGCGGCAGCACCTTGCTCACCGCGGCCCAGGAGTCGGGATTCTTGCCCATCCTCTGCGCCAGCACGCGCGCATCCTCGACATGGCCGAAGCCCGCGTTGTAGGCCGCGATCAGGAACCAGGTGCGGTCCGGCTCCGGAATGTGCGTCGGGATCATCTTGCGCACTTCGGCGAGATAGCGTGCGCCGGCGAAGATGCTGTCCTTGGCGTTGGCGCGGTTCGTGAGGCCCATCGCCTGCGCCGTGTCGGAGGTGAGCATCATGACGCCCTTGGCGCCGGCCGTGGAGATGGCCGCGGGGTTCCAGCGGGATTCCTGGAACCCAATGGCCGCGAGCAGCCGCCAATCGAAGCCATAGCGCGCCGCGGCCGCCTGGAACCATGCGCGATAGCGCGGCAGCCGCTCCACGAAGTACGTCTCGAAGAGACGTGACTGCTCGTAATGGAAGGAGTCCGTCGCGGCGGAGTCGCGGTGCATGAGCTTGGCGAGCTCACCGGAGGCCTTGATCGACTCGAAGAAGTGATTGACCGTCCGCATCAGGTCTGGGGCGCCCTGGCGCACCATCCACTGCACTGGGCGGGCCTGCGGCAGGGTGAAGGCGACCCGGGTATCGGGATAGAGATGCCGGGCGTAGGAGTACGCCCTGGCGTCCACGATGGCAAAGCCGCTGGCGCCTTCCTCGACCGACTGCAGCGGTGTCGTTCCGGGATCCGTGATGCCCCACTTGAGGAAGGGTGCGACCAGCGTCAGCTTCTGCAGGACCCCCTCCTGGGCGCTTCCCTTGCCGACGATGAGCATGGCATTTTGCAGATGCGGCAGATCATCGGGCGCGGGCTGCCCACTGTGGTAGACGACCAGCTGGGGAATCTCGGCATAAGGTGCTGAGGGAGCGCCCACCTGGTCCCATGCGGCATCGGCCGTGATCTGGGCGGCCGCGATGTCGGCCTGACCGGAGGCGAGGGCCTTCATCAGGTCCGCCTGGTTTGCGACGGCGAAGATCTTCAGCCCGAGACCCAGGGAGGCGGCGAAGCGCTTGGCGAGGTCGTATTCCAATCCCTTGGGGCCTTTTGCCCCGAGGTAGTAGCAGGTCGGCAGATTGAGCGTCACCACGCGCAGTTCGCCGCGCGCACGGATATGCTCGAGTGTGGATGCAGCGCGATCACGATGCGCCAGCATCGCAAAGGCCGTTATCGCGGTCATCGCGATGAGTCTTGGGGCGACCCCCCTCAACCGCTTGCCAATGCGTCTTCGCACCTAGACGGACTCCACAGATACAAAAACGTCCAGCTATAATAGCAGCTCTCCCCGGAGAGGTACCGAAGCGGTCATAACGGCGCCGACTCGAAATCGGATGGTCGGGTAAAACCGGCACGTGGGTTCGAATCCCACCCTCTCCGCCATTCATTTTTTTATAATAAAAACAATTACTTGAGCTGCATTTTCCAGGCGGTGGCAAAAACGGTGCCAGCGTCCAAAGCGCCGGAATCGTCCAGCGGAATCCAGGGCTTGGCGTTACCCAGCCGACGTCTGCCAAGCGCTGCCGGAAGCTGGGGCGGGCCATTGAGGTCCAGGGGTAGCCAGCGAAAATTTTGGGTACATTTTGGGGTACAGGACATCGCTGGCGCTCATGTACCCCACCTTCACCGCTTCACAGATACCCCACCCTGTCGGCAACTGTATCTGGTAGACTAAGTCGATCGAACTAAGTCTGGAATATCCATGCAGACCGTCAACATTCATGAGGCCAAGACGCATCTGTCTCGCCTGATCGACCAAGCGGCGAAAGGAGAGCCCTTCGTCATCGCCAAGGCCGGAAAACCCTTGGTGAAGGTCGTGGCGCTGGATGCGCCGGAGCCCGGGCAGATGAAACGCCTCGGATTCATGGCCGGACAGATCGGCGTGCCCGATGATTTCGACCAGATGGGTAGCGCCGAGATCAAGGAGCTCTTTGGCGAGGCTCCGTGAAACTGCTCCTCGATACGTACCTGCTCCTCTGGGCTGCGGGTGAGCCGGACCGCCTGTCCAACGCGGCCCGGGAGTTGATCGAAGCCACCGATAACGAACTCATTTTCAGCACGGCGAGCCTGTGGGAGATCGTGATCAAGCGGGGATTGGGCCGCGAGGATTTCCAGGTCGATGCGCGGCTGCTACGCCGGGGGCTGCTCGACAACGGCTACGGCGAGTTGCCGATCGGCAGTGAGCACGTGGTCGCGATCGATACCCTGCCGCCTTTGCACAAGGATCCCTTCGATCGAGTCCTCATCGCCCAAGCCCTCGTCGAGGGAATCACCCTGGTGACTACGGACGAGACGGTCGCGCGCTATCCGGCCCCGGTGCGGGTCGTGTGAGGATCAACCCGCTAGAGCCCACTGGTATTCTTGCGCACATGGCGAGGGCGATTCTGTTGCGGCACGTCCCGGATGGCTGCACAGTCAGTTGAAGGCCCGTGCCGCAATGGCCGGTATGTCGTTGTCCAAATTCGTGGTGCGGGAAGTTCGCGATATCTCCCAGCAGCCGGCGCCCGAGGAAATGATGGAGCGCCTGAAGCAGCGTGAGCCTTATCGAGGCAAGCGGTCGCCCACCCAGGTGTTGAGTGAGGAGAGAGACCGCGGGCGGTCGGAGCTGCAGTGAATCAATGCTCGGAATTCGCCGATCGGCACACCCGGCCGCAGCGGGTGCCTCGACTCCGCCCACGCAGACATGGTTGAGTTCGGCGTAGTCGAAAATCCCGTGCTTTGCGCCTTCCCGGCCGATCCCGGATAGGTTGACGCACGATCGGCACAACGGTCTTCGGGCGCAGCACTTCGCTCGACTCGGCCAGCGCCGG
>DAIDHH010000050.1 GCA_027452045.1 Gammaproteobacteria bacterium
GGCGAGCCTCGCGATGCTCGGAGACTTGAATCTCGCCGAGCCGCGCGCGCTCATCGGCTTCGCCGGTCCGCGGGTGATCCAGCAGACCGTGCGCGAGACCCTGCCGGAGGGGTTCCAGCGCAGCGAGTTTCTGCTCGAGCACGGCGCGCTCGACATGATCGTCGATCGGCGCGAGATGCGGGCCCGCATCGCCGCGATCCTGCGCCTGCTCACGAGGCAGCCGCAGGCGGCGGCCTGAGCGGGCGGCTCCGCCGGGGTCCCTGCGGTGACCGATTCGCTCGAGCAGTGGCTCTCGCGCCAGGAGGCGGCGCATCCGACGGCCATAGAGCTCGGCCTCGAGCGTGTTGGCGCCGTGGCGCGCCGGCTCGGTGTCGACAGATCCTCCGCAACGGTCATCACCGTGGCCGGCACCAACGGCAAGGGATCCACCGTGGCGCATCTCGAGGCGCTCCTGCGCGCGGCGGGATGCTCGACGGGGCTGTTCACCTCGCCGCATTTCATCCGATACAACGAGCGCATCCGGATCGACGGAGTGGAAGTCGACGATGATTCGCTGGTGCGCGCATTCGAGCGCATCGAGGCGGTGCGCGGCTCCACTTCGCTCACGTTCTTCGAATACAACACGCTCGCGGCGCTGTGGCTGTTCGCCGAGCGGGCGGTTCGGTTCGCGCTCCTCGAGGTGGGGCTCGGCGGGCGGCTCGATGCCACCAACCTGGTGGATGCGGATGTCGCGGTGCTCTGCTCGGTGGGCTTCGATCATCGCGACTGGCTCGGGGACACGCTCGATGAGATCGGCGCGGAGAAGGCCGGGATCTTTCGCCCCGGCAGGCCCGCCGTCCTCGGTACGGAGCGAATGCCCGAGAGTGTCTACTCGAGGATCGAGCGCCTCGGGGCGGTGCCGGTGGTAGCCGATCGGGATTTCTCCTGGCGCATCGGGGAGCACGGTCGCTGGAGCTATCGGGGATCGAGCCTGCGGCTCGACGATCTGCCTCCCTCGAGCCTCGAGGGTCCGATCCAATATCGCAATGCGGCCACCGCGCTCGCGGCGCTCGAGGCCCTGGCGGCCAGGGGCGGCACGGCGCCCGAGGGGCTTCTCTCGGCCCTCGATCAGCGCACCGTCGCGGCCGCGCTCGGGCATGTGCGTCTGCAGGGCCGCTTTCAGGTCGTGCCCGGGCCGGTCGAATGGATCCTCGACATCGCGCACAACCCGCCGGCCGCCGAGACGTTCGCCGCGCAGCTGCGGCAACGACCCCACCACGGCCGCACGCTGGCGGTCATCGGAATTCTCGGTGACAAGGATGCGCCGGCCATTGGAGCGGCATTGGCCCCGGTGATCGACCGCTGGTTCCTGTGCGGCCTGCCGCCGCCACGAGGTATCGGGGCCGCGGAGCTGGCGGGGCGGCTGGCGGCGGTGGCAACCGATCCCAAGCTCTCGGCCTCGGTGCTCGAGGCGTGCGAGGCGGCGCGCCTCGAGGCTCGTCCGGGCGATCGGGTGATCGTCTGCGGCTCGGTCCATACGGTAGCCCCGGCGTTGGGGTGGCTTGGGGTATACTGCGCACAGTGAAAGAGCGACTGACGGGCGCCATCATTCTCGTGGCGCTGATCGTGCTGTTGGTTCCGGAGCTGCTGACCGGACCGCTTCGGGGCAAGCCCACAGCCGGGATTGCGGTCCGACCTTCGACCCTGTCCGTCGCTTCCCCGGCCGGCAGCCGCTCTTCCGAACCTGAGCCGCCCATACGTTCCTACACCCTCAGTCTCACGAACGCCTCCCCGGTCCCGGGTGCGAGGACCGCGGGCGGCTTGGCGGCCGCGGGAGCACCCGGCGCGCAGGCCGCCCCATCGGCCGCCAAGGCGAAGGGGGGAGCTTCCGCATCCCCGCCGCCCCGGGCCGCCGCCATCACCGCGGCGCCCACGGCGGTCTCCCCGAGCGAGGCGCCCCCGAAAGTATCCCCGACACATCCCGTCAAGACCCTGACCTCAAGCGTGGCCGCGCCGAAATCAAGCTCGCGGGCCGCGGCGCCGCACAGGACCCCGGCTTCACCCCGATGGGTGGTGCAGCTCGGCTATTTTTCGGTTCATGTCAATGCGCTGCGTCTAGCCCACCGGCTTCGGGCGAAGGGGTTCCGCGTATCGGTCTCCCCAACCCGGGTGAGGGGCCGCATTATGTGGCGAGTGTGGTCGGGACCGCTTGCCAGCCGGGCGGCCGCGGCACGCCTGGCGCGGCGGCTGCGCTCGGCAGGCCTGCGAGGCGAGGTGCTTCCGGGGTGACGCGGTGCCAAGCGGCGCACGAGGCGCTCTTGTACAATCCGCGCCCGTTTCCTCGGACCCTGCCGTTCGCAATGACGGCGCTCGGTGGGGTTTTCTCCTTTACCTGCCCTTGTGATGAGGGGTCTCAGCGGATCTCTGCCCAAGCCCAGATCATGAACGCAGCCGATTACGTGGTGATTGCCGGCATTGCCCTGTCAGCCGTGTGGGGAGCGGTCCGGGGCTTCCTGCGCGAGGCCATCGCGCTCGCCACCTGGCTGGTGGCGCTGTTCGTCGCCGGGCATTTCTCCCCGCTGCTCGAGCCGCATCTCGGCGGCCTGCTCGCCGATCCGGCGGTGCGCCCATGGGCGGCGCGGATCATCATCGTCGCGCTCATTCTGCTGCTCGGCATGATCGTCGGCGTACTCGTCGGACATTTCGTGCGCCGGTCGATGTTCGATGGCACGGATCGCTTTCTCGGGTTTCTATTCGGCGCCGCCCGCGGGGCGGTCCTGCTCGGCGTGTTCGTCATCCTGGGGAGGTTGCTGCGCCTTGATTCCCAAGGCTGGTGGCACCATTCCCTCCTGATTCCCTACGGCCACTCGATCGCCAACGGTCTTGAGGTACTGGTGGGGACAAAACGGGTGTGAGGTAGCGCATGTGTGGAATCGTCGGTCTGGTCGGTACCGGTGCGGTCAATCAGCGCCTCTATGATGCGCTGACGGTCCTGCAACACCGCGGTCAGGACGCCGCCGGCATCGCCACCAGCGGTGAGGCGGGCCTGAGCGTGCGCAAGGGCAGCGGTCTCGTGCGCGACGTGTTCCAGCAGCAACACATGCTCGAGCTCAAGGGCAACTTCGGCATCGGCCACGTCCGCTATCCCACCGCCGGCTGCGACAGCGCCTCCGAAGCGCAACCCTTCTACGTCAACTCCCCCTACGGCATCTGCCTTGCTCACAATGGCAACCTGACCAACGCCACGGAGCTCGCGGAGGTGCTGACCCGCGAGGATCGCCGGCACCTGAATACCCGCTCCGACTCCGAGGTGCTGCTGAACGTATTCGCCTCCGAGCTGCAGCGCATCGGTACCCCTCGGGTGACCCCGGCCGACGTTTTCACCGCTCTCGAGGCGGTGTACCGCCGCTGCCGCGGGGGCTTTGCGGTGATCGCCATGATCATCGGGCACGGGATCGTCGGATTTCGCGACCCGAACGGCATCCGCCCCCTGGTGCTCGGCCGGCGCGACACGCCCCGGGGCCCGGAGTGGATGCTCGCCTCCGAGAGCGTGGCGCTCGACAGCCTGTCCTTCCACATGGTGCGCGACATCGAGCCGGGCGAGGCCGTGCTGATCGATGAGGCAGGGCGGCTGCACTCGCATCAGTGCGTGACGGGCGCCCGGCACACTCCCTGCATCTTCGAGTACGTCTACTTCGCCCGCCCCGACTCCAAGATCGACAACATCTCGGTCTACCGGGCCCGCATGCGCATGGGCGACCGTCTGGCCGAGAAGATCCTGCGCGAGCGTCCCAATCACGACATCGACGTGGTGATCCCGATACCCGACACCAGCCGCACGAGCGCGCTGCAGCTGGCACAGCGCCTCGGGCTGAAGTATCGCGAGGGCTTCATCAAGAACCGCTACATCGGCCGGACATTCATCATGCCCGGACAGGAGCAGCGGCAGAAATCCGTGCGCAGCAAGCTGAACGCCATCGATCTGGAATTCCGTGGCAAGAACGTGCTGCTGGTGGATGACTCGATCGTGCGCGGCACCACTTCGGCGCAGATCATCGAGCTCGCCCGGGAGGCGGGCGCGCGCAAGGTCTACTTCGCCTCGGCCGCTCCGCCTGTCCGCTACCCCAATGTCTACGGCATCGACATGCCGGCGGCGCACGAGCTGGTCGCGAGCGGCCGTCGGGTGGATGAAGTGGCGCGCCTGATCGGCGCCGACTGGCTCTGTTACCAGGACCTCGAAGACCTCATCGCCGCCTGCCGGCACGAGGACTCGCGCGTCGAGGAATTCGACACGTCCTGCTTCTCCGGTGAGTACGTGACGAGCGATGTCACGCCCGAGTACCTCGCGCGACTGCAGATGGAGCGCTCGGATGAGGCGAAGAAGCTGATCCGCGAGGGGCGCGGGTCGCTGAAACTCATTCACGCCTGAGATCATGATCCGTGCCGATGCGCGCCGCGACCTGCTGAACGATCTGTTGCACGCGGGGCTTGCCCGCGTCGACGGACGGCGTTGCGTGCAGGAGGCGCTCGGCCGGCCGCCGGGACGGCTCAAGGGGGTGGTCTCGGTTGCCGCCATCGGCAAGGCGGCCTCCGCGATGGCGCTCGGGGCGTACGCGGCGCTCGGGGAGGCGATCGAGGCGCTGCTGCTCATCACCAAGCCCGGACACGTGGCGCGGGAGCTGCGCGAGTGCCCGGCGGCGGAGATACACGAAAGCGGCCATCCGGTCCCCGATGAGCGCTCCCTGCGGGCCGGCCAGCGGCTGCTCGAGTGGCTCGAGCGCCTGCCGCCTCACGTCACGCCGCTCTTTCTGATCTCGGGCGGGGCATCGGCGCTCGTCGAGGTGCCCAAGGCTGGCGTGACGCTCGGGGAGATCGTGAGCGTTTCGCGGGAGGGGCTCTCGGCCGAGCTCTGCATCTCGGAACTCAACAGCCGCCGCGCGCGCCTCTCGCAGATCAAGGGCGGACGGCTCGCCGCCAGGCTCGACGGCCGGGAGGGACGGGCGTTGCTCATCTCGGATGTGCCGGATGACGATCCGACGGTGATCGGGTCGGGCATTCTGGCGCCGGCGCCCGGCGGTGATCGAATTGAGCGCCAGGTGATCGCATCGGTGGACATGGCGGTCGAGGCAGTGCTCGCGGCCGCCGCCGAGCGGCGCCTTTGCGCGCGTCGCGCGGCCCGCAGATTCAGCGGCGATGCGGGGCGGCTCGCTGTGCAGTTCACCCACGAGCTCGCGCTCGGGCAGGTCCAGGTGCGTGTCTGGGGAGGGGAGTCGACGGTGCGCCTGCCCGCGCATCCCGGCCGCGGCGGGCGCAACCAGCATCTGGCGCTCTCGGCGGCCCGCCTGATCGCCGGGTACCCGGATCTGATGCTGCTCGCGGCCGGCACCGACGGCACCGACGGCACGACCGAGGATGCGGGCGCGGTGGTCGATGCAGACACCTGCGGGCGGATCGCATTGATGGGACTCGATCCCGATGACTGTCTGCGTCGCGCCGATTCCGGCGCTGCGCTGGAAGCCGCCGGGGCGCTGGTGCGCACCGGACCGACGGGCACGAACGTCGCGGATCTGGTGATCGGTCTGAAGCTGCCTGCCGCCCCGCGCTGAGCGCCTCGCAACAATTCGTTACAAGCGGGCCCGCGGAGCGCTGAAATCGCACGATTTTCCGCCGCCGCGGTCGCAAGTTGGGGTATCTTTCTTCCCACGAGGCCCGGCGATGTCCGATCATTCCCACCTGTTGATCGTCGATGACGACCGCGAAATCCGCACCCTGTTGAGTCAGTATCTGGACAGGAACGGCTTGCGCACGACGGCCGTGGCGGACGGACGCGAAATGCGCCGGGTGATGGAGCGCAGTCATGTCGATCTGATCGTGCTCGATCTCATGCTGCCGGGCGAGGATGGCCTCGCGATCTGCCGGGAGCTGCGCACCCGCTCGCAGGTGCCGGTGATCATGTTGACCGCGCGCGGCGAGGACGTCGATCGGATCGTGGGGCTCGAGCTCGGGGCGGATGACTATCTGGCGAAGCCCTTCAATCCGCGCGAGCTGTTGGTCCGCATCCGCGCCGTGTTGCGCCGGGCGGCGCACGCCCCGCGCGATCCGAATCCGCAGACCGTGCACGCCTTCAGCTTTGGCGGCTGGCGGCTCGATACCACGCGCAGAACGCTTGCGGGAAAGGACGGCGAGGTGCAGTTGAGCGGCGGGGAGTATCGGCTTCTCGCGCTGCTGCTGTCCGCGCGCAATCGTGTGCTGCCGCGCACCCGGCTCGTCGAGCTGCTTCGGGGCCGGGAGGCCGATCCCTTCGACCGCAGCATCGATGTGCGCGTGAGCCGGCTGCGCCAGATCCTTGGCGATGATGCTCGCGCTCCGCGCATCATCAAGACGGTCTACGGCGAGGGATACGTCATCGGCGTCCCCGTGGAAACGCACTGAGCGGGATCCGGGAGTGCGCACCCCGTGGCCCCAGTCGCTGTTCGGGCGGTTGATCGCCGCCACGGTGCTCGGTGTGCTCATTGCCGAGGCGGTGGGGCTGTATCTGGTCACCCGCAACGGCGAGCGCATCATGATCGAAGCGACGACGCGCATGTGGGCGCGACGGATCACGGAAACCACGTTGCTGCTCGAGCGGCTGCCCCCGGCAAGGCGCGCGCGGGCATTGGCGCGATTGCGTGAGGAGGGCGAGCCCGGCCCGATGGGTCCGGGGCTCATGCGATTGCGCCTGAGTGGGGCGTTCCTCGACTGCGCATCTCCCGGACCCTGCATCCTGCGTGCGCAGGGACCGGGTCAGGCACCGGGACCGCTCCGCACCTGGCGGGGGGCGGGTGTTCGCGCCCGCCTGGCCGCCGAGCGCGCGGCGCCTGCGGGACGCCCGCCGGCCTTCACCGGCCCGCACGGTCCGCCCGCGCCTCACCGCATGTTGCTCGCCGCACGAAAGTTCGCGTTTCGAGGGATGAGGCCCGAGTTCGTGGTGAGGCTGCCCTATCGCACCCATGCGCGAGGGCTGCTCGAGCAGCATCTGCGGGCCGATCTGGGCGGCGGGTACCAGGTGAAGGTGGGGCCGGCGAGCGCCCCGGCCGGGAAGGTCATCCGGGTTCCGGCGCCGTTTTTCAGCTCGCCGACCGGCGCGAGGGACTTCTACGATGTGCAGGTCCGCTCTTCCGCACCCCCCGCGCTCGTGTTCCGCGTGGCCCGGCTGTATCCGCAGATGCCCCTGCCGCGCAGCCTGATCATCAACCTGGCGCTGCTGGTGGTGGTGCTGGTGATGGCCCTGTACCTGGCCACGCGCGGCATCACGCGGCCATTGTCGCGCCTCGCGCGGGCGGCGGAGGCCATCGGAGATGGCGGCAAGGCGCCGCTGCTTGCGGAGCAGGGGGCTCGCGAGCTGCGCCACGCCGCGCGCGCATTCAACACCATGCAGGAGCGGTTGCACCGTTACCTCGACAGCCGCACCCGGGTGCTTGCCGCCATGTCCCATGACCTGAAGACCCCGCTCACGCGGCTGAGACTTCAGGTCGAGACCCTGATCGAGGACGCCGCGTTGCGCGCGCGCCTCGGCAAAGAACTCGATGAGATGGAAGCCATGGTGCATGGGGCGCTCGCGCTGTTTCGCGGCCTGGACGAGCAGGAGGCTCGCGAGCCCCTCGATGTCGATGCGCTCATCGAGTCGGTGCGCAAGGGCTTCCTCGAGATGGGCGAGGCGGTGAGCGTCCGCGGCCGGGCGCTCGCGCCGTTCCCCGGCCGTCCCCAGGCGCTCAAACGCTGTCTGACCAACCTGGTCGGCAATGCCGTGAAGTTCGGCAAGCGCGCCGACATCACGGTTCAAGATGGCGAGGCATTGCGCATTCGCATCCGTGACGAGGGGCCCGGGATCGCGCCCGAGGAGCTCGAGCGGGTGTTCGAGCCCTTCCACCGGGTGGAGACTTCGCGCAGTCGCGATACCGGGGGCACGGGGCTCGGGCTGAGTATCGCGCGGGATGTGGCCCAGGCGCACGGCGGGACGGTGACGCTGCGCAACCGGCCGCAAGGGGGGCTCGAGGCCGAGCTCATCCTGCCGCGCCGCACGCCGCTCAAGTTTCTTGAGAGACATTGAGACACGCGGCGCCGCTGCAATCATTGCTTACGGTGTGGCGATGGCGCCGCGCGCTACAGTGACGGCTGGTTGATGCCACCGACAGAGGAACGATCATGAGACGCAGTCTGGTGTTGTTGATGATGTTGGGCGCGACGGGCGTGGCTCTTGCCGGTACCCCGGCACCCACGGCGGGGCCGCCGTGCGCGGGCCATTTCCGCACGATGATGCAGCGTATGCAGGAGCGGCGCATGGAGCGGCTCACCGTGCTGCTCGATCTCACACCCGCCCAGCAGGCTCGGGTGAAGGCGATTCTCGGCGAGGAGCACGCGAAGATGCGCCGCAGCATGAGGCAGATGATGCGCCAGATGCGCGCCACCCACAGGGCCACTCATGAGGAGACGATCTCCCGGCTCTCCGGGGTGCTCAGTCCCGAGCAGATGAAGAAATTCAAGCTCCTCATGCCCGGGCGGATGCGCATCATGCACCACATGGGCATGGGCATGGGCATGGGCATGGGCATGGGCATGGGCATGGGCATGGGCATGGGCATGGGCGGCATGGCGGTTGGCCAGCCCGCAAAGCCCTGAGCCGCCTCAGCGGGGGAGATCGCGCAGTTCGTAACGGCCGTCCTGGTAGAGCAGGCAGCTGCCCTGCTCGTACCAGGCGCCGAGGACGATGCGCTGGATGGGTTGACCCTCGAGAAGGCTGTCGTGTACACCCGGCCGATGGGTGTGGCCGTGGATGATCCGCCGCGCCCGCGTGGCGCGGAAGGCCTCCTCCACGGCCCGGCCATTGACGTCCATGATGGTCGGGATGGTACGGGCGGTGTGCGCTCGACTGCCGGCGCGCGCCTCGCTTGCGAGCATCCGGCGCGTGGCGAGCGGCAGGCTGAGGAAGCGCTTCTGCCACGCCTCGTCCCTGACCATGGTGCGTAGTTCCTGGTAGGGATGATCGTCGGTGCACAGGGCATCCCCGTGGGTGAGCAGGACGAGTTCCCCGTCGAGCTGCACCGTCACCGGATCGGGCAGCAGCCGGCAGCCGGTTCGTTCACAGAACCGCGGGCCGATGAGAAAGTCCCGGTTGCCGTGCATCACGAAGCAGGCCACCCCGCTGCCGGTGAGCCCGGCGAGCGCCTCGAGCACCGCCTCGTAGTCCTCGGCGTCATCTCCCACCCAGGTCTCGAACAGATCCCCGAGGATGTACAAGGCATCCGCGCCCGCCGCCTCGGTGCGCAGGAAATTCAGGAATTGCCGCTGGCTCTCCGGCGCCTCGGCGTCGAGATGCACGTCCGAGACGAAAAGTCTCCGCTCCCCCGGGCCAGGCGGATGCGAAACGGGAGCGGTGGGCTTTGCGGTCACGATCCGGAGTTCGAGTCTCCAGCCGCCTCACCCGGTGGGGCGGTGGGCTTGGCCGCGGCCTTGCCGCCGGCGGGCGGCGAGCCGGCGGGCGCTGCGGATGAAGCGCCCGGTGCCGGCGCCCCGGACGGCCCCGGCGCGGGGGAGGCGTCCGGCTGAGCGGCAGGTGCGGGCGCAGGTGCTGGCGCGCTCTGGGAGGTTCCGGTTGCGGGCGGATTGATGAGCTCGATGCTCTCGATCACCACTGGGGTGAGGGGCGCGTTCGACTTGAACGGCCCGAATGCCCCTGTGGGCACCTCACCGATGCGATCGACCACATCCATCCCCTGGATCACCTTCCCGAAGACCGCGTAGCCCCATCGGGTGGGCAGCGGATCGAGCTCCGGGTTGTCGACCAGATTGACGTAGAACTGCGAATTGCCGGTATCCGGACCCACCGCGCGGGCCATGCCCACGGTGCCGCGCTTGTTCTCCAGGCCATTGCCGGATTCGTTGACCACCGGGGGGTCGGTGGGCTTGAGCGCGTAGGGCGCGGTGGCATCGTGGCCGCCGCCCTGGATGATGAAGTTGGTGATCACCCGGTGAAACAGGGTGTTGGTGTAGAAGCCCTTGTTCACATAGTGCAGGAAATTCGCCACCGTGAGCGGCGCCCGGTCCGGCCGCAGCTCGATCACGAACGAGCCCATGCTGGTGGTGACGCGCACTTGCGGGTTCGGCTGCGCGTTCTGCGCCCGCGCGGCGG
>DAIDHH010000051.1 GCA_027452045.1 Gammaproteobacteria bacterium
TTACGCGGTGCGCAACGTTCGCGACGTGCTCAAGCGCCTGCCGGGCATGGGGGACGTGCAGATCTTCGGCGGGGGCGACTACGCCATGCGGATCTGGCTCGACCCGCAGAAGCTCGCGGCCCTCGGCCTGACGGCGGGCGATGTGGTGAACGCCGTGCGCGCGCAGAACATCCAGGTGGCGGCCGGTCAGATCGGCGCCCCGCCCGACCCGGGGGCGCAGTTCCAACTCGCGCTGAACGCCATGGGACGCCTGAAGACTCCCGAGGAGTTCCGCAACATCGTGCTCAAGACCGGGCGCGATGGCCAGGTGGTGCGCTTGGGGGATGTGGCACGGGTGGGCATGGGCGCCGAGTCCTATGGCATCCGCAGCTACCTCGACAACCAGAGCGCGGTGGCCATCCCGATCTTCCAGGCCCCGGGCTCGAACGCGCTGCAGCTCTCGGCGGAAGTGCGCGCCACGATGGCGAAGCTCGCGAGGGACTTCCCGCAGGGGATGCGCTACACGATCGTCTATGACCCGACGGTCTTCGTCCGTCAGTCGATCGATGCGGTGGTGCACACCCTCCTCGAGGCGGTGCTGCTCGTCGTGCTGGTGGTCATACTCTTCCTGCAGACCTGGCGTGCCTCGCTCATTCCGCTCATCGCGGTGCCGGTGTCGATCATCGGCACCTTCGCGGTGCTGCTCGCCTGTGGCTTCTCCATCAACACGCTGTCGCTCTTTGGTCTCGTGCTCGCGATCGGCATTGTGGTCGATGATGCCATCGTGGTGGTCGAGAACGTGGAGCGGCACATAGAGGCGGGCCAGAGTCCGCGCGAGGCCGCCAAGGCGGCCATGAGCGAGGTCAGCCGGCCGATCATCGCGATCACCCTGGTGCTGTGCGCGGTGTTCGTGCCCGCGGCCTTCGTGAGCGGGCTGACCGGCGAGTTCTATCGCCAGTTCGCCCTCACCATCGCGATCTCCACGGTCATCTCGGCGTTCAACTCGCTCACCTTGTCCCCGGCGCTCGCGGCCGTGCTGCTGAAGCCCCACGGGACGCGTCCCGACCGGCTCTCGAGGGGCATGGAGCGGCTGCTCGGGGGGTTCTTCCGCAGGTTCAACCGCAGCTTCGAGCGCACCGGGGCCGCCTACCAGCGAGGCCTCATCGGCATGGTCCGGCGCCTGGGCATCGCGCTGGCGGTGTACGCGGGGCTGATCGGACTCGCCTATCTCGGCTTCGCGACCGTGCCGCACGGGTTCATACCCCAGATGGACAAGCAGTACCTGGTCGCCGTCGCGCAGCTTCCGCCAGCCGCATCGCTCGAGCGCACCTCGAAGGTCATCAAGGAGATCGGGCAGATCGGTCTGCATCAGCCGGGTGTTGCGCATGCGGTGCAATTCGCGGGCATGTCGGTGAATGGCTTCGTGCCGAGTTCGAGCGCAGGTCTGGTGTTCTTCCCCCTCACACCCTTCAGCGAGCGGCGCACCAAGGCTTTGTCCGCGCCCGCCATCGCCGCGGCGCTCAACCGCAAGCTCGCGGCGATCCAGGGAGGGCTGGTGGTGGTCTTCCCGCCGCCGCCGGTCATCGGCCTCGGGACGCTCGGCGGTTTCAAGCTGGAGGTGGAGGATCGCGGCGACCTGGGCGCAACGGCGCTCTACGACGCGGTGCAGCGATCGCTCAAGAAGGGCTACCAGAACCCGGCGCTCGCGGGCCTCTTCAGCAGCTACCAGGTGAACGTGCCGCAGCTCAACGTGAACGTGAATCGCGTCAAGGCCATGCAGGAGCACGTGAACCTGGATGACGTTTTCCAGACGCTCCAGGTGTACCTCGGGTCGCTGTACATCAACGATTTCAACCGATTCGGGAGAACCTACGAAGTGCTGGCCCAGGCGGACGCGCCGTTCCGCTCGCGCATCAGCGACATCTCGACGCTGCAGACGCGCAACGCGGACGGTCAGATGGTGCCGCTCGGCTCGGTGCTCACCGTCAACCGTACGTTCGGTCCGGATATCGTTCAGCGCTATGATGGCTATCGCGCCGCCGACATCAACGGCGGACCGGCGCCGGGCTACAGTTCCGGACAGGCGCAGGCGGCGATGGTGCGCATCCTGCATCGCACGCTGCCGCCGGGCATGCATTTCGAGTGGACCGATCTCGCCTACCAGCAGCTCATTTCGGGCAACACCAGCATGGTCGTCTTTCCGCTGTGTGTGCTGTTCGTCTTTCTGGTGCTCGCGGCGCAGTACGAGAGCCTGACGCTGCCTCTGGCCATCATCCTCATCGTGCCCATGTGCCTGCTGGCGGCGATCACCGGAGTGTGGCTGGATCACGGAAGCAACAACATCTTCACGCAGGTGGGTCTGCTCGTGCTGGTCGGGCTCGCGTGCAAGAACGCGATCCTGATCGTCGAGTTCGCCAAGCACCTGCAGGAAGAACGCGGTCACGATGCGGTGAGCGCGGTGCTCGAGGCGGCACACATGCGGCTGCGGCCGATCCTGATGACTTCCTTCGCCTTCATCATGGGGGTGGTGCCGCTCATGTTGGCGAGCGGGGCCGGCGCCGAGATCCGCCATGCGCTCGGCACGGTGGTGTTCTCCGGGATGCTCGGCGTCACGTTCTTCGGTCTACTCCTCACACCCGTGTTCTACGTGCTCATCCGCCGGATCACCGAGCGCCGCCACGCCGCGGCCTCGGACCGGCTGCTTTCACAGGATCCCCAGAATGCGTAATGCTCTCGAGACACTCACCGCGCGCGCCGGGGTGGCGCGGCTCCTGCCGCTTGTTCTGGCGCTCACGGCCCTGGCAGGTTGTGCCGTCGGTCCGAACTACGTCCGGCCGAGGACGCCCGTCGCGGCGAGGTTCGCCGCCGCCGAGCCCGGGGTTTACTCCTCGGGCCAGGCGCAAGTCGCCTTCTGGAGGCAGTTCGAGGATCCGATCCTCGATCGGCTGGTCGGCGATGCGCTCACCGCCAACTACAGCCTGCGCATCGCGCTCGCCCGGCTGGTCCAGGCCCGAGCCCTGCGCAACCAGGCGCGCTTCGATCTCGGCCCTACGGTGACCGCCTCGGGGGGCTACACGAAGCAGCGCGCGGCCGCAGCGCAGGACCCTTTCGGCGGACCCTATACCACGAGCTATTACGACGCCGGTTTCGATGCGACGTGGGAGCTCGACTTCTTCGGAGGCGTGCGCCGCGGCATCGAGGCCCGGGAGGCGGAGCTCGAGCGCCAGGTCGCCAACCTGCACGACGCCCAGGTGTCGGTGATCGCTGAAGTCGCCCGCGACTACTTCGATCTGCGCGGCGAGCAGACCGAGCTTGCCGTCGCACGAGCCAATGCACGCGACCAACAGCAGGCCCTCACGCTCACTCAGGCGGAGCTCGCAGCCGGCAATGGCACCGAGCTCGATGTCGCCCGCGCACAGGCCCAGCTGAGCAGCACGCTCGCCACCATCGGCCCCCTCGAGGCCGCCGTGAGTCGCTCCATTCACCGCCTGAGCGTGCTTACCGGGCGTCACCCCGATGCCCTCACCGGACTTCTCGGCAAGCCACACGATCTGCCGTCGTTGCCGCGCATCGTGCCGGTCGGCAGCCCCGGGGCGATGCTGCGACGCCGGCCGGATATCCGCGCCGCCGAGCGCAACCTCGCCGAATCCACCGATCTGGTGGGCGTGGCGATCTCGAACCTGTTTCCCAAGGTCACCTTCACCGGCAGTGTCGGCTACGACGCGCTCTCTCCCTCGGGCCTGGGGACCGGCGCCTCGCGCAGCTACATGATCGGTCCCGGGATTTCATGGGCGGCGTTCAATCTGGGGCGGGTACACGAGCAGATCGCCGGAGCCCGCGCCGGGGAGGTCGTCGCGCTCGAGGAGTACCGTGAGACGGTGCTGAACGCGCTCGAGGAGACCGAAAATGCTCTCGTGACGCACGCCCGGGACCTCGACCAGTTGCGCAATGCCGAGGAGGCCGCCCGCTCGAGCGCGACCGCCGCAAGACTCGCCACGGTGCGCTACAAGGGTGGACTGATCGGCTTCCTGCCCGTGCTCGATGCCGAGCGCACCGAGCTTCAGGCCGAGGATGCGCTCGCCCGGGATCGGACCGCCGCGGCCACCAGTCTCGTTGCGGTCTACAAGGCCCTGGGTGGAGGCTGGGAAGTGGCTCCGCCGCCGCGCTACACGGCTTCACGGTGAGGATGGGTCCGCGAACTGCTATGCTGGAGCCCGGGTCAACGAACACCTTCGGCTCCCATGCAGGTGCACGACAATCCCGTCTCGGCCTCGACCAGCGGACCGGTTGCACCTCTCGTGCGCGACGCCGCCGATGCGGACATGGCGGCGGTTCAGGCGATCTATGCCTATCACGTGCTTCGGGGCCTGGCGACCTTCGAGGAGATTCCTCCTTCAGTCGATGAACTGCTCATCCGTCGCGCCGTGGTGTTGGCGCACGGATTGCCCTATCTGGTCGCCGAGCGCGGCGGCGAGATCCTCGGATACGGCTACGCGACGGCCTACCGTTCCCGTCCGGCGTATCGCTTCACCGTGGAGGATTCGGTGTACGTCGGGGAGGCATTGGGCGGGCAGGGCATCGGCAGCGCACTGCTCGCAGAGCTCGTGCGGCGCTGCGAGGCCGGACCCTGGCGGCAGATGGTCGCGGTGATCGGCGACAGCGCCAATGCCGCCTCGATCGCACTGCATCGCCGGATGGGATTCCGGCGGGTCGGCACGCTGCGCACCGTCGGTTTCAAGCTCGGCCGCTGGGTCGACACGGTGCTGATGCAACGGCCGCTCGGCGCCGGCGATGGCACGCCACCGGTCGATCCTGCGCGCGATACCCAGACCTGATGCGCTCCCGGATCTGATCCGCCTTGCCGGGCGGCGTCTCGAGTTTGCGACGCTGTCATCAAACCGTAAGAGCGCGGTCGGCGGACCGTAACACTCGAGACTTACCTTGCTTCGGCCCACCCCGGATTGGCCGGCGGTGGCACCCATCCAGCGGAGGCAGGTCTCATGAGATTCAATCGGCACACGCCCGTGGCCGCGGCCCTCGGGGCATTGCTTACCGTGTCGACCCTCGGGGCGATCCAGGCCCAGGCCGACACGCCCGATGCGCCGACCGCGACGCCCATCACACACGTCATCCTGATCATTGGCGAGAACCGCAGCTTCGATCAGATGTTCGGGACATTTCAGCCCCCGCGGGGACAACGGGTGTGGAACCTGCGGTCCGAAGGTATCCTCAACGCTGACGGTACCCCGGGGCCCGAGTTCTCCCGCGCGGCGCAGTGGAGCGCGATGGACACCGCGACGTACTCGATCCACCCGGTGAAGACCGTCCCCTACGCCTCGCTTGGCCCGATCACCACCAGCGGCACCCCGAGCAGCGCCTATCTGTCGAGCATCCCGCAGGCCGAGGCGATCGAGCCCGCGCTTCCCACGGACTATTACGGCTACCTCATGGAGGGCGGCAGCGGGTTGCCCGCGGGATCGACCATCGACTCACGGTTTCCGGACGCTTTGCCGAACGGACCCTTCGATATCACCCACTACCTCACCTACAACGACTATTCCGGGAGTCCCGTGCACCGGTTCTTCCAGATGTGGCAACAGGCGGACTGCGACGTCGCGGTGGCGAGTGCTGCCAATCCGAGCGGTTGCCGCAATGACCTGTTCGCCTGGGTGGAGTCGACGGTCGGGGCCGGCAGCAACGGCAAGCCCCAGCCGGCGGACTACGGCCTGCCGGGCCACCACGAGGGCCCGATCGCCCTCGGCATGTACAACGTCACGCAGGGGGATTGGCCATACTTCAACAGGCTCGCGCACGAGTATGCGCTGAGCGACAACTACCACCAGGCGGTGATGGGCGGCACGGGCGCCAACCACATCGCGATCGGGTTCGGCACGGACATCTACTATGCCGATGCAGCCGGCCACCCGGCGATGCCTCCGGCCAACCAGATCGAGAACCCGAATCCGCAGCCCGGGACCAACAACTTCTACACCCAGGACGGCTACAGCGGCGGCTCGTACGTCGAGTGCGCCAATGATTCCCAGCCGGGAGTGGGCGCGATCCGGGCGTACCTCGCACAGCTGCCGTACCCAGTCTTCCGCGGCGGCGATTGCGCCCCGGGCGCCTACTACATCGTCAACAATTACAACCCGGGCTATCTCGGCACGGGCCAGCCGGCGCCGCTCGGACCCACGCAGTACACCATTCCGCCGACCACGCAGCAGAACCTCGGCCTGCTGCTCTCGCGCCATGGCATATCGTGGCACTACTACGGGGAGGGATGGCATGGCGGCACGGAGACCGGCGAAGCGTCGACCTACTGCAACATCTGCGATCCGTTCCTCTACTCGAAGCAGATCATGACGAACCCGGCTCTGAGGTCAAATCTCAAGGGTATCCGTGATCTGTACCGCGACATCCGGCGCGGCACGCTGCCCGCGGTGTCGATCGTCAAGCCGGACGGCTTCCTCGACGGCCATCCGGCTTCTTCCAAGCCGCAGCTTCTCGAGGGCTTCAGCAAGAAGATCATCGACATGGTGAAGGCCAATCGCAGGCTGTGGGCGCACACCGCCATCATGATCACGACGGACGAGGGCGGCGGCTACTACGACTCGGGCTACATCCAGCCGATCGATTTCTTCGGCGACGGCACGCGCATCCCGATGATCGTGGTGTCCCGGTACTCCCGCCACGTGGGCGTGGTGCACACCTACGACGATCACGTCTCGTTCGACAAGTTCGTCGAAGCCAACTGGCGAGTGGGACCGATTTCCCGCCGCAGCCGGGACAATCTGCCCGATCCGGTGGCGAGCCGGCGCGACCCCTATGTGCCACTCAACGGTCCGGCCATCGGCAACCTGATGGACATGTTCCATTTCGGTCATGAACACGATCACGAGGCCAACCGGCAAGGCGAGCAATAGCGCCGGGATCGGCACGAGCGCAGTCTGACCCCCTGCGGCGGAGGGCGGCATGGACGCTGCCCTGCGCCGTTCTTTTTTTGTCGATCGGCGCCCGGCTGCCGGGCTACGCGGCGCGGACGGGCCTACAATTGGCCAGGCTCACCGTACTGGAGATCCCATGCCCGCACCGCCATTCTCCGTCGCCGGCATCGATCACATCGTGCTCCGCGCCCGCGAACCGGGCCGACTGGTCGCGTTCTACCGCGATGTGCTCGGGTGCGCGCTCGAGCGAGAGCAGCCCGAGATTGGCCTCACACAGCTGCGCGCCGGCCGCAACCTCATCGACGTGGTGCCACAGATCGCTCTGGCGGGTACGAGCCCGGGCACGGGGCCGGGGCAGAACCTCGACCACGTGTGCCTCACCATCCGGCCGTTCGACGGTGAGGCGTTGCGCTCGTATCTGATCTCGCGCGGGGTGAGCGTGGGTCCGATCGCTTTGCGCTACGGCGCTGAAGGGGAAGGACCGTCGCTGTACTTCCAGGACCCCGAGGGCAATGGGGTCGAGCTGAAAGAAGCCGTGGAATTCTCCGGGCGCGGCCTCTGAAGGCAGCACCGGCACCTCGCCCGGTCTCGGGTCCAGAAGAACCCATACACCTCAAGGGGAGATGCGGATGGTGAGTGCGCATACGCCGCTCGAGATCGCGGGCCGCCTGGGGCTGGCGCTCGGCATGGCGGTATTCATGGGGTTGGCCCTGGAGGGCGTGTACAAGCGCGAACCGCGCACCGCTCCCGGGGGCATTCGCACTTTCCCCCTCCTCACGATCCTCGGCGCGCTGCTCTATCTGATCGAGGCGCCCTCGCTGCTGCTCTTTGCCGTCGGCCTGGCGGCGATCGCCGTCTGGCTGTATGCCCTCCTCGGACGCCAGTACGCCGATGCCGGGGAGCGCCCGACGCTCGTGGTCGCCACGACGAACCTGATCGCCTATGCCTTCGGGCCGGTGGCGCTCACCCAGCCCTCCTGGATCCTGGTCTCCGCCGCCGTCATTTCGGTCTTGCTGATCGAGAGCCGCGAGACGCTGCACCGGGTGGCGCAGCGGGTGGCCAGCGACGAGGTGTACACCCTCGGCAAGTTCCTGATCCTGGTCGGCATCATTCTGCCGCTGGTGCCCGACAAGGCGGTCGTCTCATGGACGCCCATCACGCCGCTGCAGGTCTGGTTGGCACTGGTGGCGATCTCGACGCTGTCCTACCTCAGCTACCTGCTGCAGCGCTATCTGCCCGCCGGCGGCGCGCTGCTGCCGTCGATTCTCGGAGGGGCGTACTCGTCCACGGCCACCACCGTGGCGCTCGCGCGGCTGCAGCGAGGCTACGCGGAATCGCGTCCCGAACTGACGGTGGGCATCGTGGTGGCCACGGCCATCATGTATCTGCGCATCGACATCGTGGTTGCCCTGTTCAATCGGCAGCTGGCCGTGCTGCTGCTGCCGCCACTGCTCGGGCTGTTCGCGCTCACCGCGGGCATCGCCGCGTGGCAGTGGCTGCGGCGCGACCTCACCACCACCCCGGCTCCCGAGAAGCCTCCGGTCATGAATCCCCTGCAGCTGCCCGCCGCGGTCGCGTTCGCGGCGCTGTTCGTGCTGATGGCCCTGGCCTCCACCTGGGTGCGCAACAGCTTCGGCCGTCCCGGAGTCTTTGGCCTGGCCGCGGTTTCGGGCGTGACCGATATCGATCCGTTCGTGCTCAACCTGGCCCAGGGCAGCGTCGTCGGCATGTCGCTGGGCGGCGTCGGGGCAGCCATCCTGATCGCCGCCTCGTCGAACAACGTGCTCAAGGCGGTTTACGCGCTGGCGTTCGGCGGCAAGCGCAACTGCATGCGTCCCGCGCTGGCCCTGCTCGCCACTGCCGCCGCCGGCATCGCGATCGCCGTGCTCTACCTCGCCTGAGCCGGTGGACCGTTCAGGGAATTTTGCGCCCGCGCCGAGCCATGCTAGGATGCGCGGCCCTGCGCAAGGGGGCAGAGGGGGATGACCCCTGGATGGCCCCCCAGGCTGGTCCGTCGCGGCCAGTCGCGCACTGCTTGGCGGCGCGCCCGTAGCTCAGTTGGATAGAGCGCATGGCTACGAACCATGAGGTCGGGAGTTCGAATCTCTCCGGGCGCGCCATTGGATTCCAGTCGGTTGCGCGAGTGCCGTGGTCGGGAGTTCGACAAAATCGCCTGGAGCGATTTTGGGCGGCGCAAAGCGCCGGCCGCGCGCCGAGATACCCCATGCCCTTTCGCGCGATGTGCAGCGGCAGTCATGCTGCCAGCGGCGGACCCACATATCGTGCTCGCGGCCGAATGAGGCTTCCCATCGCCGCCTGCTCGAGGATGTGAGCGATCCATCCGACCGAACGGGCCGTTGCGAATATCGAGAACGGCGCGGTGGACGGCAGATGATAGGCATCGGCCATGGCGGCGATCGCGAAGTCGACGTTGGGGTGCTCGCCCGTCAGGGAGTGCACCACCGAGCGCAGCTCGGCAAAGACGGAAGGCGGCTTGAACTGCGCGAGCAATGAGACCGCCCGTGGGTCGCCTTCGGCATAGAGCGGGTGAGCGAATGCCGGAAGAGGGTTCCCGTGCGCAAGCCACTCGCGCACCGCGCCGACTGCACCGATCCGTGCGGCAGATCGCACCAGGGAAAGCGCGGCTGCCGAGGCGCCCCCATGCAGGGGACCGCTCAAGGTGGCGAGACCGGCGACCAGGCCCGCCGCGAGCGGCGCCCCGGTAGAGGCCGCCACCCGCGCCGCAAAGGTTGAGGCGTTGAGCTCGTGGTCGGCGAGCAATACCAGGGCTCGGCGGAGGATGTCTTGGGCGCGCGGAGCCTTCCAGGCGCGCGCCATGCGCACATGCAATGCAAGGGAGCACGGAGATGCGCCGGTCATGGCGTTTGCCACCTGACTGACGAGGCCTGCGGCCTCGCGAGTGAGAACAGTGCGCGATCGTCCGCGTGTGGGCGGATCAGCGGCGACACTCCTCGAGAGCGCAAGCAGTGCGGCCTGCAACGGGTGCTGCCCCCGCTCGTGGGTCTTCAAGACATTTCTCCACGATCCGAACTGCACGCCTTGCGCCTCCCACAGGAGGGCGGCGACTTCCTCGAGAGTGGCCGTGTTGGAAAGGGTCACGGCGTCTTGGCCGCGGTACCAGAGGCGCCCCTGCGCGACCGTCGAGACACCGGAGGCCAGCACCGGATCGCCCCAACCGATTGCTTCGGAGGCAACCGCGGCGGCGGACCGGCGCCCGGGCCGGCGGCCGGCAAGCCGTTTCACGTCCTCGCCATGATAAAGGCTGCGGCGCGAGTCCTTGGGATCCGGTTTCGCACGAACCCGACCCCGGCTGACGTTCGCATAAAGCGTCTGTCGCCGAATGCCAAGCACCGCCAGCGCCTCGTCCGACGTCAACCATTCCATATCGCCTCACATTGATCGAATGCATCAAGATTGACGTCAATCTTAGCGCGGCGAAAATGGAACGACACGGCCGCGGACTGCGCGGCGTCGTTGCCTACGGCAGGAAAAGCTGTTCCCGGTCCGGCAATCCATTGGAGTGCTTCAATGACCCAACTTTCGCGAGCGCTCACTGAAGTTGCCTGGAGGGCTGTTGGCGGCAAGGCCGAGGCCGTCGACGAGGTTCTCTTCACGGCAGCCGGCGGAATCGCCTCCGCTTTCCCGGTGGCTGACATCGCCGCTGCCGCCATCGCGACGGCGGCTCTCGGCGTTGCCGAACTCGTGCGTGAAACCAGCGGTCACGCGGTACCCGTCACCGTCGATCGCAGATTGAGCTCGATGTGGTTCGGGTTTTCCCTCCGACCGATCGGCTGGCGTCCGGCCGCGCCTTGGGATCCGATTGCGGGCGATTATCGGGCGCGCGACGGCTGGGTCAGGCTGCACACCAATGCGCCGCACCACCGGGCCGCGGCGTTAAGGGTGCTGGGTGTGGAGGCTGAGAAAGAGGCCGTGGCGCGTGCCCTCGCGTGGTGGTCGAAGACCGATCTTGAGACCGCTGTCATCGATGCGGGCGGATGCGCCGCCGAGATGCGCTCGATGGCCGAATGGGATGGACACCCCCAAGGCCGCGCCGTCGCCGCTGAACCGTTGGTCCATAGGGCGGCAGCCGGCCTGACCGCGCGACCAACGTGGGTGCTGCCTCCGGAACGTCCTCTTTCCGGAATACGTGTTCTGGATCTCACCCGCGTCCTCGCCGGACCCGTCGCAACCCGGTTTCTCGCGGGCTACGGCGCCGAGGTTCTGCGCATCGACCCGCCCGATGGGGATGAGCCCGGTGTGGTGCCGGAAGTCACGCTCGGCAAGCGATGTGCGCGCCTCGATCTGCGCGAATCACGCGGGCGCGAGCGCTTTGAGGCGATGCTGTCGAGGGCGGATGTTCTACTGCATGGGTACCGGCCGGGTGCGCTCGATCGCTTGGGCCTGGATGCCGCCACGCGCCGCAGGCTCTCGCCCGGGCTGATCGATGTGTCGCTCAGTGCCTATGGATGGTCGGGACCGTGGGCGTCTCGCAGGGGATTCGACAGTCTCGTACAGATGAGCGCGGGCATCGCCGAGCGCGGTATGACATGGAGAGAGGCGGACAAGCCTGTGCCACTACCCGTTCAGGCGCTCGATCATGCGACCGGCTACCTCATGGCGGCTGCCGCGCTCCGCGGCATCACTTGCAGGATGACGCAGGGAAATGGCCTCGAGGCGCGCCTGTCGCTCGCGAGGACCGCGAAGCTCCTGATCGAGCATGTGACCGACCGCGAGGAGGAGCCCTTCGCTCCCGAGACAGAGGTCGATCGCAGCGCGCAGATCGAGCTGACAGACTGGGGAAGCGCGCAGCGCATTCTGCCTCCCGTGCGGATGGGTGATGCCGCGATGCGCTGGGACCATCCGGCGCGCCGACTCGGATCGGCTGAGCCGAGGTGGCTTGATGAGTGAGCCAGTGGCTGCACGGCGATTCGCCGTGACGGCGCGCGCTCAGAACCTCTTGTAGAAGCCGACAGACACACCGTGCGGCAGAATCTCAACCAACAGCGGAACCTTGCGCCGCGTCGCCCAGTAGCCGAAGGCCGTGCCGAGCGCCCAGCCGGCGATCGCATCGGACTGCCAGTGTCCCTGGCTCTTCATGCGCCCGTATGCGTCGTAGACCGGCAGCAGCTCCGCGGCCCAGATCCAGGGATACTTGCGCCGGTAATCGAGAATGAAGGGTGTGACAAAACTCGCCTGCAGCGTGACCTCGCCGCTCGGGAAACTCTGGTCGCTTCCCTTGAACCACGCGTTGGGCCCTTGACCCTGGACGGGCCGCGCGCGGCGGAAGGCGATTTTCAGAACTTGTGCGGCCGCCCCGGCGAACACCGAGGCGTCGGCCGCCTGCCAGAACGTATGGCCAAGCCCCTTGTGGTTGCCGAGAAAGAGTGCGCCGGCCGCCTCGAAGGCCACGGTGCCGTATTCCAGGCCGAGCTGGTTCGAGCGCGAGAAGAGGCCATTGTTGTCGCCCCGCTTCAGCCTGTAATCGATCCCAAAGGGCCCATGACCGCTGCCCTCGTGAATCCTCATCGCAGCGAGAAAGGCCACTGCTGCGGCGGTAGGCAGTACCCAGCGCCGCCGCCACCAGCCATGGGCATGGGCTTGCAGGCGTGTCTTGGACGCGTGCGTCTCAAGTGCCGCCTGCGCTGCCGTTGACTGGCGCGCCGCAGAATATTCTGCGCGGGGCGGCCCATCACCGGCGTACCCGATGCGCGTGAAGAGGATCAGCAGCAGCGTGAGCGCGGTAGCGGCTGCGCGGGTGCGGGGACGGCAATTGGATGTGAATCGAGCCCTCATGAGTGCTTGAGCCTCATTCGTGGACCGAATGCCGTATTCTGCCCTAACGGGACGCGTTTGCGCAGGCTCCATGACGAGTCGGTAGCGTTCCCGGCTGCGATGCCCGTACTTGAGCCCGACAAAGCGCCGCTTCAGGGGGCGACCGTAGACCATTGCCCCCGCCGCACGGGCCGGCGGGCAGGGAGGGTGAAGCACGCGCTACCCGGGTGCGCCATTTCGTTTCCTATAGCGTGCATAATCGCTGGTCATGCGGCCAAGACACATTTCCTTTGTATTCACGGCGCTCGCCGTGATGTCGATTTCCCCGGCGAGAGCCGAGTGGGACGCGCTGGCGCGCCTCGAACGTCATGGCGCACGGGTCTCCGCCCTGGCGGTGGATCTCGAGTCGGGGCGGGTCATCGAGCGGCTCGACGCGTCGCGGCGCCTGACCCCCGCATCGCTCACCAAACTGGTGACGGCATCCGCGGCACTCCAGGCCTGGGCGCCCGACATGACCTTTCAGACGCGTGTGATCGCCACCGGAGCGGTGCGTGGCGGCACCCTGGGGGGCAATCTGATCGTGCTCGGCGCGGGCGATCCCTCGCTCGATGACCAGTCGCTTTGGCAGCTGGCGGCCCAGGTGCGCAGCACCGGCATCCGAGTGGTGAATGGTGGCTTGATCATAGATCCACTGCCTTTCGGGTTGGTCGGCTGCGGAAACCTCGACCGCTGCGCGGCGCTCGATCGCAGCGACAATGCCTATAACGCGCCGCTTGCCGCGTTTGGAGTGGATTTCGGCAACTGGTGCGTCCGGGTGATGCCCACCGCGCCCGGGGAGGCGGCCCAGGTGCTCGGCTGCGGCGTGAGCCATCTGCCGATCCCAGTCTCGGGAATCATCCGCACCGTTCGCGGCGGGGCTCGGCAGACCTTCTGGATCGAGCGGCGCACGGGCCCCGGCGGCGATACGCTCGTGGTCGCAGGAAATGTCCCGCTCGGCGAGCAGCCGCAGGTCTATCGCGCGATGTCCGATCCCGTGCGGGGGGCAGGCCTGTTGCTGAAGGAGGCGCTGAGCGAGCTCGGGGTGCGCGTGCATGGTCCGGTGGTCGTGCGCGAGGGGGCAGGACCCGCCGACCCACGTGTGCTCGCCGAGGTCGAAGGGCTGCCCGTCGCGGAGCAGCTCTGGCGCATGCTGCAGTATTCCAACAACTACATCGCCGACGTGCTGACGCTTGACATGGCCGCAGGTCCCGGACGCCCCGACACGCTGGCTTCCGCCAGCCGCCGGCTATCGGACTTCATGGCAAGAGTGCAGCGCTCGGACCCGCCGGCGCTCACCGCGCCACCGCTTTTGAGCGGCAGCGGTCTCACCACCGACAACCGGCTCTCGGCCAATGACCTGGTGAATCTGCTCATCTACGAGTACCACGACGCTCGCCACTTCCCTGCCTTCTACGGCGGGCTGATGGTGCCGCGCGATGCGCCGTTCGCCTTTTTGCGCCAGGGCGATGCGGCCTGGCTGGACCGGGTGGCGATCAAGACCGGAACGCTCGACAACCCGCGTTCGGTGTGCGGCATTGCGGGGTATCTGCGCAAACGCGATGGTGGCTGGATCGCCTTTGTCGCCCTCGTCAATGGCGGCCCGCGCTTTAAGCATGTGCCGCTCTACACCGCGATCGGAGCGGAGCGCTCCGATATCGAGGCGCTGCTGAGGAAGTACTGACGGATGCGTCGGGGATCCGAGGCCTCGGCGGGGGCCGCCCCTCCTTGCACTCGGACATCAAGGTGCGGCCCCTCGGATCGGCAGCTCGAACGGTACGGCCGGCAATCCTTCCCGGTCGTATAGATTGCAGATGGGACTGTCGTCCCAACAGTAGCGCACGAGTGTCGCGGCGGGCATGGCCGAGGCATCCAGATAGACTTCGTGACCGCGCTGGCGCGCGTCGATGAAGGCGCAGTGCGCCGCGCGATCGCACAGCTGAAAGCCGATCGGGCGGTTGGATTCCTCGGACTCGAGGCCGCCGCCGTGGGTCTTGAAGCGCACCTTCACCTTGGCACCGCTACGCCACGCGGCAAGCGGCGTGGGGCCGCTGCCGACCACAGCCTGATGATAGATCATACGACGCGCGAGCAGTGCCAGCCGCAGACCGACGTCGGCCTTGTCCGCCGGATGAATGATGCGCCGCGAGCCGATATCGATGGTCACGGCGAGCCCCGCACGCGGCGTATCCGCCACCACGCGACGTTGCACCTCGCGCAGACGGGCCCAGTCCGATGGCCGCGGCTTCCTGTGATAGGCCATGAAGCCGGGAAGCTGCACGATCAGGAAGGGGGTATCGGCTCCGAACTGACGGCGCCAGTCCCGAATCAGCGCCGGCAGCAGGCGGGCATAGGCTCGTGGCTGATCCGCGTCGGACTCTCCCTGATACCAGATGATGCCGCGGACGCGCGTGGCGCCGAGCGGCCGGATCATGCCATCGTGCAGATCGGTCAGTCCGAACTGATTCAGCCACGGTACGTGTGGAATCTGACCCGTGCGGCTCATCGGCGCGGAAGTCCTGTAGCGCCACCGGCCCGCAAGCCGTACGAGTCGGCCATCGGCGAGGCGCAGAGTCAGTTGGCTCGCGGGACTCAGGAGTCCCGCGCCGCCAAAGATGCCGATGGCAAGAACGTTGCGCCCGGCATGCAGCACCCCGGCAGGGATGTCGTAGAGGCGCGGCACATCGTAGCCTTCGGACGCGCCCACCTGCACGCCGTCGACCCAGGTGATGTCGGACTGATCGATGGCGCCCAGGCTGAGCACTGCTTTTCCGCCGGCTTCGCCGGCACCGAGCGTGAAGGTCTTGCGCAGCCACACGAGGCCGTTGAAGGTCTGCAACTGCGGCACGTTCCATACGCGCCACGTCCCGATCGGTACGACAGTGGCCCACGAGGCATCGTCATACGATGGTGAATACCACGGGATGCGCGCTGAGCTTGCCGGGTCGTGCCTGCGCCACCAGTGAGCGGCGATGCGGTCCCAGCCCCGCCACGCCGCCCGAGGGGATGACCGATAGAGCGACAGCAGGTGGAGGTACCGTCCGAAGCCGCCGAGGCGGCGGATCTGCCGCGGTCCGATCCACGCCTGGATCAGCGAGCCACCCCAGGCTGACTCGATGAGTCCGATCGGTACGCCGACGGCGGGTTGCAGGTCACGGCCGAAAAGGTAGCAGACGGCGGAGAATTCCCGGACGCTCTGTGGACTCACGACCCGCCAGCGGGCGCCCGCGCCAAATGTGTTGCGCGGGACGGCGCTGCGGAACCGCTGCACATGAAAGAGCCGGATGAGGCGGTTGTGAGCGCTGTAGAGGGCAGAGTCATAACCGGAGGCGATGCGAGTCGGGTATTCCATGTTGGACTGGCCGGAACACAGGTACACATCGCCCATCATCACGTCCGTGATCCTCCGGCGCACGCCCGCGCTGCTCGCCACCGAAAGAGAATAGGGGCCGCCCGCCGGCAGCGCGCCGAGTCTGGTCATCCACCGGCCGTCGGATCCCGCCTGCGCCGATGCCTGCTCACCGGCCAGGCGCACCGTGACGAGCGCGCCGGGCGCGGTTCGTCCCCACACCGGGATGGGCACGCCGCGCTGCAGCACCGCATGATCCTGGAAGGTGGTGTAGAGCAAAGCGCCCGGCCCCGCTGCCGTCGGTGGAGTCGCTCGAGTCGCCGTGGAGGAATGAGCCCGCGCCGCGGCGGCGAAGAGCAGGAGCAACGGTGGGGCAAGGCGCGCGATTCCCGACATGGATCTCTTCCTCGTACCCTGACTATGAGCGTTCGCATGGTAGCGATACCAAACTCCGTGCGCCAGCGTGGAGCGCTCCTGATGCGCGAGCGCGACAGCCGGGTGGGGGGCCAAGTCATGCGGTCCGCGTCACAGCTAGTGACGGGCCCTCGAGCGATCCGTGGCAATCTGAAAAACCCGTCAGGATCGATTCAGACTCCATTCAGCTTGCCGGCGTAGCGTCCCGGTCAAGCCGATTGTCCGATCAACGAGAGGGGGGGTTCCATGAAAGGCTCATCGCGCCGGCTGCCGGCCATCGAAGCGGCGGTATTGTCCAGTCTCAGTCTCTTTTGCGCCACGGGCGCCTTGGCGGCGGCCGCAGCCCCTGCAGCTACGGCTGCGGGCAGTCCACCGGCCCTCTCCGCGCTGCAGCAGGTGGTCGTCACCGGCACCCTGATTCCGACCAATCCCGATGCCGTGGCGGTGCCGGTGACCACACTCGATGCCTCGGCGCTCAAGGCGACCGGGACATCGAGCGACATGCTCGCTACCCTTCAGAAGTCCATTCCCGCCTTCGCCGGCCGCAGCAACGCCGGCTCGAGCAACGCCCAGAACCACAATCAGTTCACGGCGGGCGGCTCCCAGGTCGAGCTGCGCAACCTCCCGACTCTGGTCCTGGTGAATGGCCAGCGCCTGGCGGCGGATGCCGTGGCCGCCGTCGGCAGCAGCAAGGTCTTCGTCGACGTCAGCCAGATTCCCGCCGCGGCGCTCGAGCGGGTCGACGTGCTTACCGACGGTGCCTCCTCGCTGTATGGCGCTGATGCCGTCGGCGGCGTGGTGAACTTCGTCCTGAAGCACAACTACCACGGCGTGACTTTCGGTACTCACTACGGCACGGCCGATGGCGGCTACCGGGATCGCTCGACCTTCGTGACCGTGGGCGGGGACGTGGGTCTGTTCAACATCACCGCGACGCTGAGCTACGCAAAGACCAGCCCGCTGTGGGCGAACACCCGCAATTTCATCGAATCCGGCGTGACATCGGGCACCGCACTGCCCGGGGTCGTCGACGGCGGCAACTACATGCTGGCCCCGGGCCTGACCTCCCCGGGTGTGGTCGCGGCGGCGAGCAGCTATTCCGGGCTGCCGGGCATATATGACCCGACCAGCGCCAAGGCGCTGTCAAACCAGTTCGATTACGCGAACTACTCCATGCTGCTGCAGCAGGAGGAGCACAAGAACTTCGTCGCCGACATCACCTCCAGGCCGCTGTTCGGCGGCGCGACGACCTTCTTCGGCGACGTCCTGATCACGCAGAACAACGTGACGTCGACGGCCTGGCAGGCAGCGGGTCAGCCTTTCGCGTCCTCCTCGGTCACCGTCCCCGCCGGTTCGCCCTACAACCCGCTCACCACCGCTGCGACTGGGGTCACCTTCGCCGACCTGGCGCACCCCAAAGGCGTGTACGACACCACGGACGACTATAGCGCCTCTTTCGGCCTGAAGGGCCGGATCACCCATTCCTGGAGCTGGCAGGCGAGCGCCGATTACAGCGAGAGCAAGCTCACCGAGCGCGACACCAACCTGATATTCGGGCCGAACCTCGCCGACGCGATCGCGGGGGGCTACAACTCCAGCGGTGTCGCGACCGCCGGCGGCGCCTACAGCATGGTCTACGACAACTACGACAAGAACGGCCCGATGGTGCTTCAGCCGGCGCTCGATCCGTTTGCCATCACCAACCCCGCGGCTGCGCTCGCCAACGTGCTCGGCACCGAGGTGTTGCACGGCGACAGCAAGCTCTATTCGCTCGATGCGCACGCCGTGGGCAATCTCTTCAAGCTGCCCGCTGGTGCGCTGAGTCTCGCCGTCGGCGTCAACTGGCGCCGCGAGCAGCTCTCCGGCTATACCGGATCGGGTCCTTCGGATCCCAACGGCCGGGTCACCGACCCGATGCTGGGCAGCGTCAATTGCGGTCTTGCGACCAGCAATTGCGCGAACTGGGTGGGCGGTGTGTATGCCGACCCGTTCAGCCACGGCCACAACGTGAGCGCGGTGTATGCCGAGACGCGCATTCCGCTGACTTCAAGCCGGATGCACATCCCGGGCCTCGATCAGGTGGAGCTCACTCTCGCTGACCGATTCGAGCATTACAGCGACGCCGGCAGCGGCACTTCGCCGAAGTTCGGCTTCCGTTGGGCGCCATTCGACAACCAGTTCGCGATCAACGCCACATATACCAAGGCATTCTCGGCGCCGCAGCCGTATCAGGCGTACGGTCCGTATGACACGCGTCCGGTGACCGACCGCCTCCTTGGCATCGTGTTCGGCTCGCAGTACGGTGTGGGTGATACCTTCAATGGTGAAGATGGCGTCAACCCGAACCTGAAGCCCGCCACCTCCGTGTCGCGCTCGATCGGCTTCACCTTCCGTCCGCGCTTCATCCGCGGCCTGTCGGTGAACGCGAATTACTCCTCGGTCGACGTGTTCGGCTTCCAGGGCGGCGCGGACTTCACCGGCGTCCTCGCCTCGGTCAATGCTCTCGGATCGGCTTCGCCCTACTTCGACAGCGTGAGCACCGGCGCCTTCACCAACCTGGGCGGCTCCGATCCGTTCGGCACCCCGGGGTCGCTCAAGGCCTACCTCACCGATCCGGCCACCGGCTTGCCTGATCCGAGCAAGTACTCGAACCTGTACGTGATCGACCGGTTCAGGAACGAGAGCACCCTGATAGAGCGCTCATGGACCCTTGGAGCGATGTACATCCTGCCGTGGGATCGGAATGGCACGTGGACGGTGTCCACCAATGCCATGTCCTTCGACTCGTTCAAGTTCCAGCGCCGTCCGGGCGATCCGTACCAGCAATACGCGGGCAATGCCAGCAACATCGGAGTCTTCGCCGGCACGCTGCCCAAGTACCGCTTTTACACGACGCTCGACTGGGCGTACAAAGACCTCGAGATCACCCTGGCCAATACCTACATCTCGTCGGTCACCGATGCGGAAGCGGCTGGAAACGGCCCGATCCTCACCCCGGTGCCGCATTACAGTTCCTTCGACCTGCGCGGCGCCTACACCTGGCACTTCGGTAGCGAAGGCAGCGGCAGGAAGGCGGTGCTGGCCCTGGGCGTGAACGATCTCAACAATGCCTCACCGCCGTACTTCCCGAACGCCTTCTCGAACTCGTTCATGACGACGGACATCGGCACCTATTCGCCGATCGAGCGCGAGGTGTATGGGGACCTGACGGTGTCCTTCTGAGATCCGAAGGAGCGCCCGAATGACCGCGGAATCCGCCGCAAACCCGGCCGGAGCGGATGCGACCGGAAGGAAGCCGGGCACGGGGGGGCGCAGCGACGCTGCGCCCCCTTCGCAGATCGCGCCACCGCGCTGGGTCGCCTCATGGCAGCGTCTGATGGACTGGCGCATCGGAGCGGTTCCGGTGCCGATAGCGATCGTGCTGACCGGGACGCTCTGGTACTTCGTGGCCGGCGGCAAGGTGGCCACAGATCTGCCGATGATGATCGGCCTCACGATGCTGCTGTCGTTCGTCTGCGCGGAGATCGGGCAGCGGATCCCGGGGCTGCGCACGGTGGGTGGCGCGGTGATCGTGGCGACATTCCTGCCCTCGGCGCTCGCGTACTACCATGTGTTGCCCGTCGACCTGGTGAGCTCGGTGTCGAGTTTCACGAAGGGCTCGAACTACCTCTTTCTCTATATCTCGGCGATCATCGTCGGCAGCGTTTTCGCCATGAACCGCACGGTGCTGATCCGGGGGTTCGTGACGATCTTTGCCCCGCTCGCGGCCGGGACGGTCGCGGCGGTGATCGTGGGTGGAGTGGTCGGTGCGGCGCTTGGACTCGGGATGAAGCACGCACTCTTTTACGTGGTGCTGCCGGTGATGGCCGGTGGGGTGGGTGACGGGGCGGTGCCGCTCTCGCTCGGCTACTCCCAATCGCTGCATCTCGGCTCGCATGGCTTTGGCCGGCAATTTGCGCAGATTCTGCCCGCGGTGATGATCGGGAGCCTCTTTTCGGTGCTGATCGCCGGCGGGTTGAACTGGCTCGGAAAGCGCAAGCCGCAATGGACGGGCGAGGGGAAGCTGCAGCCCGGAGCGCAATTCGACGAGTTCCTGAAGCAGGAGGAGCCTGCGGCGCACGTCGACGTGATGAGCATTGCGGCCGGCTTGGTGACGGCGGTGACGCTCTACCTGGCGGGCGAGCTTGCGGACAAGCTCTGGAAGCTGCCCGCGCCCGTGGTGATGCTGGTGCTCGCCATCGCGATGAAGCTCGGCTGGGCCGTGACGCGCAAGCTCGAGATCGGAGCCGATGCGGTATTCCAGATGTTCGCCAAGGTGGGCACTTACCCGCTCCTCTTCATGGTGGGGGTGGCGTGGACACCCTGGAACAGTCTGATCGCGGCGCTCGCGCCCGCGAACATGCTCACCATACTGGCGACGGTGGTGACCCTGATCGGGGTGGGCTTCTGGACGGGGCGCAAGGTGAACCTGTATCCGATCGAGGCGGCGCTGGTGAACGCGACGCACGCCGGGCAGGGCGGTACCGGTGGGGTGGCGATCCTCACGGCCGCGGAGCGGATGGAGCTGATGCCATTCGCCCAGATCGCCATCCGCATCGGAGGGGCCATCGTGGTGAGTCTCACCCTGCTCGCGTTCGCCCGCTGGGGGTAGGCGGAGGGGAATGTCCCGCGACCTGCCATGACTCGCCCAGCATTCATTGAAACTCTACGCCCCGCCGCCGGGTCCGGGGATGCTGTCAGCGCCTGTTTCCGCACGCTGCGCAGGGTTTTGCTGGGCAGGGGCAATTCACCTGCGGAGACGGAAGATCTCATCCAGGAGGCCTTCCTGAGGATGCAGGAATACTGCGAGAAGGGCGGCGAGGTGCACCGCCCGCAGGGGTTCCTCATGCGTACGGCGCTGCGGCTGGCCGCCAATGCGCGTCGCGATGCGCACCGGGAGCTCTATTGCGAGGAGCCGGTCGAGGAACTCGGGCAGCTGATCGACTGCGCCCCGAGGCCAGATGAGGTTTTGGCGGGGCAGCAGTGTCTTATCAGAATGAGAGAAGCGCTCGATGCCGCAAGCCAGCGTACCCGGGAAGTGCTGTTCATGCAGCGGCTCGATGGCCTGAGCTACGCGGAGATTGCCGGGCGCCTGGGGATCAGCGTGAGCGCGGTCGAGAAGCACGTCGCGAAGGCGTTGCTCATCCTGGCGGAGCTGAGTGACCTCGAATGAGAGCCAACCGTCCCGGGAGGGGCCGCTCGGCGGCGGCGCGAGCCGAAGCGGCCGCGTGGATTGCGCGCCTCCACGGGCCCAACCGCACCCGCGAGGTGGAAGAGGGTCTGCGCCACTGGCTGACCGCTGATCCCGCCCACGCAGCCGCATTCGAGCAGCTGACCGACATCTGGGAGAAGGCCGCTCATCTCAGGCGCGCACTTCATGGCCCGGCCATTGCCTCAAGGCCCAGGCGGGGCTGGGCGCTAGCCGCGCGCACGGTGCTCGCGATGATCCTGCTCGCGTTCGCCCCGTCGAGCATCCTCCCGCACCGGGGCGCCGACCTCGTGGCCACCGGAATCGGCGAGCTGCGCAACGTCACGCTAGCCGATGGCACCCAAGTCCATCTCGATGCGGACACGAGGCTGCTCGTGCATCTGGGGAAGCATTCGCGGCGCGTAGTCCTGGTCCAAGGCCAGGCCTACTTCAAGGTGACGCATCGAGCCGACTGGCCATTCATCGTGACTGCGGCGGGGCACGCCATACGGGATATCGGCACCGAGTTCGATGTCCGCTATGACGATGACCTCCTCGCGGTAGCGCTCGTGCACGGCAGTGTCACCGTGAGCGGCGCGCAGGCGTTCAATCTCGCACCCGGGGAGCGCCTGACCTTCGACGGCGCACGCCTCGCAAAGATCGACTGGCCTCCCATGGCACAGGTGACCGCCTGGGAAACCGGCGAGGTGTCGCTCGCAAACACCTCGCTCGCCGATGCCGCGGCCCAGTTGAACCGCTCCAGCCAAGAGCGAATCGTGATCGTCGATCCGGCGGTGGCCGCAATCCGGGTGAGCGGCATCGTGCAGGCCGGCGATTCGGCGAGTTTCGCGCAGGCGGTCGCGAGGACTTACGGCCTGAGGGTGGTGCATTCCGCCCGGGACGTCATCGTTCTTGCCCCCGGGCGCTGAGGTATCTGCACGGCTCGCGTGTCTTAACCAGAAGCCAGGGAGCTGTCCGAGGTTACCACCGCGAGGGAGCGCGCAACGAGGGGGGATATACGATGCGCCGAAAAACCGGCACTTTGTCTGCGTTGATGATCTGCTTGCCTTTGGCCGGGGTCGCACTCGCCTCCGAGACCGCCTCCCATCACTTCGTCCTTCCGGCGCAGTCGCTCGCCGACTCGCTGCGCGCGGTCGGCAGCCAGGCGAAGCTCAACATTGTGTTCAATCCGGCTCTCGTGCGCGGCCGCAAGGCTCCGGCGCTGACCGCCGATCTCACCACCCAGGAGGCCCTGTCGCGGTTGCTGGTGGGCACGGGCTTCCGATATCGCTTCGTCAATGACAGCACGATCGTCGTGTCCCGCAGCGCCAAGACGGCCGCGGATCCTCCGCCGAAGGCCTCCGGCGCGGCACCGGACCCGGCCGCGCAGCCTACTGCGGGGCCCGTGAACGCGGCCCTGTCGCAAATCGTGGTCGAGGCGCGGTTCATCTCCAAGGCGGGCTCGAGCGCCATGAAGATGAACCTGCCGGCGCGCGATACGCCATTTTCCATCTCGACGTACAGCCAGAGCTTCATGCATGCGGTCGAAGCGCAACAGGTATCCTCGCTCTACCCATACATGACCGGCATCCAAAGCGCCGGCATAACGGGGTACGACATCGTATTCCGCGGCTTCACCAGCGGGGCCAATGACATCAACTCCATCCTGGTCGACGGACTGCCGGGCCTCGCCACGCGCTTCGGCTCGCCGCCCACCATCGGCGTGCAGCGCATCGACGTGGTGCGTGGCCCCGCCTCGGTCATCAATGGGCAGGAGGAGCCGGGCGGGTTCATCAACCTGGTGACGAAGAAGCCGCAGGCCCAGCCCCTCTACGAGCTCTCCGCCACGGCCACGGGCTATGGGGGCCATGGGATCGGCGTCGGTGACAAGCCGGGGTTCGATCTCGGCGCGGATGCCACCGGTCCGATCGCCGGCAACGAGCACTTTCTGTATCGCCTCATCGTCGACGACATGAACAAGGACACGTTCAGGACCTACAGCTACGATCGCAACGTGTTCGTCGCGCCGAGCTTCACCTGGCGGATCTCCCCTCACACCAAATTCACGCTGGCTTATCAGTACCAGCACCTGCGCTTCAGCTACGACACCTACCTCGTGTCGCCGGCCAACAGCATCTACCTGGTGGCGCCCATCACCACCCGCTACCAGCAGCCGAGCGATTATGAAACGGAGCGGGGCAGCGTCCTCAGCTCCTTCCTTTCACACACGTTCGCCAACGGGTTCTCCCTGCACATCGCCACCCGCGACGTCTGGCACACGGACGAGGCACGCGGCTTCGACGTGGTGGCGATCCAAAAAAACCTGCAGGACGTATCGCGGCGCGCACGCGGACAGCTCAACAGAAGGAGCAATCACTACATCGACGCGCACCTGCTGATGCCGCTCGACTGGCAGGGCATCAAGCAGCAGCTGCTCGTCGGGGCGACCGACGGCAGATCCATGGCCGATGAAAACAGGCTGCAGTTCTACAATGCGCCGACGAGCGGACCGGATTCCCTGAACATCAGCATCTATAACCCGGATTACAACGGAGTTCCGGCGCTGTCGAGCCTGCCGCTGTTCGCCACCGGGCAGGGCAAGGACCTCTCCGACCGCTACAGCGTCACGGAGGAATTCGGCGCCTATCTGGCCGACATGATCACCTTCTCGGCCCACTGGAAGGGCAGTGTGGGATTGCGTTACACGCGGGACAAGCAGTGGACCGAAGGCGAGCCGACGCCCGGCACCGCCGGCTCTCCCGAGGTGGTCAAGACCAATCACAAGGTGCTGCCGATGGGAGGCATCGTCTACCAGCCCGACAAGCACTGGAGTCTCTACGCAAGCTACGCCACCTCCTATGTGCCGCCCTCGCCGACCGCTGTCGATATCAACGGTGTCAACAGCTTCGTGCCGACGTCGGCTACCCAGTATGAGGTCGGAGAGAAGGACAGCTTTCTGCATGGCCGGTTGAGTTCGACGCTGGCGCTGTACCGGATCGATGAGAGCGATACGCTGGAATCCTTTCCGAGCAAAAACGGCACCTACTATGCGCAGATCGGCTCCGCGCAGTCGAAGGGCGCCGAGTTCGAGATCAATGCCCGGCCGCTGCGCAGCTGGCAGCTGACCGCGGGCGTGGCCTACACGAACGCGCGAGTCACCGCATCGTCGATCCCGGAACAGGTCGGTGCGCGCGAGCCGAACGTGCCCGTAATGGCCGAGCACCTCTGGTCCCGGTACCAGTTCACGACCCGCGGGCTGCGCGGCCTCGGCTGGGGCCTTGGAGTCATTCACGATGGCGAGCGCCAGGGCTTTCTACCGAAGGGCACGGCGCCCGTGCTGCAGCTGCCCGCCTATACGCGCATTGACACGGCGGTCTATTACGACGTCGGCGATTACACTTTCACCTTCAAGGTCACGAATCTCTTCGACAAGACCTATTACGACAGCTCCGGCTTCAATGGCTACATCAACCTGCTGCCGGGCGCGCCGCGGATGTTCACCCTGTCGGCGCGGGCGTACCTGCAATGAGGAGGAGGATCGCGCAGCGGCGCCCATCGGGCAGCCGGGCCGCCCTGGGCGCCATGCTGGCACTGGTCCCCCTGAGTGCGCTCGCCGCCGGCGGCGCAGCGGCGACGGTCGAGTGGCAGCTGCCCGTACAGGCGGCGCATCGGCCGCAGAGCAAGGCGCAGGACCTCGAGGGGATGCGCGTCGGGCGCACGCTTCCTGCGCCGGAAGTGCTGCAGCCGACGCTCGATCCGGCGCTCGTGAGCTTCGAGCCGCGCTTCGGTGCGCAGCTCACCGGCACGCTGCGTCTCATGGGTTCGGACGTGCTGCCGAAGCTGATCCGCTCCTGGGTGCGCACCTTCTCGAGATACTACCCCCACGTGCGCGTTGTCTTCGGACCGCCCTTCGAGGGAAGCGATGCCGCCCAGGCGCTCGTTGCAGGCCGGGTGGATATCGCGTTCGTATCGCGGGAGCTGAAGCCCACCGACGTCAGCTCCTTCCACGCGAAGTACGGCTACGACCCGACCAGCGTGCCCGTCTCGGGTGGCTCGTGGCGGCAGTTCGGCTTCCTCGACGCCGTGAGCATCATCGTCAACAAGAGCAACCCCGTTCGCCAGCTGACGTTCGAGCAGCTCGATGCGGTGTTTTCCCGCTCCCATCTGCGCGGTGACCGTCCGGCGGTCACCTGGGGTGAGCTGGGTGCGAGAGGCGCGTGGGCCGGGAAGCCCGTGCACGTGTACGCGCTCAAGCCCTGGGGCGGGTACGA
>DAIDHH010000052.1 GCA_027452045.1 Gammaproteobacteria bacterium
GAGAAAGCCGCCCCGGCCGCTGCTGTATTCGCTCAACGCCACATCGAGCGCATCGCGCGAGAGCGGCACGAGGTCGTCTCGATAGAGCGCGAGCGACTTCGCCGTCTCACGCGTTGAGGCATAGGCGGCCGCGAGATCGGCAAGCAGAGCGGCGCGCTGGTTGTCGAGATCGTATTCGGCCCGCCGAGCCTGCGCATGAGCCGCATCGATTTCCGCGCGGTACTTCCCTTGGTCGAGCGGTACCGTGAAGGACAGTCCCACCATCGGCCGCATGGCCGGATCGGACCACATGCTGTTGTAGCCGGCGCTCACTTGGAATTGCGGGTAGCGTTGCTTGCCTGCGAGCGCCGCTTTCGCCCGAGCAGCGTGTTCTTGCGCTTCGAGCGCCTTGAGCTGCGGGTGGGTGAGCGCACGCTGCAGGAGCGCCGCTTCGGACGGCAGATGCGCCGGCGCGGGCAAGGCCGCGGGCAGGGGAATCGGGGACGTCGGTGGCCGATCGAGCAGTGCGTTCATGCGCGCCGCGACGACGGCCATTTTCCGCTGCCACTCGAGCTGCTGCTGCGCGAGCTCGGTCCGCTCAACCTCGGCTTGCAACACATCGGCTTGCGGTGCCTTGCCCGTCGCGTAGCGCACCGAGGCGATGCGCCGTAGCTCGGCGAGGACGGACTGGTTGGCGGCATTAATGGCGAGCGCGCGGTGAACGAATACCCAGTCCGCAAAGACGCCTCGAGCCGTCGCCGCGAGGCGCAGCCGCAGCGCCTGGAGGTCGTGGCGCGCCACCTCCGCATCCGCCCGGGCGATCTCCTTGCGCACCTCGAGCGTGCCCCACCAGGGCAGGGCCTGACTCACCTCGATTTCCTCGCCGGTTCCCATGGCGCTGCCAAAGGTGCGTGGTGCCGCCGATACGCTCAGCATCGGGTCGGGCAGCGCGCCGGCCGGGCGGATGTCGGAGACCGCCGCGACCAGCGCTTGGCGCATGGCCGAGAGACTTGCGTTGCGCGCAAGCACCGCGGCGGTGAACGACTCAGCCGTGAGCGGTGCCCGAAGCGACCCATAACGCTCCCGGTGTGCAAGATCGGCGGCATGAGTCGCGCTCACGGCGATGAACAACGCCAAGCCGATCATGCCGGCGAGACTTTTCGAGTATTGACGCACAAGACACTCCACCTGCAGATCCCAAACGATGACGTGCCTGCACACGCTTGGCGTGCGAGCACCGATCCGCAACGTGGAGTGTTAGAGTCTCAGACGGAGAGTTGAAAGATAGGTGTCGCGCCCCGCCGAGGGGGCGGTGGCGATCCGCGGGGGTCCCCGCGGTGGAGCTCTTCGATGCGCCGCTACAGGAGAGGCAACGGACCATCCGGGCGCCGGCGAAACGACGGCGTGCACATTCCGGATTTCAATCCCGCTGAGTCGAGCGACCGTTCCTGCAGGCACCCGCCCACAGGCGCCGGTCATCCCGCACGAGACTCCGCAGGACAACGACGCGCCTCCACAGGGCATCGGCGCGCGGTGACCCGTCATGGGGCAGTGCATCGGTACCGGAGTCGAGGACAGCATCATGGGACACGCCCAGACCTCTTGGCCGTACCCGAGAGTCACCACTGCCAGCAGCAGGAGCGTGACGTAACGCGAATGAAGCCCTCGACCTATCATACGCTTACCATACTAACGCTTCGCGAACTCAACCGCCACCGCCGAGAAACCCGGGCATTCCGGGCAGTTGAGTACCGCGACTCGAGGTGTGACGGCAATGACGTGCCGCCCCGCGGGTATATCCAACTTGTGCCCCGAATCGAGGTGCTCACGATGCGGTGCTACCGTGGGGTTTCACTGGTATCGCCGCCGAGATTCGTTGACACGCGAAACGGCATTCCGGGCATTGCCGATCTCCTGAGGCAGGCTACCGCTGCGGGCCCTTCCCTGCCATAGGCATTCCCTGCATCGCCTGCATTTGGCCCATCATCTGCTCCATCATCAGTTGCATCATGTCGAGGCGGTTCTGCATCTGGTCCCGCATCCGGTCGTGCATCCGCTGGCACTGCTCCGCGGCGGGTGCATTCCGATTGCCGCCGCCCATCATGCCGTGACCCATCGAGGGACTGCCCATCATCCCCCGAGGCATCATGCCAGACATCATCCGCCCGCCCATGGTGCGCATGGCCCGCATCTGCTCCATCATGGTGCGCATGTGCTCGCGTAGCAGCGTCGCTCTGAGCTCGGGACTCTTCGTCGCGCGGATACGCCGCATCTGCTCCTGCATGAGCTTCATCCGAGCTTCCATCGCACTGAGGTGCTTTGCCGCCATCGCTGCCGACTCGCTTGTTTGAGCCGACGACGGTCGGGGTGAGGGGGGCGCGGCGTGCGCGGCCGCGATCGCGAACAACGCCAGGGCAACGCCCGGCAATGCAATTGAGAGTCTCGATTTCACGTGAATCTCCTCGGTTGAATGATGCTCGATGCGGCGCGCCGGCTAGGGTTTGGCCTCCGCCATGAGCCGGCGCCAACCGCCCCGTCCCGGGAAGAGCATGGGCACACGCCGTAGGTACTGCTCGTATTGGTTGCCGAATTTCGCGATCATGCCCCACTCTTCCCGGTATGCGAGCCGAGTGTAGGTCAACACGATGATTGGAAACAGTGTCACGGAAAAGACGGTCGGCCAATGCACGACACCCTCGCCGAAAAGCCCCACGAAAGGGCCCATGTATTGGGGATGCCGCACGAGGCCGTAGAGCCCGACGGATGCGAGCCTGCCCGCCTGGTGCGCGCGATAGCGCTCGCGCCACCCCTCGATGAATAGTTCGATACCGAGAAAGAGCAGCAGATACCCGATCAGCATTGAGATCATCATTCCGGTATCGCCCATGCCGAGCAGCGTCGACCACAGGTTCGCGTTCAAGCCGCGGCGGTCGAGATGAAGGAACCGCACGAGCAGATAGATCGTCAACGGAAAGCCATACATTTTCGCATGCAAGGCGATCATGAACGCCCGGACCAAGCCTGCGCCGGCTCACTCGCGCCACCCATGGGGAGTGAAATATCGATAGAAGACCCAGGAGGCGATCACGATCGCCAGGCCCCACGCGCCCGAGTGTGCGATGTGCGCGCTCATGATTGGCGGCGGCCCAGAAGAAAGACGTTGTAAAGTGGCACCCAGATGGTAAGCGATCGAGTAACGCCGCTCTTTCCTAAGCCGCCACCGTGCTGAACGGCAGCAGCGCCTCGAAGTCCGCGACGGTTTTGGCCCTCGGCAGTTCGGCGAATAATCGGCGCAGATACGCGTAAGGTTCGAGACCATTGGCGCGGGCGGTAGAGACGATGCTGTAAAGTGCGGCGCTGGCTTTCGCGCCCTTCACGGTGTCGGCGAATAACCAGTTGCGGCGCCCGAGGGCAAAAGGTCGGATCGCATTTTCAGCCAAGTTGGTATCGATCGCCAGGCGTGGGTCTTCGACGTAGCGCACGAGCTTTGACCACTGCGTGATCAAATAGCCGAGCGCCTCGCCGAGTTTGCCCGAGGGCATGGTCTCGTGCTGCATCTTGCTCGCCCACTCGTGCAGGGAGGCGAGCTGCGGAAGGGCTTCGGCGGTGCGGATCCGCGCGCGCTCCGCGTCGCCGAGATCCTTGATCTGCCGTTCGATCAGGTATAAGGCATCGATGCGCCGCACCGCTTCGTGCGCCGCCGATGCCTGTTTTCGCTGCGCGTTGGGCAGCGCCTTGAGCGCCTCGAAGAAGCGTCTGCGCGCATGCGCAAAACAGCCGACGTGCACGAGGCCGGCACGCTCGCTCGCGCCCTCATAAGCCTGATAGCCGTCGCTCTGCAGATAGCCGCTGCAACCCTCGATGAGCGCGTCGGCGACCTCGCCGCCGCGACTCGGAGCGTAGTCGAAGAGGATGATCCGTTGCTGTTTGGGTCCGGCGACCCGCACCCACATCCAGTGCAGCGCGCTCGGTGCCTTGTCGCTGTGCAGCACCTGCACGCGGGTCTCATCGATGCGGATGTAACCCGAGCATCGCAGGCGCTCGTCCATCAAGTTCAGCAGTGGCTGGAGCGGCGCGGTCAGGCCAACCATCCACGCCGCCTGGGTCGCTCGCGGCAATCGCACCCCGTGGCGCTCGAACATTGCCTCCTGGCGATAGAGCGGCAGGGAGTCGACGTATTTGCTGGTCACCAGTTGGGCGAGCAGCCCGGGCGAGGCGTTGGTCTTCGGCAGGATGTGCTCGGGGAGCGCGGCCGTCTTCACGCACTGCTCGCAGCCCGGACAGGCATACTTGACCCGTACGTGGCGTAGGACCTGGACCTTGGCCGGCACGTAGTCGAGCTGCTCACTAACCTCGGCGCCGATCTCGGCAAGCTCGCCGCCGCACTCGCATCGGCGTTCGGTCTCGGTCAGTTCATGGCGGATCTCGACCCGCGGGAGGTGGGAGGCGAGCTTGCTGCGCCCGGGCTTGCCGGTGCTCGGCTTCTCCTCGCGCAGCGGGGTCGCCGCAAGCTCCGGCTCGATACCGACCGCTTCGGCCACCTCGAGCGTCGCCTCGATCTCGTTGAACAGCTCCGCCTGCCCGGGGGCGGCACTCAAGCGCTCGCGGCTCGGACCGTAGGTGTTGGCTTTGAGGACCCGCAGCGCCTCTTCGAGCAGGCGGATGCGCTGGTCGCGCGCCTCGATCCGCGCCCGCAAATCGCTACACTCGGCCTCCAACAGCGCCGCTCGATCGAGCGCGTTCAGCGCGGACTCGGCACCGATGGAAGGGCTTTCCAACATGCACGCATTATCGCATGTTGGAGATCGCGATACACGCGAATATGCCTATATTTATAGGCATTTACGCATCTCATCCGACCCGCTTCAACGGTAGCTCCCGATGCCCTCGCGCCCACACATCGAAGCCATCGAGCAGCCGGTTCAGCTCCTCGCCGCTCATCGACACCGTGTCGCCCTCGACCATCCGCGGCCAGATGAACCGCTCGCGCTCGAGCCGCTTCGACCACAGCACCAGGCCGTTGCGCTCCCAGTACAAAATGCGGATCCGGTCGCGCCGCGCATTGCTGAACACGTACAGCGCCGGGGCGAACACGTCGCGCTTCAAGCTCTGCTCGACAGTGAGCGCGAGCGAGGCGGCTTGCTTGCGCAAATCCGTCGGGGTGACGCACAAATACACCACCGCCGTCCCCAAGGGGCGAATCACGCCGCCCGCTCGAGCACGCCGATCACCTCACCCACCTGCGCGGCACCACCAATCTCGAGCTCCGCGCGTCGGCCGTTCGCCAATACGATCCGCAGCAGAATCGATGCCGATGGCGTATCGCTCACCGTCACGCGCGCAAATCGCGGCGCAGGTCGCCGCTTCTTGACCGCGACCGTCGTGCCCACCGCCGGCGCGCTATCCGCCTCGACCCACTGGCCGGTACGGCGCAGAACTCGTCGCCATCGATACGCTCCATCGGCGTCAAACCCTTCGCGCCGAGCGTACTCGGCCATCGATATCCCGGACCCTTGCCAGCTGCGCCATCGCGCCAGCCACATCGCACTCATCGTCGCTCGCTGCTCCTGTGTCAACATGCCGCGTCCTCCTTCATCAAGTGAAGGTGACATGTCACCAGGAATCCGAAATCTACGACAGAATGTGGTTACTCAACCGCTTACTAACAACCTGATTGCTGCCGTTGCTGAAAGTCCACTTGTCAAATGGATTCGGTCCTTTCGTGTCCGTCTTGCTGTTGCTGTCCTTCAAGTTGTGGATGTAGATGCCCAAGAGTCCGTTTCCCTTCTTGTGGCTCTCGGTGATTTCGTAGTCCACGTAGGGTCGT
>DAIDHH010000053.1 GCA_027452045.1 Gammaproteobacteria bacterium
GCGGCAACTGCTTCTCGATGTCGGTGAGCTCGATGAACTCCTCGTGCAGGAGCGCTCCACAGCGCTCGCAGTACCACTGGAAGCCGTCGCGCTCACCGCGCTGCCGCCGCCGCTCGACCACCAGGCCGACGGTCTCGGCGGGCCGTTGCGGGGAGTGCGGCACGAGCGCCGGCAGCAGCAGCATCTCGCCCTCTCGGATGGGCACATCGACAAGGCGCCCGTCCTGACGGGTCTTGAGCACCATGTCGCCCTCGATCTGGTAGAAGAACTCCTGTCCGGGGTCCACGTGGTAATCGCGGCGCACGTTCGGGCCGCCGACCACCATGATGATGAAATCGCCGTCCTCGAAGATGCGCTTGTTGCCGACCGGTGGCTTGAGGAGGTGCCGGTGGTGCTCGATCCACTGTGGGAAATTGATGGTGTGCAGTGATTCCATGGCGTCTCTCCTACTCCTCGATGGCGCGGTAGCCGCGCGAAGGGACCGAAACGGTGGTGCCGGAATCGAGATCGAGGGCCGTCAGGGTTCCGCCCCAGACACAGCCGGTGTCGAGCGCCGCCACGTCCCGGCGCACCAGGAGCCCGAGCGCCGACCAATGCCCGCAGATCACGCGGGTGCCGCCGGTGAGACGCTCGACATCGAACCAGGGTCGCCACGCGGAGCCGTCCGCGGGCGGCTTGCCCTTGATCTCGAGATTGATGCGTCCATCGCGGGTGCAGACCCGCATTCGGGTGAGCACGTTGATCACGAAGCGCAGACGATCCGCGCCGGTGAGATCGGGGCTCCAGCGGTCCGGCTCGTTGCCGTACATGGTGTCGAAAAGCCCGCGCGGATCGTGCCGCAATGCGGCCTCGACCTCACGCGCCAGTGCCAGCGTCGCCGCCACATTCCATTGAGGCACGACCCCCGCGTGCACCATGAGGTCGCCGGCCTCGAAGTGGGCGAGCGGACGGGTCGTGAGCCACTCCAGCAGGCGCTCGCGGTCGCCCGCCGTCAGGACGGCATCCAGGGTGTCGGTGTGGCGCGCGTCGCGGGTGCCAGCGGCCACGGCGAGCAGGTGCAGATCGTGGTTGCCGAGCACCACGACCGCATTGTCATCGAGCGCCCGGACGAAGCGGAGCACTTCGAGCGACTTCGGCCCCCGATTGACCAGGTCACCGACGAACCACAGCCGGTCCCGGTCGGCGGAAAATCCGATGCGCCCGAGAAGCGCCCGCAGCTCCTCGTAACAGCCCTGAACATCGCCGATGGCATAGCGGCTCACTGCAGAATCCCGGGGATCGCCAGGCGGAACAGGGGGATGGGCGCATCGAACCTCTGTCCCTCGCCGTCGACCATCTGATAGCTCCCCTGCATGGTGCCGACGGGCGTCTCGAGCACCGCGCCGCTCGAATAGCGAAAGCCCTGACCCGGCTCGATCCGGGGCTGCTCTCCGACGACTCCCTCGCCGCGCACCTCCTTCACGGTGCCGTTGGCGTCGGTGATCTTCCAGTGCCGGGTGAGCAGGGTCGCCGGCAGCAGGCCCTCATTGCGGATGGTGATGGTGTAGGCGAAGACGTAGCGCTGCTCCCGCGGACTCGATTGCTCGTGCAGGTAGCTGGTCTCGACGTCGACGTGGATCTTGGGTGCGGCGCGCATGCGCCGCAATTTTAACCAGGTGGCCTGCTCACGCGCACGGCCAGCACATCGCAGGGCGCGGCGTGCAGTATGGCGTCCTCCGTGAAATTGACCAGGATCGACAGGCCGTGCCGCTCGTGGCTGCCGAGGATGATGAGGTCGACCTGCCGCTCGCGGGCGACGCGCACTATCTCGGTCTTGACGCTGCCGCTCTCGACCCGGCAGGGAGCCCCAGGCAGAGCGAGCTCCGTAGCGAGAGCCGCAAGACGAGCCTGGGCGCGCTCGAGAAGCTCGTCCTCGATACGCACCGACGCCATCAGGGTCTCGGCCATGGGCTCGACCGGCAGGAACTCGATCACGTGCAGCAGCTCGATCTGCGCACCGAGCTGCCGCGCCAGGTGAGCCGCGCGCTGCCCGATCTGCAGGCTGTCCTCGGTGAGATCGACGACGAGCAGAATCCGTCGATAGGGCTGTGTTGACATATCGGTTCGCCACCCCCAGCCTCTATCCTAACTCAAGCGGCGGCCGGGGGCAGCTCCGGCGAGCCGCCCGGGAGTCTCAGGGGGCTGCCACGGGGCCGCAGTGCTGCGCGATGGCGTTGAAGTCTTCCGGTGCCACGGTCTCGGGGCGGGCCGAGGGGTCGATGCCGCAGAGTTCGATCTGCGCGGCGGTGACCAGCCCTTTGAGGGCGTTGCGCAGGGTCTTGCGTCTATGGGAGAACGCCGCGGCGACGACTGCTGCAAAGCCAGCGCTTACGGTAAACGCCGGCTGCGGTCGTACGGTGAGCCGCGCGATGGCCGACCAGACGCGGGGAGGCGGCCGGAAGGCTCCCGGCCCGACATCGAACAGCCGCTCCACGCTCACCCAGGGGGAGAGCATGACCGTGAGCCGGCCGTAAGCGGCATCTCCCGGAGCCGCCGCCATGCGCTCGATGACCTCGCGCTGCAGCATCAGATGCATGTCCACGATGGCCGGAACGCTCTGCAGCAGGTGAAACAGCAATGGTGTCGAGATGTTGTAGGGAAGGTTGCCGACCACACGCAGCGGGCCGCGCTCGCGGGCGAGCGCGCCGAAGTCGAACCGCAGCGCATCCGCCTCATGGAGCGTGAAGCGCGAGTTGCCCGCGAACGCCTCGCGCAACAGCGCGGCGAGGTCGCGGTCGATCTCGATCGCATCGAGCGAGCGACAGGGGAATTGACACAAGTGACGCGTGAGCGCCCCGCGGCCGGGGCCGATCTCCACCACCGCATCCGTGGCGCCTGGGGCGAGCTCGGTGAGGATGCGCTCGATGACCGCCGGGTCGTGCAGGAAGTGCTGACCGAACCGCTTGCGCGCGCGCAGGGCGTCCGGGCGAGCGCCACGGGGCCTCATCAGGGACCCGCGGCTCGCCGGTGAGCGAGCTCGACCGCGAGCTCGATCGCCATCGTGAGGCTGCCGCAGTCGGCGCGCCCCGATCCCGCGAGCTCGAGCGCGGTGCCGTGGTCGACCGAAGTGCGCAGGATCGGTAAGCCGAGCGTGACGTTCACCGCGCTGTCGAAGCCAGCGTGTTTGATTACGGGCAGTCCCTGGTCGTGATACATGGCCAGCACGACGTCAAAATCCGCCAGCACGCGCGGCACGAAGATCGTGTCGGCGGGGAAGGGGCCGCGAGCCTCGACCCCGAGCTCCCTCATGCGCTCGATGGCCGGCGCGATCACCCGGATCTCCTCATCGCCCAGGTGTCCTCCTTCGCCGGCGTGGGGATTGAGGCCGCAGACGGCAATGCGCGGTCGCGCGATACCCCACCAGCGTTTCAGGTCGTGATCGACGATGGTGAGGGTGCTGCAGAGCGAGGCGATGGTGATGGCCCCGCTCACCTCGCGCAGTGGCAGGTGGGTCGTGGCGAGCGCCACGCGCAGCGTGCGCGTCGCAAGCATCATGACGGGTGAGGCTGCGGTGCGTCCGGCGAAGTATTCGGTATGCCCGGTGAAGGGCACGCCCGCATCGTTGATGACACCCTTGTGCACCGGCGCAGTGACGATCGCGGCGAATTCGCCGTCGAGCGCCCCCGTGCAGGCGCGGTCGAGCATCTCGGTCACGTAGCACGCATTGCGGACGTCGAGTTTCCCCGGCAGGCTGGGGGTGCGAAGCGGATGGTGCTCGATCGTGAGGGTGCCGGGCTCGTGCGGCAGGGGCGTGCCCTCATAGGGCCGCAACCGTACGCCGGAGCCGAGCAGCTGCGCACGCTGCGCGAGCAGGGTCCGGTCGCCGAGGCAGACCAGCTCGCAGTCGAAGGGCTTCGAGGCCGCCGCCAGACACAGCTCGGGTCCGACTCCAGCGGGCTCGCCCGAGGTCAGCGCGATGCGCGCGCGCACGGCGTGGCTCAGCCGCTCATGATCTTGACGTACGCCTGGTCACGCAGCTGCTGCAGCCACAGCTCCGTCTCCTCGTCGGCTTTGCTGGCCCGGATGGCCTCCATGGCGTGCAGCCGCTTCATTTCCTTGGTCTCGTCGTATTGGCGGCGGCCGAGGAGCTGCGCAATGTGCCACCCGAAGCGGGTCTGGAACGGCTGGCTGATCTCGCCTACCTTCAGTTTCGCGATGGCCGCGGCGAACCTCGGTGTATATCCGCTCGGGCTCTGCCAGCCGAGATCTCCGCCCTGGGAAGCCGAGCCCGGGTCCTGGGAGGTCGAGGCCGCCGCCACGGCGAACTTGATCTTGCCGGCAAGGATGTTCCGACGCAGATTCTCCAGCCGTTGCCGCACGGTGGCGTTGTCCTGCAGAGCGTTCGGGATCAACAGGATGTGGCGTACGTGAATCTGCTCGATGATGTCCCGCTTCCCCTGGCGCCGGACGTTGTTCAGCTTGAAGATGTGAAAGCCCGACGGCGTGCGCAGCACGGCGCTCACCTCCCCAGGCTTAAGACTCGGGATGACGTTGGTCATGAAAGTCGGCAGCTCGCTGCCCTTGCGCCAGCCGAGATCCCCTCCCTTGAGGGCGTCCGGGGCGTTCGAATAGGCGACCGCCAGGCTCGCAAAATTCTTGCCCGCCTTGGCGAGCTGCTCGACCTTGTCGGCGAGTTGGCGGGCGCCCGCGATCTGCGTGGGCGTGGCGTCGGAAGGTACCGCAATGAGGATGTGCGAGACGTCGTACTCGCTCTGCGCCGAGGGCTGCCTGGATTGCCTCGCGAGGAACTGGTCTATCTCCCGCGGCGTGACCACTATCCGCTGCAACACGTCGCGCTCGCGGAGCAGGCCGATGATGAGCTGATCGCGCATCTGGTCACGGTAGGTGGCGTAGTTGATGCCCTCCTGAGCGAGAGCCGTCGGCAGGTCCGCGAAGGCGATGCCGTTGCGCTTGGCGACCTGCTGCAGTGCCGCATTCAGGGTGTCGTCGGAGATCGTGATGCCATCGCGGTCGGCCTGCTGCAGCTGCACCTGCTGCAGGATCAGGCTGTTGAGCACCTGCTTGCGCAGCACGCTGTCAGGCGGAGGAGTGAGCCCCTGGGCCTGCAGCTGCGCCTTCACTTCCTTCATGCGGTCGTCGAGCTCGCTCTCGAGGACCACCCCGTCATTGACCACGGCCGCGATCCGATCGAGGAGCTGTCCCTGCGTGGAGAGGCTGCGTGTCTGAGCCTGAGCCGGGCCCGGCAGGACCAGCGCGGCGAGCAGGACGAGCACCGCCAGGGAGGACACGGTCCCGAGACGCCGTATCGCCCGGGCCCGGCCATCGGATGCGGCGCTCAGGAGCGTGAGCGCTCCGCAAAGGGGTAGGGTAGGAAGGAAGGGAAGCCGCCGCATGCGCATGAATCCTCGATCGGTCTTAGGGGGTCGTCGCCGGGAAATTCGCGTTCGCCTGAGTGTATCCGGCCGCAGATCCGGCCGGTGTAAATCCCGGAATGGCCTCGGACAGGAACTTGTCCGGCGCTGATCCGACACTGGCGAGACCCGTGAGTTCCACCTGCAGGTAGATCCCCGTGTCCTGGGCTCCGGTGCCCGTTCCGGCCACGGTCGGCCGGAACGCCACGTACCGGCGGGCGCCGAGGCGCACGCTCCAGCAGCAGGCACGGTACTCGAACCCCACGAATCTCTCCAGTGCCTCGTGGTCCTTCAGAGAGTAGACCCCGCGCGCGAACAGCAGCCAGGAGTGGCCGATCGGCCACGCCGCCGAGACCTCCGCCTGCTGAATGCCGCAGGTGCCGGCGAGCGGGGTGGTGAGCTGAGTGCAGCACAGACCCGAGAGGCCCGCGGTGGAAGCGGCGCAGGCCGAGGCGGTCTGCGTCGTTTCCTCGATAGCCTCCCTCTCGTACCGGTAGCCGAGGTTGATCACCCGATCGCCCGCCGGGCGGTACTGGATGTTGACCTCGGCCCGCTGGGCCTGAGAGGCCTGGGGATCCCACTGCACACCGGCGGTGGCGCTCCAGTGCCGCAGGGCGGTGAGCGCGAGCTCGGCCACCAGGTCCGAGCGCCGGTCCGTGCGCACCACCTCGGTGGGCAGGGTCACGCGCGGGGTTGCGAAATAGAACTCCTCCCCGAAGGTCGCCGACAGATACTGACGGCCGTTACGGGCGTTGAGCAGCCGAGAGGTGATGCCGGCGCTCACCTGATTGGCGTCTCCGACACGGTCGGCGCCCACATAACGGTTGGTGCGGAAAAGCTCCACCGGCTCGAGGTCCGGCAGCCCCGTGTCGAAGATCGGCAGCGCGTGCGGTCCGGTGCTTTGATTGCGATAAGGCACGTAGAGGTACATCAGCCGCGGCTCAACGGTGATCAGCCGCCGTCCGTGGGAGCCAGAGGTGCGCTCCAGGGTCAATCCGGTGTCCACGCTGGCGATCGGCAGCATTCGCGACGGCGAGCTCGGCTCGCCGGGCAAGGTGTGCGACAACTCGTACTGGGTGGCGCGCCAGGCGATCGAGGGGCGGATGTAATACCCAGGCCCGCCGAGATTGAGCGAGACCACGGGCTTCAGGTCGTAACGCCAGCCCGTGACCCCCATCGCATGATCGGGGCGCTGGAAGTCGACCACCTCGGACTTGAACCCATAGCGCACCAGGTCCCCCGGGCCCCAGCCATAATCGGCATCCACGGTGAGGTCCGGGACGCGCGCGTACGGCCGGTCGATCAACGGCAGCGTGCTGTCGATGGTCTGGAACTGCTGGGCCATGCCCTGGATGTTCCAGTGCACGCTGCGGTACGAAAGGACGGCCCGGCGATCGAGAAAGGCGGTGCTGGTGCCTTCCGGGCCCGTGGCGAAGTCCTCGAAATAGGCCGTGTCGCTCACGTTCTCGCCATCGAGCGTCAGGCGGAACCCGTGCGGCAACTCCGTGACGCTGCGCAGTCTGATGCGGCTGCGGCTGCCGTGATAGGCCGTGTCGTTCGGCAGATAGTCCCAGTCGAGCTCGCCGGTCTCGCGCGAGCTGAGGAAGCGAAAATCGCCGCCGACATCGGGACCACGCAACTGGTACTCGGTCGGCTCGAGGGTGAAATCGGCGTTCGGTGCGATATTCCAGTAGAACGGAGTCGAGAGCTGGAAGCCGCCGCGCGAGGTGTGGCCGAAAGTCGGGAACAGGAAGCCGCTCTTGCGCACGTTGCCGAGCGGAAACGATACCCAGGGCAGGTAGAGGATCGGCACGCCGTGCAGGTCGATCCGCGCGTTCGTGCCGGTTCCGACCCGTTTGCGCGTGTCGAGAGTGATCTTGCCGGCGCGCAGCACCCACGCGGGCGGTGTTTGCGGACAGGTGGTGAAGGACACTCCGTCCAGGTGCAGTACGCCAAGGGGAGTGAGCTGCATCCTCCTGGCGGTGCCGCGGGCGCTGCGTTGCAGCAGCGAGAAGTGCGCGTCGTCGAACCGGGCGCCCTCGATCGGGGAGTAGCTGCCGCCGGTGCCGGTGACATGAACCCGGCCATCGGAGTACTCGATCCTGCCGTGGGTGTGGATGCTGTCGTGGTGGGTATCGTACTCGACCTGCTGCGCCTGGATCTCGCGCTCCCCCTGGCGCAACACCACATGGCCTTCCAGCACCACCCGCCCGTTTCGCTCGAGCGTGGCATTGTCGCTGACGACATGGACCACGCCCGCCGTGGGGAGCTTGCCGGCGGTGCGCGCGGGGGATGGCTTCCCGGGGGCAATCGTCCCGGAGGGCCTCGGACTCGGGCAGACGCAGCCTCCCGCCGCGAACGCCCAATGCGGAACGACGCCGCCGAAAGACAGCAGGGCGGTCCAGAGTAAGCTCGAACGCGGCATGAGGGTGGCGATTATAATGGCAGGATTGGGATTCCGTGGGTCGAACACACCTGATGAGTGATCAAGACGAGCGGCTTGCGCTGCTGACGGGTTGGCTGTCGCACGAGCTGCGCCTGCCGGTACTGAGGATCGAGCCGGCCTCGAGCGATGCGAGCTTCCGGCGTTACTTCAGGGCCGTGTGCGAGGAGCGCACCTTCATCGTCATGGATGCTCCGCCTGAGAAGGAGGACGTGCGCCCCTACCTCAACGTCACCCGGCTGCTCGAGCCCCTCGGGGTGCACGTGCCGCATGTGCACGAGGCCGACCGCGATCGCGGCCTGCTGCTGCTCGAGGACCTCGGCACGACGCACTACCTGGCGCGACTGCTCGCCGCGGGTCCGCAGAACCTGTATGAGGACGCGCTCGAGGCGCTGGCGCGGATCCAGGTGCGGGGCGCGGAGGCGGCGCAGGAGCTTGCGCCGTACGATCGCGAGCCGCTGCTGCGTGAGATGGCGCTGATGCCCGAGTGGTTTCTCGGGCGCCATCTTGCGATCGAGCCGTCGGCCCGCGAACAGCGGATGCTGCAGGGGGTGTTCGAGTTCCTGATCGCCGAGGCGCTCGCGCAGCCGCAGGTGTTCGTGCATCGAGACTTCCATTCGCGCAATCTCATGGTGGTCGGCGAGCGCAATCCCGGGGTGCTCGATTTCCAGGACGCGCTGCGCGGTCCGGTCGGCTACGACCTGGTCTCGCTCCTGAAGGACTGTTATATCTCGTGGCCGCGCGAGCAGGTGACCGGCTGGGTGAGTGCTTACCGGGAGCGGCTGCGGCGCGAGGGGGGGCCGGCCGGTGCCGGCGGGGACGAATTCCTGCGCTGGTTCGACCTGATCGGCGTGCAGCGCCACCTCAAGGTGCTCGGCATATTCGCGCGCCTCTGGTATCGCGACGGCAAGAGCGGCTACCTGCGCGATCTGCCGCTCACGCTCGATTACGTGCGCGACACCTGCCGCCGCTATGTCGAGCTCGCGGAGCTGTCGGCGTTTCTCGAGGAGCGGATCGTCGCCGAGCTGCCGCGCGCCAACGAGCGTGCGGCGGCGCAGGCCATGCGCCCGTGAGCGTGCCGATGCGGCCCGCGAGGGCGATGCTGTTGGCGGCCGGTCGCGGCGAGCGCCTGCGGCCGATCACCGATACCCTGCCGAAACCTCTGGTGGAGGTCGCGGGCAAGCCGCTGATCGCCTACCACCTGGAGGCGCTCGCGCGCAGCGGCGTGCGCGAAGTGATCGTCAATCTGTCGTGGCTCGGCGGGCTCATCCGTGCCGCGCTCGGGACAGGGGAGCGGTACGGCCTGCGCATCATCTACAGCGAGGAAGGACCCGAGCCGCTCGAGACCGGCGGCGGGATCTTCAGGGCCCTGCCCCTGCTCGGCCCGGACCCTTTCCTGGTCGTCAATGCCGACATCTGGACCGATATGGACTTCAGCCGCAGCGCGCCGCTCGAGCACGATGCGCACGCGCGCATCGTGCTTGCGCCGAATCCATCGCACCACCCGCAGGGGGACTTCGGCGTGGAGGACGGCCTCGTGGTCGAGCGGCCATCGGATCGCTTCACCTACACGGGAGTCGGTCTCTATCGGCCGGAGTTTTTCGCCGGCTGCCGGCCCGGGAAGTTTCCGCTGCTGCCGCTGCTTAAGAGGGCCATCGCCGCCCGGCGACTGCGCGGGGAGGTGTTTCACGGCCACTGGTGCGATGCCGGCTCGCCGCAGCGGCTGGCCGAGCTCGAGGCGCGCGTGCGTGCCAGGTGAGGATGCGTCCGCCTCGCGCCAGCGATCGAACCAAGAGGCGATGAATTAGGGGCTTGGCGCCCGGGGCCTTAGAATGCGGCCATGTCCACCCTCAAAGACATCCCGGTCGTGCCCGATCCGGCTCCCGCTCGCAGCGGTGAGAAATATCTTACGCCTCAAGGATTTACGGCTATTCGCGATGGCGTGAAGGCCGCTGCCGCCGCAGGTCCCGCCGCCTTCTCGCGCAAGCCCTCGTGGCTGCGGGCGAAGGCGCCGTCCGGGACGGGATTCCAATCCGTGAAGGGCATCGTCAAGGAGCACCGCCTCGCCACGGTGTGCGAGGAGGCCAAGTGCCCGAACATCGGCGAATGCTGGAATGCCGGCACCGCCACCATCATGCTCATGGGCGCGGTGTGTACGCGAGCCTGCCGCTTCTGCTCGGTGGATACCGGCAATCCGCGCGGCTGGCTGGACCCCGAGGAGCCCGAGAACGCGGCGCGAACGGTGGAGCTGATGAGGCTGAAGTACGTCGTGCTGACTTCGGTCGATCGCGACGACCTGGCAGATGGCGGGGCGGGGCATTACGCGGAGTGCATCCGGGCGGTCAAGCGGCGCAACCCGAGCACGGCCGTGGAAGCGCTGACGCCCGACTTTCAGGGGGTGCTCGCGGATGTCGAGACTGTCGTGGATTCCGGCCTCGACGTGTTCGCGCAGAACATCGAGACGGTCCGTCGCCTGACGCATCCAGTGCGCGATCCGCGCGCCAGCTACGAGCAGACCCTCACAGTGTTGCAGCACGCCAGGCGCCACCGAGCCGGCGTGCTCACCAAGAGCAGCCTGATGCTCGGCCTCGGGGAGACCGACGAGGAGATCGAGCAGACGCTGCGGGACCTGCGCGCGGCCGAAGTCGACATCGTCACCCTCGGCCAATACCTGCGTCCCACGGTGAACCACCTGCCGGTGCAGCGCTTCGTCACGCCGGCGCAGTTCGACCACTATCGCGAGAGCGCGCTCGCGCTGGGATTCCTCGAATGTGTCTCGGGGCCTCTGGTTCGCTCGAGCTATCGGGCCGAGCAGGCCTTGAACCGCAACAACGCCGGCCTCGACAACACTCGGCTCGCTGCCGGATCCCCGTGAACGCCGCGCAGGCAGATCGCGCCACGTCAGAGTCCCTGGCGAGTCCTCGTGCGCCGATCCCCGCGCCAGCGGTTCGCCGCCTCGGCCTCGTGGAGTACGAGTCCACCTGGCGTGCGATGCAGCGCTTCACCGACGAGCGTACGCCGCAGACGCCCGACGAGATCTGGCTCCTCGAGCACCCGCCCGTCTTCACGCTGGGAATGAACGCAAGCGTCACGCACGTCCTGTCACCTGGCGACATTCCCGTGGTACAGATCGACCGTGGCGGCCAGGTCACCTATCACGGTCCGGGGCAGCTCGTGGTGTATCCGATGGTGGACTTGAGGCGCGCGACGCTCGGCGTGCGCGATCTGGTGACGGCGCTCGAGCGCGCGGTGATCGACTATGTGGCGACGCTCGGCATCGTGGCGCAGTGTCGCCGCGGCGCACCGGGTGTCTACGTCGATGATCAAAAGCTGGCGAGCGTCGGCATACGCGTAAGGCGCGGCGCCAGTTATCACGGTATCGCGATGAACGTTCTCAACGACCTCGAGCCGTTCAACCGCATCAACCCGTGCGGCTATCCGGGACTGGCCATGGTCAGGCTGGCCGACCTGTGCGCCGTCGCCTCGCTGGAAGCCGTCCGGGAGGGGCTGCTTCCGCACGTGTTGCGGCACCTGTACCCGAGATCCGTCTGACCCTTCAACCCGACCGCAGGACCGCAAGTACCCCATCTCGCGAGATCCGAGCATACGTCTCGCTCACCGTGCGCACGAAATCCTCGCATTGCGCGAGGTGCGCCGGAAACACGCCGGGCAGCCCGAGAAACAGCGCCAGATCATGGCGCGCATCGCCGCTCGCGTGCCGGCCACAGGCGGTGAGCCGGATTTGCAGCGGATCCACGATGGGAGTGCCGGCGAGCGCTCGCGTGCGGACAAACTGCATCCACGCGGCGACCGGCACCGCCAGTCGCCCGAGCGGCCGATGCGCCCGCAACGCATCGCTCATCGTCGCCAGGATCCGGATGGGCAGCTTTTGCGATCCGTCCCACGCGATCTGCGCGAGCCGGTGGGCGATTGCCGGATTCTCGAACCTCCGCAGAATGGCCCGGCGGTATGCGGCGATCTCCCCGGTCCGGCTGGCGCCGAGCGTGGGCTCGATATCCTCGCGCATCATCCGCTCGACGAACGCGCCCAATGCCGGCTGGGCCATGGCCTGCGCCACGGTTTCGAGCTCCAGCAGCAGACCAACATAGGCCAGTGTCGAATGGGCGCCGTTCAACAGGCGCAGCTTCGCCCGCTCGTACGCGCTGACGTCGCGGCTCACCGTCACGCCGACCGACGCCCAGTCGGGTTGGGCGTCGCCGTCGGTCTCCTCGATCACCCACTGTACGAACCGCTCGCGCTGCACCGGCCACAGATCCCGCAGGCCAAGCACGTGCGTCACTCGAGTGCGCAATGCATCATCGGTCGCCGGCGTGATGCTGTCGACCATCGTGCTCGGAAAACGTACGTTTTCCTCGATCCAACCGGCGAGGCCGGGGTCGCGCGCCGTGGCGAACTGCAGTACGGCGTTGCGCAGCAGCGTGCCATTTTCGGACAGATTGTCGCATGAGACCACCAGGTAGGGCGCGAGCGCACGCTCACGCCGCAACTGAAGTCCGCGCGCGAGCCAGCCGATGACGCTCAGCGGATTCTCGGGATGATGCAGGTCGTGCAGGATGTCGGGATGTCCGAGATCGAGATTGCGCGCGCCATCGAGGCAGTAGCCCTTCTCGGTGACCGTCAGGGTGACCAGGGAGGTGTCCGGATCACACAGACGGCGGCTGACGGCGGATGAATCCTCCGCGGTCGCGAGCAGTTCGCGTATCGGGCCGAGCACCCTCATCGCGGGCCGCTCATCGAGCTCCACGAGCGTGTACAGACCGTCCTGGGGCGCCAGGGCCTCGCGCAGCGCATTCGTTCGCAGCGAAACGGCGCTGATCGCCCAGCGCGGATCGCGCGCAAGCAGACGATCGAAGTAATACCCCTGATGAGCCCGATGGAAGGCGCCCGGCCCGAAATGCACCGCGCCAATGCGCGTTGCCTCGCGGTCGTAGGCGGGTCGCTGCACGCCATCCGGCAATCGCGCCACCGTGCGCTCGCACAGCCGTGGCATCTGCGCCAGGGCCTCGCCGGCCGATTCGGCATCGAGGGCTTCGATTCGAAGGTTCTTCCTGTCCGATGTCACGAGCGGCTGGCTCCAGGCCCGCAGTGGCGGGCGCGGCGTGTGGCGGACGGGGCCGGGCGGCAGCCTCGCGTCGCGTGTTGCCACGGATGGTATCGCTACCTTAGAATGTTGTCATGCCGCGACCGCTCGTTCTGCACCCGGACCGGCTATTTCCGGCCGACCCGTCCGTGCGCTCCGTCGCGCGCTCCTTGTACGAGCAGGTGCGAAGCCTGCCCCTCGTGAGTCCGCACGGTCATACCGATCCGAACTGGTTCGCAAACAACGAGCCGTATGGCAACGCGGTGGAATTGCTGCTGGCGCCGGATCACTACCTTTACCGGATGCTCTACAGTCAGGGCGTGCCGCTCGATCGGCTGGGCGTCGCCTCCCGCGCCGGGCCGCCTGCGACCGAGCCGCGCGAGGCCTGGCGGCAGTTCGCGAGCCGGTATGCGTTGTTCCGCGGTACTCCCTCGGCGCTGTGGCTCGATCAGGTCTTCTCGGAAGTGTTTGGTATCACGGTGCGCCTCGAGGCTGACACCGCGGATCTGTACTTCGATGCGATCGGCGCGGCGCTGGCGACGCCCGCCTTCAGGCCGCGCGCGCTCTTCGAGCGGTTCAACATCGAAGTGCTGGCGACGACCGAGGGTCCGACCGATCGGCTCGAGGCCCACGCGGCGATCCGCCGCAGCGGCTGGCCGGGGCGCGTGATCAGTACCTATCGGCCGGACCCGGTGATCGACCCCGAGCACGAGCGCTTCCGCGAGGTGCTCGGGCGGTTCGGCGAGATGACGGGCGAAGACGTGCTGTCGTGGCGCGGCTACCTCCAGGCCCACCGGCGACGGCGCGCGGATTTCGCGCTGGCCGGCGCCACCGCGACGGACCATGGTCACCCGAGCGCCGCCACCGCGGACCTGTCGGATAGCGAGGCGCAGTCACTGTTCGACAAGGTCGTCTCGGGGCGCTTCGTGCCCGCCGAGGCCGAGCTGTTTCGCGCCCAGATGCTCACCGAGATGGCTCGCATGAGCATCGAGGACGGAATGGTCATGCAGATTCACCCGGGCGCCTTCCGCAACCACAATCCCGCTCTGTTCGCGAGTCACGGCCCGGACAAAGGCGCCGACGTGCCGCAGCCGACCGATTACGTGCGCGCGCTGAAGCCGCTGCTCGATCGCTTCGGCAACGATGCGCGGCTCACGCTGATCGTCTTCACGCTTGACGAGTCGACCTACAGCCGGGAGCTCGCGCCGCTCGCCGGGCACTATCCGGCCCTGAAGCTGGGGCCCGCTTGGTGGTTCCACGACAGCCCGGAGGGCATGCGGCGCTTCAGGGAGCAGACCACGGAGACCGCGGGCTTCTACAATACCGTGGGCTTCAACGACGACACGCGCGCGTTTCTCTCGATTCCGGCGCGTCACGACGTTTGCAGGCGCGTCGACTGCGCGTTCCTCGCGCGGCTGGTCAGCGAACATCGCATGCCGGAGGACGAGGCGTACGAGACCGCCGTCGATCTCGCCTACCGGCTGGCCAAGCGGGCGTATCGGCTCTGAGCGGCGCGGCGGGCTGCGCGCGTGCTCAGATGAGCATCATTACCCCCTCGCATGCCTTGAGATCGGCAGTGAGCGCCTCGATCTGCTCGCGGCTTTCGGCGAGAAGGGTGTACGAAATCGAAAGAAAATTGCCGTTGCCGCTCAGGCGCTCGCTCACCCGCTCGGCATCGAGGAGCGGAACGTGGCGCAGCACGATGGCGTGTACCCGCGCGCGGAACTCGTCCGAAGGACGGCCGATCACCTTGATCGGGTAGTCCGTCGGGAAAGTGAGCAGCGGCTCGCTCACCACGGCTTGTCCCTCAGCTCGAGCTTCCAGCGCTGGAATGCATCGTACACACGGCGCCACACGGCGCCCGGCCGGCCCTCGCCCACGGGATGGCCGTCGAGACGTGTGACCGGCTGCACTTCGCGCGTGGCTGCGGAAATCCAGATCTCCTCGGCGCCGCGCAGCTCGGCCTCGCTGACCGGCGAGGCGCGCCATGGAACGCCGGCGCGGGTCGCGAGCTCCTCCACCACGGTGCGCGTGGTGCTGGGAAGGATGGCGCGCGAATTCGGGGGCGTGCGCAGCTCTCCGCCGATCACGACGTGCACCGCGGACGCGGACGCATCCGTCAGATGCCCATCCCGCAGCAGGATGGTCTCCGCGGCCCCGGCGTCCACCGCCAGCTGGCGCAGCAGCACGTTGGCGAGGAGCGCGGTGGACTTGATGTCGCAGCGTCCCCATCGGGTGTCGGATGCCGTCACACACGCGAGCCCTTCTGCCAATGTGGCCTGCGGCGTCACGGGCAGCGGCGCGGCGAATGCGAAAATCGTGCGCCGGATGTCCGGGAGCGGCGCGTGATTGCGGCCGCTGTCGGCCCCGCGGGTTACCTGCCAATAAAGATACTGCTCGCCACCGCCGTTTTGCTCGATGAGGGACGCAAATACCCGACGCCACTCGTCCCGCGTCAGCGGATCACGCATGCTGAGCTCGGCGAGGCTGCGAGAGAGGCGCGCGCAGTGCGCCTCGAGGCGAAACGGCCTGCCGCCATAGACCGGCATCACCTCGTAGACGCCGTCGCCGAAGAGAAATCCCCGGTCGAGCGGCGAGATGCGCGCCTCGCGGATCGGCAGGTAGTCGCCGTCGAGATAACAGATCGGGAAGGGTTCGCCCATCAGTGCGCGAACCACAGCCGCACGTCATCCGACAGACGCGTCAGCAATCCGCCCTCGGGCACGGGAGCGAGCGTGACGAGCGGAATGCGCCTGACCACCTGGCCCGCGCCATCGGTCACCGTCTCCGTGCCGACCACGGCCCCTGCGGCGAGCGGCGCCTCGAGCGGCCAACGGCTCCACTGGATGGTGGTCTTGAATTGCGCATCGCGGCCGGTGGGCTCGGTCACGTAGACCGTCGCCGCGGCGCCGACCTGCGCGTAGCCGGCGGCGGAATCGTAGACGCGGGGTTTGGCGATGAGCGTGCGCGCCGTGGCGACCTGTTCGGTCCGGAAGAAGCTGTAGCCATAGTTGAGCAGCGCCTCGCTGTCCCTCAGGCGGGCGTTCCAGCTCTTCGCGCCGAGCACGACCGAGATCAGCCGCATGCCGTGCCGTTGCGCCGAGGCGATCAGGCAGTAGCCGGCCGCCTTGGTGTATCCGGTTTTCAGACCGTCCACCGACGGATCGGTCCACAGCAGCGTGACGCGGTTGCGCTGCGTGATGTTGTCCCAGGTGAACTTCTTGATCTTGAAGATGGGGTAATACTGCGGGAAGTCGCGGATGATCGCCGCGGTCAGCGTCGCCAGGTCACGGGCCGTCGTGTGGTGGTCGGGCACGGGCAGGCCATTCACGTCCGCATAGTGCGTCGAGCGAAGGCCGAGGCGCGCGGCATACTCGTTCATGAGGGAGACGAAGCCGGCCCGGGTGCCACCGACACGCTGGGCGAGCGCCACGGCCGCATCGTTTCCCGAGTCGACGATCAGGCCCTTCAACAAATCGATGACCGGGATCTGGGTGCCCGGATCGATGAACATCCGCGAGCCGCCGGTGTGCCAGGCCGCCTTGCTGACGTTCACCGGCGTGTCCAGGGTCAGCTGCCCGTCCTTGAGCGCCGAGAACACGATGTAGGCGGTCATGAGCTTGGTGAGGCTCGCCATGGGCCGCTGCTGATCGGGGTTCTTCGCGGCGAGGACCGCCCCGGTATCGAAGTCGACCAGGATGTAGGAGGCGGCATCGAGGGCGGGCGGCGGGGGCACCGGCACCGCGGCGGCCGCGCCGGGAGGACTGGCGGCGGCCATCGCGCCGGGAGCGGTCAGGGCGAGCGACAGCGCGGCGAGCAGCGCGACGGGAATCGGGCGGATCATCTTCTGCATTCTCCTCGAGCGGTGACACGGCGCAAGATCAGGATAAGATCGCGCCTGCGGGATATGGTTCGGTGGATTCGCATCGGGCACATCAGGGCTTCACCAGCGCGGCTCCCGGATAGCCGAGCGCCGCCAATTGCGCGGCGAGCGCATCGTATTGCGGAACGCCGCTCACCGGACCCACGCGCACCCTGTACAGCCGGCCGCCCGTGACCGACGGCGAGAGAATGAACGCCCTCGCGATGCCGGCGGCCTGGAGTCTCGCGACTACCCGTTGCGCGTTGGCCGGCACGGCGAATGCGCCCACCTGCACGTAGAGCATCGGCGCAGGCGTTGCGGCGGTCGCGGTGAGCACATCGGGATTGTCCGGGGTGATGGCGCGCACCTCGACCATCGCCGTGCCCGTGCCCAGCATGCCGAGCTTCGCGGCCGCGACATAGGACAAGTCGATCAGACGATGGGCGACGAACGGACCGCGGTCGTCGACCTTCACGATGACGCTGCGGCCGTTGCCGAGGTTGGTCACACGGACGAAGGTCGGCAGCGGCAGCACCTTGTTGGCCGCCGTCATGGCGTACATGTTGTACAGATCGCCATCGGAGGTGTACTTGCCGTCGAAGGTCGGACCGTACCAGGACGCCACACCGATGCGATCGTAACCGTCCGCGCTGGCGAGCACGTAGTAGCGCTTGCCGTCCACATCGTAGAAAGGCGGATTACCCCGAGGCGCAGGCGGCAGATAGCGTGGCACGGCATTGGGGACGGAGCGCCAGTCCGTGGGCAGATGAGGCAGCACGGTGGGGCTTGGCGCGGGAGGCGGCGTGGTCGCGCATCCCGAGAGCAGCGCACCTATGAGGAGCGTCGGGGGAAGCGCGGCAGACCAGGGGCGCGCCCCGCTCACTGCGCACTCATCCGCTGCGCGATGGCCGCTGCGAGGTCATTCACCGCCATGGCATAGAGCGCGCTGTCGTTGTAGCTGAGCATCACCCGGAAGTTTTGGAAACCCGCGCGGTAGACGGGGCCGTCCCGGTCCTCGGCGAGCAGCAGCACCACGGGGGTGGTCCCGGGAGAGTCCCCCGCGACGGATACGCCCTGCCGGGCCAGGCCGTCGATCGTCCGATCGAGCGCCAGATCGCTCGGGTCGATCTGGAAGGTGGCTCCCGGCTCGACGGTGACCGGCGCGAGGACCGGATCGCCCGCCTGCCAGCCGTGCCCATGCAGGTAGTTGGCGACACTCGCAAAGACATCGTCCCAGTCCGTGAACGGGTCGGGCGTGCCTCCGTGGGCGCTCACGGCATAGCGCAGATAGGCCGAGGGCATGAACTGCATCGGCCCCATCGCCCCGGCGTACGAGCCTTTCACGGTAAGAGGATCCAGGCCGTCGCGATGCGCGAGCACGAGGAACTGCTCGAGCTCCCGGCCGAAGAATTGCTCGCGGGACGGATAGTCGAAGGCGAGAGTCGAGAGCGCATCGAGCACCCGGTAGGTGCCCGACCGGCGCCCATAATAGGTCTCGACCCCGAGGATGGCGACGATGTAGCGGGGCGCGATACCCCACTCGGCGCCCGTGCGCTCGAGCGCCGCGCGATGCTTCCGCCAGAATTGCGCCCCGAGAGTGATGCGCTGCGGAGTGAGGAAGATTCGCCGGTACTGCCACCATTGAAGCACGTGCTCGGCGGGGCGGTTCATCATGTCGATGATCTGGGGCTGTGGGCGGGCCTGACCGAGCACGCGCAACACCCAGCGCCGATCGAGCGAGTCGCGCCGTGCGACCCGGGAGGCGAACTGGGTGAGCTGCGCGCGCGAGAACGGCGCTGCGGCCTCGAGCGCGGCGGTGGGCTGCGCGAGCAGGGCGAGCGCAAAAAGAGCGGGCAGGATCGAGCGCGGCACGGGACGGGTGCTCCTCAGCCCATGAGCTTCCGGTGCGAATACAACGACATCAGAATACCGAAACCTGACAGCACCGTCACCACGGAGCTGCCGCCGTAGCTCACGAGCGGCAGCGGCACGCCGACCACGGGCACGAGTCCGGTGGTCATGCCGGCGTTGATGAACACGTAAACGAAGAAAGTGAGCGCGACGCTGCCGCCGAGGAGGCGCGAGAAAGTGTCGGGCCCCTGCATGGACAGGTAGAGCGAGCGGCCGATGATGAAGCCGTAGACCAGCAGAAGACCGGCGAGTCCGAGCAGACCGAACTCCTCGCCGATCACCGAGAAGATGAAATCAGTGGTTCGCTCCGGCAGAAAGTCGAGCTGGGCCTGGCTGCCGGCCATCCAGCCCTTGCCGAACACGCCGCCCGAGCCGATGGCGATCTGCGACTGGATGATGTGGTAGCCGGCGCCGAGCGGATCGGCCTGCGGATTGAGGAAGCTGACCAGGCGTTCGCGCTGATAACCGTGCATGAAGCGCAACCCCAGCCACACTCCGGCGACGGCGATGAGCAGCAGCACCGCAATGACCCGTTTGCGCAGGCCCGCGAGGAACACCACGATGGCGCCGCCGGCGCCGATCAGCATCGCGGTGCCGAGATCGGGCTCCTTGGCGACGAGCGCCACGGGCACGAGGATGATGAGACCGAGCAGTGCGAGATCGCCCCAGCGTGGCGGCAACGGCCGCTCATGCAGATACCAGGCGCACATCATCGGCACCGCGAGCTTCATGAGTTCCGAGGGCTGAAAGTGGATCGGACCGATGTCGAGCCAGCGCTTGGCGCCCAAGTGCACGTGGCCGACCGTCGCCACGGCGAGCAGCAGCAGCACCCCGAGGCCGTAGAGCCAGGGTGAGATGCGGCGCAGTACGTTGGGATTGACTCGCGCCAGAGCGAGCATGACGACTGCTCCCAACACCACGCGAACCCCCGTACGCAGCAGCACGGGCAGGCTCTCGGCGGAGGCGCTGTAGAGCACCACGAGCCCGTAGGCTGCCGCGATGCCCAATCCGATCGCGAGCGGCCCGTCGAGCTTCAGCGCGAGTAACACCCGTGCCGCCCCGCTCAGTGTGCGGCGCGCCCGCGACTCCGTGGACACTTCCTCGTGAATCATGGCTTGTGTGTCTCCGTCGCCGGTACGGGAGAGCTCATCGGAGGTCCATTCGAGCGGGCCGCTGCCTGCAGCGGGGTGAGCGTTGCGGATACACCGGGCAGGACCCGTGCCCTGAGCCGCGCGGGCGCGGAGAATGGTCCACGCCCGGGGTCGGGCAGAAGCTTGCCGTCAGGTCCTAGCAGGTAGGCGTCCATCACCTTGCGTGCAATCGGCGCGGCTCCCGTGGAGCCCCAGCCGGCGTGCTCATCGAGCACGGCGATGGCGATGCGCGGATTGTCCGCCGGCGCGAAGGCGATGAACCACGCGTCATCGCGCAGTTTCTCGAGCGTTCCCTTCGCCTTGTAGCTTTCCTCGTTGGAGGCTCCCTTCGCCTGCTCGCTCACCAATTGCGCCGTGCCGGTCTTGCCGGCGATGGGGTAGGTGCTGTCGCGCAACTGGAAGTACGCGGTGCCCCGGGGTTGGGTGGTCACACCGACCATGGCCTTGACGATCACCGCCCAGGAGGCGGCGCTGATCTGGGTGAGGTTGCCCTGCAGCACGGGACGCTTCCAGTGGATCTTGCCCGTGCGTGCATTGCGGATCCCGGTGACCAGGCGGGGCCTGAAATTAAGGCCCCGCGCGGCCAGCATGGCCGTGTAGTGCGCCAGCTGCAGCGGCGTGGTGAGGAAGTAGCCCTGGCCGATACCGAGGATCACCGTGTCGCCCGGGAACCATTTGCGCTGCGCCGGGTTCCTGAAATGCGTCGCCTTCCACGCGCGCGACGGCACCAGTCCAGGCAGCTCGCCCGGAATGTCGATGTCGGTGGGCTGGCCGAAGTCGAAATAGGGCAGCCATGCCGAGATGCGGTCGATCCCCATCAGGTGGGCGAGGCGGTAGAAGTACACATCGCAGGACATGATGATGGCCGTGCGCATGGTCATCGGACCGCAATACTCGTGCATGGCGTTATGGTAGAGGTGGGCGCTGCCCGGCAGGTGATAGGCATAGCCGGCGAGCACCGTCTGGTGGGCGTCGATCACCCCGTCGGTCAGCGCTCCAAGGGCCAGCGCGGGCTTGATCGTCGAGCCCGAGGGCAGCTCGGCGCGCAGCGCACGGTTGAACAGCGGCTGGCGCGGGTCCTCGAGGAGGGCGCGATACTCCTTCTCGCTGATGCCGCGCGCGAACAGGTTGGGATCAAAAGACGGCGAGCTCGCCATGGCGATCACATCCCCGTTCCACGGATTGAGCGCGACCACCGCGCCGTCGTGTCCCTTGAGGAGGCTCTCGGCCACCCGCTGCACTTTCAGATCGAGAGAGAGAATGACGTCGTCGCCTGGCGTGGGCGGCTCGACGTGCAGTTCACGGCCGAGGGCGCCGGGTCTTTGCACCGGCCGGCCGAGGGCGTTCACCAGGATCTGGCGGTAGCCGTTGGTGCCGTGCAACTGCTTCTCATAGGCCGCCTCGACGCCGGTCTTGCCGATCACCGCCGTGCCGGCGTAGGCCGCCTGATCGATGTGCTTCAAGTCGTTGGCGCTGATCGTGCCGACGTAGCCCACCGCATCGACGGCCAGAGGCCCGAAGGGATACCACCGCGCCTGTCGCGGACTGATGTCGATGCCGGGAAATTCGAAGCGTCGCGCCGCAAAGCGCGCCACCTCCTCGTCCGAGAGGTGCAGCCGGATCGGTACGGTGTCGAAGCTCTGGTGGGACTTGATGGTGCGTATCAGGTCCGGAATGTCCTCGGCCTGGAGCAATCCGAGCCTGACCAGCCGCGCGAGCGAGCCGCGCAGGGAAGGCACCTCGTCGGGCGTCAGCACGAGGTCGAAGGTGGGCTGATTCGAGGCAATGACTTCGCCGTACCGATCCAGGATCAGTCCGCGCGCCGCCGCGATGGGCTCGGTCCGCACGCCGTTGGCCTGCGAGAGCTGCGTGTAGTAGTCGTGGCGGACGATCTGCAGGTAGTAGAGCCGCGCGAGCACGCCGAGTCCGGCAAGCGCCATCAGGACGCCCGCGAACAACGCGCGTCGGTCAAACAGGCGCTGCTCGTGCCAATGATCCTTGATACGGACGGGGGACATTCCTGACCGGCACTCTCGCTCAGTTACGTGGCCGGTAGCTTCGCGAGAGAATGGTCGCCATGGGCGGCCACAGGAGTGCGCCGGTCGCGGTGGGCACCCAGCGCAGTGGGGTGGTGAGCGGGTGCCCGCTCCAACCGTCGACGGCAAAGAGCACGAACTCGTACAGAACCAGCACCGCGAACACTATCAATGACTGCTGCAGGAGCGGCTTGGTTCTGATCCTCTGGTGCTCGTGCACCCCGAGGTAGGCGACCAGCGCCACCGCGAGCGCATGCTCGCCCAGGACCGGGCCCTGGAAGGCATCGAGCAGCAGCCCCGAGAACCAGCCGAGCCCGATGCCGCCGACGTATGGCGCTTGAATCGACCAGTAGAGGACGGTCAGCACCAGAAATTCCGGCCTGAGGATGGCGAGCCAGGCGGGCAACGGCAATAGAGTGAGGACGAGCGCGATCAACGCCGTCTTGAATATCGCGCCGCCGGCGGAGGCGCTCATGGCTTGCGCTGCCCCGAGGGAGGGGAGGCGGGCTTCGGCTTTACCGCGGCGCGGCCGGTGGGGCGTTGAGCCGGCGCCGCTGCAGCCGGGGCCGGTGTGCTCACGGCCGCGGGCGCGCTCGGTTTGGGCACGGGCACGGGCAGGGGCTGGATGGCGGGATTGCCGCTCGTGAGCTCGCCGCCATTTTCCTTCAGTGGCGCGGCGGGATTGCCCTGGCGGAACCACAGCAGCGTGACCTCTCGGTCGGTCTCGAGGTGGGCGAAGGGCACGGCCTGGACCCGGGCGAGCGGCTGAACGGCGCCGGGATGCACTTGAGTGACCCGCGCGACCGGATAGCCCGACGGGAACACTCCGCCCAGACCCGAGGTGACGAGCACATCGCCCACCCGGATGTCGGCGTTCGCCGGCAGGTAAGGCAGGGCGATCGCCCCGGGGTCTCCGGTTCCCACGGCGATGGTGCGGTACCCCGTGCGTTCGATCTGCACCGGCAGATCGTGGTCGGGGTCGGTGATCAGCAACACCTCGGCGCTCCAGGGCCCCACGTGCATGGTCTGGCCGACGACCCCGTAGTCATCGAGTACCGCCTGGTTGCGGAACACGCCGTTGCGGGCCCCTCGGTCCACCAGGAAGCGCTGGCGCAGGCCGCCGAACTGGATATTGACGATGTCGGCCGGCAACCATCGCTCGGCCACCGGCGGCAGGGCCTGCTTCAGGCCGATGAGCGCGGCATTTTGGGCTTCCACCGCCTCGAGGCGCAGCGATCGTATCTCGAGATCGCGCACTCGCGTGCGCAGGCGCTGGTTCTCGGCCTCGAGCGCATCGCGCGCGGCGAAGTCGCTCTTGATCCACTCCCACGCCGTGACGGGGGAGTTCAATGCGGTCTCGACCGGATAAGTGACGGCCTGCAGACCGTAGCGGACCCGCTCCAGCCAGTCGAGGCGCTGATCGAGCACCATGAGCACGATCGACACGAGCGCGTACAGGAAGAACCGAAAGCCGGCGGCGCCGCCACGATTTCGTGCGGATCCCCGGGTGCCGAAGAACGCCACGGCGCGCGAGCTCGGGCTACTCGAGCCCGAAGTGGCCGGGGCCCATTTCGTCCATCAGTTCGAGGATGCGTCCGCCACCGCGGGCCACACAGGTCAGCGGATCATCCGCTACGACTACCGGCAGGCCCGTCTCTTCGGTCAGGAGCTTGTCGATATCGCGCAACAGTGCACCGCCGCCCGTGAGCACGATGCCGCGCTCGGCGACGTCCGCACCGAGCTCGGGCGGGGTCTGCTCGAGAGCCTGTTTCACGGCGCTGACGATGTTCTGCAGCGGCTCCTGGAGTGCTTCGAGGATCTCGTTGCTGTTGAGCGTAAAGGCCCGGGGCACGCCCTCGGAGAGATTGCGGCCCTTCACCGAGAGTTCGCGGACCTGCTGCCCGGGATAGGCCGAGCCGATCTCGATCTTGATGCGCTCCGCGGTCGCCTCTCCGATCAGGATGCCGTAATTGCGCCGTACGTAGCTCATGATCGCCTCATCGAAGCGATCGCCGCCGATCCGCGCGGAGTTGGCGTAAACTACGCCGTTCAGCGAGAGCACGGCCACCTCGGAGGTGCCGCCGCCGATATCGAGGACCATCGAGCCGCGTGCCTCGTGCACCGGCAGACCTGCGCCGACTGCCGCAGCCATAGGCTCGCTCACGATGGCGACGGTGCGGGCGCCGGCTCCCTCGGCGGACTCGCGGATGGCGCGGCGCTCGACCTGCGTCGAGCCGAAGGGCACGCACACCAGCACCCGCGGCGAGGGCCTGAGCATGCGGTTGCCGTGCACCTTGTTAATGAAGTACTGAAGCATCTTCTCCGTATAGGTGAAGTCGGCGATCACCCCGTCCTTCATGGGCCGCACGGCCGTGATGTGCCCGGGCGTGCGCCCGAGCATGCCTTTGGCCTCGGAGCCGACGGCGACGATGACCTTGCCGCCGCGGGACGGCTCGTCCTGCACGGCGACCACCGAGGGCTCGTTGAGGACGATGCCCTTGTCGCGGACATAGATGAGGGTGTTGGCCGTCCCCAGGTCGATCGACAGATCGCTGGAGAAGTAGCCGCGCAAGCGTTTGAACATGAAGCGTCCGGATGCGGAGTGGGGCGTG
>DAIDHH010000054.1 GCA_027452045.1 Gammaproteobacteria bacterium
TGGAAGAGCCTGGCGCCCTTCGATGGGATCCTCGTGGCCGCAGCGCCCCTCGCGCTCCCTCAGGCGCTGCTCGAGCAGCTCGAGGTGGGCGGGCGGCTGGTCGTACCGGTGGGGCCGGAGGGCGAGCAGGAGCTCATGCGCTTCACCCGCACCGAGCAGGGCATCCGGCGCGAGTCACTCGGTCATGTCGTGTTCGTGCCACTCCTCGGGGGGCGCGGCTGAGGGACTCAAACAGGGCATGGTTCGCCGAAGAAACGGTGCGAGAATAGTTCCTTAACGCCTTGATTATCTGACACTTTATTTGCATATATCACGACGTCTGAAGTGACGTCGCAGTGCACTGCTTTCGCAGCATCGGCCATTGCGCGTGATTCGCGCGTGGCGCACTCAAAACACTTGCAATGTGAAATATGAGGTGTTTAACATAGCGCCCGTCTGTCGCCGGCGACAGTGGCGCCGGCGGGAGACTGCAGAGGGCACAGGGAGGAGGGGACGCCGAGACAAAAGCTATAAGAGTTCGAGACAAAAGCTATAACATCCGACGAGAAGAAGAAAAGCATGCCATGGCTGTAGCGCGAGCGCGGCGTGGATCGTCAAGTTGAACCCCCTCCCCCTGTGTCTTCTTTTGCGCGCCGCCGCGCCGGGAAAATCCCCGCCTACTCGAAGAACAGCGCCGCCGCGACCCTCCGCTCTTCCTGCACGAGGATGTTGAATGTCCGGCAGGCCGCCCCGAGGTCCATCACCTCGAGGCCGATGCCGCGCCCGGCGAGCAGCGCGCGGATGCCGGCCGGCGGAAAGCTCTGACGCGGTCCGGTGCCGAGCAGGACGATCTGCGGCTCGAGGTCGAGGATCTGCGCCAGATGCTCGGGGGTCAGCGCCTCGACGGACTGCGGCGCCCAATCGGTGATCAGCCTGTCGGCCGTGACGATGCAGCTCGCGCGCACGCGCGTCTCACCGATGCGAAGCTCCGATCGGCCATAGGCGCGCACGAGGTTGGCCTGCGAATGGGTCTCTAAGGTGAATTGCATTTCGCGCCTCGGGTCGCTCTCCTGGACGGTACGATAGCGCCCGTGCGCGAGATCGTCATCGTCATTTCGGATTTGTATCTGCCGGCTGACCTCGAGCCCGAGGGGCAGGATCCGGCCTCGATCGGCGCGGGAGCGGCGGTGTTGCCGGCCATCGAGCGCGTGACCCGCTTCGCCTCCAGGGCGCCGCTGACGGAGGGCTGGCGGGGCTGGGCCGCACGTTGGCTCGATCTGCCCGAGCATGCGCAGCGGCCGGCCGCGAGCATCGCCGCAGCCGCGCAGGAGGTGCCGGCGGCGCCGGCCTGTTGGCTCGCCAGCCCGCTTCACCTGATCGAAGGGCTGACTCGGGTGCACGTCGATTGGCGCTGTCTGCTGCGGCTCGAGCGCGCGGAGCGCGACCGGCTCGCCGCCGATTTCAAGGAGACCTTCCGCGGCTCGGGGTACGAGCTGATCGGCCTCGAATCGGGCGAGTTCCTGCTCCTCGGGCCAGCGCTTGCGCCCGTGGAGACCATTGAGCCGGCGCGCTTGCCTCACACCCCCATGGCGGAGGCGCTGCCAGGCGGAGCGGGCGCTGCGGCGCTGCGGCGTCTGGGGGCCGAGCTCGAGATGTGGCTGCATGCCCACCCGCTGAACGGCGAACGCGTACGGCGCGGCGAGCCGCCGGTGTCGACACTCTGGGTCTGGGGCGGTGGGCAAGCTCCGGAGGCGGCCGCGGCTGCCCGCAGCTCCTCGCACGCGGTGTTCGGATCGGAGGCGTACGTGCGAGGGCTGTGCCGTCTCGCGGGGCTCGACAGTCAACCCATGCCGGCCGAGTGGCCCCCTGCAGGGACATCGCATGCGTTGTGCGTCGTCTCGATCGCCGATGGTCTGCGCAACGACACCCGGGCGGGGCTCCTCGATGTGCTCGCCGAGCTCGATCGCCGGGTGATCGCCCCCGCGCTCGAGGCACTGCGGGGCGCTCGCCTCGAGCGCCTCGTGTTGCTCGCCAATGACCGGTGTTGGACCTTGAGGGCCGCCGACCGCTGGCGGCTCTGGCGGCGCCAACGCGCCGGCCTCGGGGCGCTCGCCTGATGCTGCGGGTCGTGCGCCGCGAGGCGGGAACGGATGCCGAGCTCGGCGCTCAGGTGCACCCCGTGTTGCGCCGCCTCTATCTTGCCCGCGGCGTGCGCTCATCGGCCGAGCTCGACACCTCGCTCGAGCGGCTCGCGCCCGTCGGTACCCTGGAGGGCATCGCCCCGGCGGTGCAGCTGCTGCTCGAGCACCGCGCCGAGGGCCGCATCCTGGTGGTCGGGGACTTCGATGCGGATGGCGCCACCAGCACCGCGCTCATGATGCGAGCGCTTGGGGCCTGGGGGTTTCCCGTGGATTTTCTCGTGCCGAACCGCTTCGAGTTCGGCTACGGCCTCACGCCGGAGATCGTGCGCCTGGCGGTCAAACGCGCACCCACGCTCATCGTCACGGTGGACAACGGCATCTCGAGCGCCGCGGGCGTCGCCGAGGCTCGCTCGCACGGCATCGATGTGCTCATCACCGATCACCACCTGCCCGGGACCGAGCTTCCCGCGGCCCGGGTGATCGTCAATCCCAACCTGCCGGACAGTCGCTTCGCGAGCCGCGCGCTCGCGGGCGTTGGGGTGGCGTTCTACGTGCTCGCCGCGCTCAAGCGGCGGCTGGACGAGTTGGGACTCTCGCCCCCGGGGGCGCCCGGTGTGGCGGAGTACCTCGATCTGGTGGCGCTCGGCACCGTCGCGGATCTGGTGCCGCTCGATGCCAATAACCGCGTCCTCGTCTCGCAGGGCCTCCGGCGAATCCGCGCCGGGCGCTGCGTCGCCGGCATCCGCGCGCTGCTCGAGCTCGCCGGCCGACGGCTGGACAGCGTCACCTCCCAGGACCTCGCCTTCGCGGTCGCACCGCGGCTGAATGCGGCCGGGCGGCTCGATGACATGACGGTCGGCATCCAATGCCTGCTGCTCGATGCCGCCGCGCAGACCCTCGCCGCGCGTCTCGATGAGCTCAACCGGGAACGGCGGACCATCGAGGCGAAGATGCAGGTCGAGGCGCTCGCGGCCGTGCGCGTGCTGCGCGATCCGCAGCGCCGCGCCACGCAAAGGAGCGGCGTCTGCCTGTTCGATGAGAGCTGGCACCAGGGCGTCGTGGGCCTGGTGGCGAGCCGCGTCAAAGAGCGGGTGCGCCGCCCGGTGATCGCCTTTGCGCTGGCCGCGGACGGGCAGTTGCGGGGCTCGGCGCGCTCGGTGCCCGGGGTCCACATCCGCGACGTTCTCGCGCGGCTCGATGCGCGCCACCCGGGCATGATCGACCGATTCGGTGGCCACGCCATGGCGGCGGGCCTGACGCTGCAGCGCTCGCGCCTCGATGCATTCGCGAGACTATTCGACGAAGAGGTGCTCACCTGGTCGGATAAATGCTCGCTTGCCGATGCCGTCGAGACCGATGGTGAGCTCGCTGTTGATGACATCGCGCTCGAAACAGCGCAGGTGCTACGAGGCGGAGGACCTTGGGGGCAGGCGTTTCCTGAGCCGTGTTTTGACGGCGTGTTCACCATCCGCAGTGCGCGCGTGGTCGGCGAGCGACATGTGAAGATGTGGGTGGAAGCGTCCAAAGGCCGCACCTTCGATGCGATCGCGTTCAACTTCATCGAGGAGGGCGCCTCGATGGCGCTCCCCGAGGGAGAGCGGCGGCTGGTCTACCGGCTGGACATCAACGAGTATCAGGGCGAGAGGCGCTTGCAGCTGCTGGTGGATCACGTGCTCCCGGTGTGATCCCGGGCGCAGTGCGGCCCGGCCGCCCCCTGCGGCGGTGCGCGTGCGCGGCGCTCCCCGATGATGCGGCGCTCGAGCCGCGGCTACGGCAATCCCAAGATGCACTCCGTCACGAGGTGCCCGGTGGTGAATCCCGCCTGGCCGGTGCGATTCTCAGCTGGAAATTCGACCCCCGGACCATTAGCATCACCGGCTCCCTTTGCCAGCACCGTCCACGGCACCGCGATGGAACTCAATCCGCTCAAGCGCCAGCTCAAAGACCTCGAGGAACGCATGGCTTCCCTACGGGGGTTTCTTTGAGTACGACCTCAAGAAGGAGCGCCTGGAGGAGGTCGCCCGCGAGCTCGAGGAGCCGGCCGTCTGGTCGAAACCCGAGCGCGCGCAGGAGCTCGGGCGCGAACGCGCCCGGCTGAACACCGAGGTTCTGGATCTCGAGCGCACCACCAAGGGCATCGCGGATGCGGCCGAGCTCCTCGAGCTCGCCGAGAGCGAAGGCGAGGAATCGGCGGTTCGCGACATCGAGAAGGATGCCGGCCGGCTCGAGGCCGAGGTACGGCGCCTGGAGCTCAAGCGCATGTTCCGCGGCGAGATGGACTCGCACAGCGCCTTTCTCGACATCCAGGCGGGCGCCGGCGGCACCGAGGCGCAGGACTGGGCTCAGATGCTGCTGCGCATGTACCTGAGATGGGGCGCGGCGCGCGGTTTCAGCTGCGAAGTGATCGATTCCAACCCGGGCGAGGTGGCGGGCATGAAAAGCGCCACCGTCGAAGTGAAGGGCGAATACGCCTACGGGTGGCTGCGCACCGAGACCGGCGTCCATCGCCTCGTGCGCAAGTCGCCCTTCGACTCCGGTAACCGGCGCCACACCTCCTTCGCCTCGGTGTTCGTGTCCCCGGAGGTCGATGAGGACATCGCGATCGACATCAACCCGGCGGATCTTAAGACCGACGTGTATCGCTCCTCGGGCGCCGGCGGCCAGCACGTCAACAAGACCGAATCCGCCGTGCGCATCACCCACATCCCGAGCGGCATCGTGGTCGCCTGCCAGAACGAGCGCAGCCAGCACAAGAATCGCTCCACGGCCATGAAGATGCTCAAGGCCAAGCTCTACGAGCTCGAAGTCAACAAGCGCAATGCCGCCGCCAAGGTGCTCGAGGACTCCAAGTCCGATGTGAGCTGGGGCAACCAGATCCGCTCCTACGTGCTCGACCAGTCCCGCATCAAGGACCTGCGCACGGGGGTGGAGGTCGGCAACACCACGGCCGTGCTCGACGGCGATCTCGATCAGTTCATGGAGGCCTCGCTCAAGGCGGGCCTATAAGGCGCACTATGGCAGACCATCACGATGAGGGCCGCGGCGGGGAGCCCGGCGATGAGAACAAGCTGATCGCGGAGCGGCGCGCCAAGCTTGCGGCGCTGCGCGAGCACGGTCAGGCGTTTCCCAACGACTTGCGGCGCAATGCGCTGGCAGGGGAGCTGCAGCACGCCTTCGCCGAGCGCACCGGGGAGTGGCTCGAGGCCAATCCCACGCGCGTCACCGTCGGTGGGCGCATGTTGCTCAAGCGCGTGATGGGCAAGGCGAGCTTCGCGAACATCGCCGACCGCACCGGACAGATCCAGCTCTTCCTGCAAAAGGACGCGCTCGGGCCTGAGCTCTACGAGGCGTTCAAGGGCTGGGACGTGGGCGACATCCTCGGCGCCACCGGGGTGCTCTTTCGCACCAGGACCAATGAGCTCTCGGTGCGGGTCGAGAGCGTGCGGCTGCTCGTCAAGTCGCTCCGTCCCCTGCCCGACAAGTGGCATGGGCTTGCCGACCTCGAGACCCGCTATCGGCAGCGCTACGTCGATCTCATCGTCAACGAGAGCAGCCGCAACGTGTTTCGCACGCGGGCGCGCATCGTGCGCTATCTGCGGGATTTCCTCGACGCGCTCGACTTCATCGAGGTCGAGACGCCGATGATGCAGCCCATCCCGGGCGGAGCTGCCGCCCGGCCGTTCGTGACGCATCACAACGCGCTCGATCTTACGATGTACCTGCGCATCGCCCCGGAGCTGTACCTGAAGCGCCTGGTCGTGGGTGGCTTCGAGCGGGTGTACGAAATCAACCGCAACTTCCGCAACGAGGGACTCTCGACCCAGCACAACCCGGAATTCACCATGCTGGAGTTGTACCTGGCGTATGCGGATTACCGCGATCTGATGGATTGGATCGAGAAGGCGATCCGGGGCATGGCCAATGCCATCCACGGCACCCAGCAGCTCCCCTACCAGGGGCGCGAGTACGATCTCGCGAAGCCCTTTCGCCGCGTGACGGTGGAACAGGCGATCCTCGATCACAATCCCGGTCTCGATCGCGCCCGGCTGCGCGATGCCGCGTACCTGCGCGAGGTCTGCGGGACGCTCGGCATTGCCGTTGAGCCGCATGACGGACCGGGGAAGCTGCAGATCGAGATCTTCGAGAAGACGGCCGAGCATACCCTCTTTGACCCGACCTTCGTGTGCGCATACCCGGCGGAGGTCTCCCCGCTCTCGCGCGCCAACGACGCGGATCCCTTCCTCACCGACCGGTTCGAGCTGTTCATCGCCGGGCGCGAGCTCGCCAACGGCTTCTCGGAGCTCAATGATCCGGAGGACCAGGCGGCGCGCTTTCGCGCGCAGGTGGCGCGCAAGGACCGGGGCGACGAGGAGGCGATGTTCTACGACGCCGACTACGTGCGCGCGCTGGAATACGGCATGCCGCCCACCGCGGGCCTCGGCGTCGGTATCGATCGCCTGGTGATGTTCTTCACCGACTCGCCATCGATCCGCGATGTGATCCTCTTCCCGCACCTGCGGCCAGAGGTCTGAGGCGCACCGCACCCCCATGATCGAGCCAGCTCCAGGCGCATGATTGGCGTATTCGATTCCGGCGTAGGCGGCCTCACCGTGCTCAAGGCGCTCGCCGCGGAGCTGCCCGGCGAGCACTTCGTCTACCTCGGGGATACCGCGCGGCTGCCCTATGGCACCAAGAGCGCGGCAACCGTGGTGCGCTATGCCTTGCAGGCGACCGAGGCGTTGTGCGCCTGCGGGATCAAGTGCCTGGTGATCGCATGCAACACGGCCTCGGCGGTGTGCCTGCCGGCGCTGCGCGAACGCATTGTCGATGTGCCGGTGATCGGGGTGATCGAGCCCGGCGCGGAGGCCGCGTGCGCCGCCTCGAAATCCGGCCGCATCGCGGTGATCGCCACGGAGGGAACGGTGCGCGGCGGGGCGTATCGGGATGCGATCCTCGAGCGCAGAGCCGGGGCGCAGGTGAGCGCTCTTGCGGCGCCGCTTTTTGTCGCACTCGCCGAGGAAGGCTTGTCCGAGGGTCCGATCGCCGAGACCATCGCCCACCATTACCTCGATCCGCTGTTCGCGGCGGCCGACGGATCACCGGATACCCTGGTGTTGGGATGCACGCATTTTCCGATGCTCGCGCGGGCGATCCGCACCGCCACGGGGCCCGATGTGTGCATCGTCGACTCCGCGCAGACCACGGCCCGCCACGTGCGCCGCACGCTCGAGGAGGCCGGCCTCGCCGCAAGGGGCGGCGAGGGGAGCCTGCGCCTGCTCGCGACCGATGCGCCGCAGCGCTTCGCCCGCATCGGCTCGCGATTTCTCGAGCGGCGCATCGAGGCGCACGAAGTCGAGCTGATCGACCTGTAGCGCCTCGCCCGCAGGCCTCAATCGGGCAGCGGGTAGGGCAGCGGCAGGGCCTGAGCATCGAGCGGCGAGGCGGCCTCGGCGCCGGCCGATTCGCGCTCCGCCCCGGGGAGCGGCGCCACGGCGAGGAACTCGCAGCGGCCATCCTCGAGCCGCGCCGCCTCCACCACCTTGAACGACCGGCCGTCGGGCAGAGTGCCGCCGTCCCCGGGCGCGAGATCGAGCGGCCCGAGGGAGCAGAAGCGCTGCAGGCGGCGCTTCACGCGGCCGCGGTAATGGGCGCGGGCAATCACTTCCTGCCCCGTGTAACAACCCTTGTCGAAGGCGATGGCGCCGATGACATCGAGATTCAACATCTGGGCGACGAACTGTTCACTGGTCGGCGCGTAGACCTGGGGGAGTCCGGCGCGGACATCGAGCAGGCGCCACTGCGCCCGAAGCGCGGGCATGGCCGCGGGCCGCGCCGGGGGAGGGGCGGTGCGCGGGCGGATCTCGAGATATCGGGCAGGCTGCTCGCTCACACACACGAGGAGCGAGTCAGCCACCCTGCGTTGTTCACCCAACGGCGGCGCCGCCACCGGGGCATCCCAGCCCAGCCACCCGTTGACCGTCCAGGCCGCGCACTCCTCGCTGATGCGCACCTTCGAGCGCAACACGAACTTCGCAAGCCGTTGCGCCACGGGCGTGAGGATCTCGCGCGGCAGGATCGCGAGCACATCACCCTCGCCGAGGTGCACGAGTCTCAGCAACGCGATGACGCGCCCCTGCGGGTTGTGATAGCCGGCGATGAGCGAGCGCTCGGCGCTCAGGCGCTGCACGTCGTTCGACAGTTGGCCCTGCAGGAACCGCACGGCATCGGCGCCCTGGATGCGCAGGGCTGCGAGGTCTTCGAGCTCACAGACCGGAAACGCTTGGTGCATAGGTATGACTTTTGTCGTGACGACTCGTGAGTGTGGGGCCTCGCGCATGGCGGCTCAAGACAGCGCCGTGGCGAGGGCATGCAAATTGTGTCAGACTTGAGACACATGCAGCACGATTCGAACGACGAATCCCCGGTACCGCAGGCTGACTCCGCATCCCGGGACGCGGGCACATCCCCCGCAAGGGTGGGCTCGAGCCCACCCCGTGGGGAGATCGGGGGGCCGAAGGGGCCCGAGCCCACTCGCTTTGGCGACTGGGAGCACAAGGGCCGCTGCATCGACTTTTGAACTGCGCCGAGCACCTATGGCCGAAAGACCCCTCTCGCCACACCTGTCCGTGTACCGCATGTACCGGTACAGCGTCCTCACCTCGATCAGCAACCGCTTCTCGGGCGTTGTGCTCTCCGCCGGGCTCATCGCACTCGTGTACTGGCTGATGGCCGTAGCGGGCGGCGCGCGCGCCTATGGGCACGCGCTCGCGATCCTCTCCTCGGGGATCTTCAAGCTCCTCTACCTCGCGCTGCTCGCGGCATTCTCCTACCACCTGCTCGCCGGGATCCGTCATCTGGTCTGGGATACCGGACGGGGCATGGAGCGCGCCCAGTCGCAGCACAGCGCCTGGCTCATCGGCATCGTGAGCCTGCTGCTGTTCGCGGGCCTCGCCTGGTGGATGTTGGTCCGCGCGGGAGGCGCTCCATGAGCCTGCGCAGTCCGCTCGGGCGCGCCCTCGGCGCGGGCTCGGCCAAGGAGGGCGTGCATCACTGGTGGACGCAGCGCCTGAGCGCGCTCGCGCTGGTGTTCCTCTCGATCTGGTTCGTCGTGTCCATCCTGTCGCTGCCGCTGCACGATTACGCCACCGTGAGCGCCTGGATGAGCCAGGGGTGGACGGCGGTGCTGCTCATCCTGTTCGTGATCACCGCCGCCTGGCACTCGCAGCTCGGCGTGCGCGTGGTGGTGGAGGACTACGTGCACGGCAGCGGCATGAAAGCCCTGTCGCTCGCGCTCGTGACCTTCTTTCACGTCGCGGTCGCGGCCGCCGGCGTGTTCGCGATTCTCAAGGTGGCGTTGGGAGGCGCCGTATGAGCGCTTACGAATTCATCGATCACACGTACGACGTCATCGTCGTCGGGGCGGGCGGCTCGGGGCTGCGCGCCACGCTCGGACTCGCCGAAGCGGGTCTCGCCACCGCCTGCATCACCAAGGTCTTCCCCACCCGCAGTCACACCGTCGCGGCCCAGGGCGGCATCAGCGCCGCGCTCGGCAACATGGGCGAGGATGACTGGCGCTGGCACATGTACGACACGGTCAAGGGCTCGGACTGGCTCGGCGATCAGGACGCCATCGAGCTCATGTGCAAGGAGGCGCCTGCCGCGGTGATCGAGCTCGAGCATTACGGAGTGCCGTTCTCGCGCACCGAGGAGGGGCGCATCTATCAGCGGCCCTTCGGCGGCATGACCACGCACTTCGGCAAGGGGACCGCGCAGCGCACCTGCGCCGCGGCCGATCGCACCGGACACGCGATGCTGCACACGCTCTATCAGCAGTCGATCCGGCGCTCCGCGACCTTCTTCGTGGAGTATTTCGCCATCGACCTGATGATGGAGAACGGGGTCTGCCGCGGGGTCGTCGCGCTCGACATGACCGAAGGCAAGCTCCATCGCTTCCGTGCGCACACCACCATCCTCGCCACGGGCGGGTATGGGCGCGCGTACTTCTCCTGCACCTCGGCGCACTCCTGCACCGGTGACGGCAACGGCATGGTGCTGCGTGCGGGCCTGCCGCTGCAGGACATGGAGTTCGTGCAGTTCCATCCGACCGGCATCTATCGCGCCGGCTGCCTGATCACCGAGGGCGCGCGCGGGGAGGGTGGTTACCTCACCAACTCCAAGGGCGAGCGCTTCATGGAGCGCTATGCGCCGAACGCGAAGGATCTCGCCTCCCGCGATGTGGTGAGCCGCGCCATGACCATCGAGATCCGCGAGGGCCGCGGGGTGGGCGGTGAGCGCGATCACATTCACCTGCACCTCGAGCACCTCGGGCCCGAGGTCATCCACGAGCGCCTGCCGGGTATCGCCGAGACCGCGCGCATCTTCGCCGCCGTCGATGTGACCAAGCAGCCGATTCCCGTGCAGCCGACCGTGCACTACAACATGGGCGGCATCCCCTGCAATTATCATGGCGAGGTGCTCGCACCGAAGAACGGCGACCCGGACAGCGTGGTGCCCGGGCTCATGGCGGTCGGGGAGGCCGCGTGCGTGTCGGTGCACGGGGCCAACCGGCTCGGATCGAACTCGCTCCTCGACCTGGTGGTGTTCGGCCGCCAGGCGGCGCGGCGCTGCGCCGAGCTCATCAAGCCCGGCACGCGTCACGCGCCTCTGCCGCCGGATGCCGCGGAGCTCGCGCTGTCGCGTCTCGATCGGCTGCGCAATGCCAACGGCTCGCGTCCCACGGCGCAAGTGCGCCTCGAGATGCAAAAGACCATGCAGATGGATGCGGCTGTGTTTCGCACCGGGCAGACCCTCGAGGAGGGCGCGCGCAAGCTCGCGCAGACCTATGCGTCCTTCGCCGATGTGCGCATCACGGACCGCTCGCTCATCTGGAACACCGATCTCATCGAGACGATGGAGCTCGAGAACCTGCTGATGCAGGCGAGCGCCACCATCCATTCGGCCGCCAACCGCACCGAGAGCCGCGGCGCCCACGCGCGCGAGGACTTCCCGAACCGCGACGACACGAACTGGATGAAACACACCCTGGCATGGGTGGAGGGGCCGGGCAAAGTGCGCTTCGATTACCGGCCGGTGCACCTGAACACCCTGACCACCGACGCCGAGACCATCCCGCCGAAGGCGCGGGTCTACTGAGCAAGGCTTCCCGATGGCTGATTTCCGACTGCCCGCCAATTCCCGCATCCGC
>DAIDHH010000055.1 GCA_027452045.1 Gammaproteobacteria bacterium
GAAGATGCCGCAGGTGCTGCCGTACTCGGGCGCCATGTTGGCGATGGTCGCGCGGTCGGCGAGCGGCAGGTTGGCGAGTCCATCGCCGAAGTACTCGACGAACTTGTCGACCACGCCGCGCTTGCGCAGCATCTCGGTGAGGGTGAGCACCAGGTCCGTGGCGGTGGCGCCGGGCTTCAACCTGCCGGTGAGGCGCACTCCGATCACCTGCGGGATCAGCATGGTGACCGGCTGGCCGAGCATGGCCGCCTCGGCCTCGATGCCACCCACACCCCAGCCGAGCACGCCGAGGCCGTTGATCATCGTCGTGTGCGAGTCCGTGCCCACGAGCGTGTCGGGGTATGCGCTGTGCCCGCCGTTGCGCTCGGCGTCGAATACGACGCGGCCGAGGTACTCCAGATTGACCTGGTGCACGATACCGGTGCTTGGCGGCACCGCCGCGAAGTTGCGGAATGCCGACTGACCCCAGCGAAGGAAGGCGTAACGCTCGACGTTGCGCGAGAACTCGATGCGGGTGTTGGCGGCGAGCGCCCCGGGTGTGCCGTACTCGTCCACCTGCACGGAATGATCGATGACGAGCTCGACCGGGGCGAGCGGATTGACGCGCTCGGCGTCGCCACCGAGGCGCACGATGGCCTCGCGCATCGCGGCGAGGTCCACCACGCACGGCACGCCGGTGAAGTCCTGCAGGATCACGCGGGAGGGCGTGAAGGCGATCTCATGGGCCGGGGTGGCAGCGGGGTCCCAGGCGAGCAGCGCCTCGATGTCCGCACGGGTGACGTTGACGCCGTCTTCGAAGCGCAGCAGGTTCTCGAGCAGGATCTTGAGGGAGTAGGGAAGCCGTGCGACCTTCTCCGGCGGCAGCGCCGCGAGGCTGAAGATCTCGTAGGAACGGTTGCCTACCGCGAGGGTGGTGCGCGCCTTGAAGCTGTTCGTCATGAGTGGGGCTCTCCGCCAGGGCCAGGAAAAGGCGGCGCGGATTATAGTCGGTCTTTGCGCCGATCGCTCCGCGTCGTGAGCCTGCAACGCCCTGAAAGGGCGGCAATTCTTAATATAAATTAATGCTAGCCCGGCTCACGCCAGCGCGTGCGGCGTGACGGATTCGATCACCGCGCCCCCGAGGCAGCGACCGCGCTCATACACGACCGCATACTGCCCCGGGGTGACGGCGCGCTGCGCGCGCTCGAATACGATCCGTGCCGTACCATCGTTTTCGGGCTCGAGCATGGCCGGCTGATCGGCCTGGCGGTAGCGGACCTTGACGGTGCAGGGGAACGGCTCTGTGCGGGGGCGGGTGAGCCAGTGCAGCGGGCCGGTGGCAAGCGCCGAGCTCAAGAGCAGGGGGTGATCCTGCTCCTGTACCACGATGAGCGCGTTGCGCCGGGGATCCTTGGCGGCGACATACCAGGGCAGCTCCCGCCGTCCGGGGCGGCCGCCGATGTTGAGGCCCGAGCGCTGGCCCAGGGTGTAGAAGGAAAGGCCCCGATGAGCGCCGAGTGTCTCGCCATCGGCCGATTCGATGGGTCCCGGCCGGTCCTCGAGAAAGCGCCCGAGAAACTCGCGAAAGGGACGCTCGCCGACGAAACAGATGCCGGTGCTGTCCGGCTTGTCGAACACCGGCAGGCCCGCTGCGCGGGCCCGCTCGCGCACCGAGCGCTTCTCGAGCTCGCCGATGGGCATCAGGGTGCGCGCGAGCTCCCGTGGCGCCACGGCATGCAGGAAATAACTCTGGTCTTTGGACGCATCGCGCGCCTTGTGCAGCTCAATGCCCTCGGGGCCCTCGATGAGACGCGCATAGTGCCCCGTTGCGAAGGCCTCGGCCCCCAGCCGCTCGGCGTATCGAAGCGCCACCCCGAACTTGATTTCCCGGTTGCACAGCACGTCCGGGTTCGGAGTGCGGCCGGCACGGTACTCGGTGAGAAAATGCCCGAAGACACGCTCGCGATACTCGGCGGCGAAGCTCACCCGGTGCAGCGGAATGCCAAGCTCCGCGGCCACCGCGCGCGCGTCCTGGAAGTCCTGCGCCGCCGTGCAGTAGCCATCGTCGTCCTCTTCCCAGTTGCTCATGAAGAGTCCGTGGACTTCCCAACCGCGTTCCTTCAGCAGCAGCGCCGCCACCGCCGAGTCGACCCCTCCGGAGAGGCCGACGACCAGGCGCCTCATACGGTGACCGCGGCCACCGCGCCCGCCGTATCGAGGTCAAGACCGGCCACCGCTTCGAGCGGGGAGCGCTCGCCCGCGAGGTAGTCCTCGATGCAGCGCAGCACGAGCGGGCTGCGCAGCGTCTCGGTGCGCGCGCGGATCTCATCGAAGGTGAGCCAGCGGGTGCCGACGATGCCCTCATCGAGAGGCTGCTCGGGGCGGTGTCCGCTCACCGAGCCGATGAAGGTGAAGCGCTTGAAGAAGCGGCCGTTGCGCGGATGCCGCCAGAGATACACGCCGAGCAGTTCGCGCGCGCTGAAGCGCCAGGCGGTCTCCTCCTGCACTTCGCGGATGACGGCCTGCACCAGAGTCTCGCCGCGCTCGAGGTGGCCGGCCGGCTGATTGAGCACGAGCCGCCCGTCGATGCGCTCCTCGACGAGCAGGAAGCGGCCGCCGCTTTCGGCCACGGCGGCAACGGTGATCTCGGGGATGGGCATGGGGCGATTATAGCGCCCCGGGGGAGGGGGTATTACCGGGAAGGCTACCTGCGCGCAATGCGCACGTTGTGCTCGGGCGCGCACGCGTCCCAGAGCTGATCGAACTCGTGCAGATAGAGTTTCGCGACCGGCGGGTTGTCGATGTCGGCGATGCCGTCCCAGCTGTCCGAGCGCAGCCGATACACGATGGCGCGGCTGTCGGCGACGAGATAGGCGGACTGGTGCTCGCGGATCTGAGGCGTCGGCGTGCGCACTTCGATGCAGCTCGAGAGCCGCCGGGCCATCGCCATGAAGCGATGCCCGTCGGCCGTCACGCGGCCGGGCTCGCTCAACAGCACGCGCACCTTCGCAAAGGGGCGCGCCAGCACGAAGCACTTGATCACCTCGAGGAAGGCGCTCTGGTCGTAGAGCTCGGGCTCGAGGTTCGGGGTGTAGATGGAGATGAGCCGCTGGGCGGATGCGGCCACCTGGTCGACCGCTGCACGCACCTCGGCCACCGTCGTGAGGACGGTGAGGGCTTCGACGTTGCAGGTGATGTCTTCCTGGTCGGATTCCGGGGAATAGCGGGCATGCGCCAGACCGGCGAACACATTGTTCTCGTTATGCGTAGGGGCGGACACCGACAGCACTCACCCTGGCCCGTGGAGCGGGAATGGGGGCCATCTTAGAGAGAGTCGGCCGCGGCGCGGAGTCGAGCCAGTCACACTCTGGGCGGCTCGCACGGAGCCAAGGCCGCTCCAGCGGGGGAAAATGCCCCGCGATTTGTCATATTCCCCGGGCAAGCTCGGCCGCGAGGCCGATGTAATCGGCGGGCTTGAGCGCCTTGAGGCGATTTTTCTCAGCCTCGGGCAGGGGCAGCGCCCCGATGAACTCGGCGAGCGAGCTCGCCTCGATGGCTCGCCCGCGGGTGAAGGCCTTGAGCTTCTCGTAGCCCTCGGGAACGCCGGCGGCGCGCAAGACCGTCTGCACCGCCTCCCCGAGCACCTCCCACGCGCCTTCCAGATCCCTGCCCATGCGCGCCGCATCGGCATCGATCTTGCCGAGTCCGCGCCCGAGGGAGCGCCAGGCGATGAGCGTGTGGCCGAGCGCCACGCCGAGGTTGCGCAGCACCGTCGAGTCGGTGAGGTCGCGCTGCCAGCGCGAGATGGGGAGTTTGTCGGCGAAGTGCCTGAGCAGCGCGTTGGCGATGCCGAGGTTGCCTTCCGCATTCTCGAAGTCGATCGGATTGACCTTGTGCGGCATGGTCGAGGAGCCGACCTCGCCCGATGCGGCGCGCTGCCTGAGATAGCCGAGGGAGATGTAGCCCCAGAAATCCCGGCACAGGTCGAGCAGCACCACGTTGATGCCGCTGAGCGCATCGCAGTACTCGCCGATCCAGTCATGCGGCTCGATCTGCGTGGTATAGGGGTTGCGCACGAGGCCGAGCGACTCGATGAATGCGCCGCTCACGCCGACCCAGTCGACCGAGGGCAACGCCGCGTGGTGGGCGTTGAAGTTGCCGACCGCACCGTTCCATTTGCCGAGGATCTCGACCGCGTTCCAGCGCCGCTCGGCGCGGCGCAGCCTGGCCACGAAGTTGGCGATCTCCTTGCCGAGAGTCGTGGGGCTCGCCGGCTGCCCGTGCGTGCGCGCGAGCATCGGCAGCTCCGCGTAGCGGTGGGCGAGTTCCCCGAGCCCCGTGATGCGCTCGGTGAGTGTCCGCGTGAGCAGGGCACGCGCTTCGCGCAGGAGCACCGCGTAGCTGATGTTGTTGATGTCCTCCGAGGTGCAGCCGAAATGCACCAGCTCGAGCGAGGCGTCTGCGGCTCCGGCGGCCTTGAGCTGTTCGCGCACGTAGTATTCGACCGCCTTGACGTCGTGGTTGATGCGCTGCTCGATGCGCTTCACGGTCTGCGCGCAATCGTGGCCCGGGTCCTCGGCCAGCTGCCGGGCACGCGCGCTTACCGTCTCGGGGAGGTCTGCCCCGCGCAGTTGCGCAACGCTCGAGGCCAGATGCAGGAGCCACGCCGCCTCGACCCGCACGCGCTCGCGGATCAGGCCCGCCTCGGACATGAGATGGCGCAGCGGCTCGGTGGCCGCCCGGTAGCGGCCGTCGACCGGCGAGAGGGCGAAAACGGCGGGCAGATCGTCGTGGGAGCTGTCGGTCATGCGCTGAAGGGGAAGGCGAAGTGCTAGGATTCGTATCATAACCGATACCGTGCCGTGCTCGCAGGCGGCCCCCGCGGCACGGATTGAGCATCGAGCGGGCCACGGAGCCAAATGAGATGACGAATTCCTTTCGAACCGAGCACGACAGCATGGGCGAGCTCAAGGTGCCCCTCGATGCGCTCTGGGGCGCACAGACCCAGCGTGCGGTCGAGAACTTCCCCGTGAGCGGCCACCCGATGCCGCGGGCCTTCATCGGCGCGCTCGGCCTGGTGAAGCAGGCCGCGGCGCGGGCCAACTCCCGCCTCGGCCTCATGGAGGCGCCGATCGCCAAGGCCATCGAGGCGGCGGCCGCCGAGGTGGCCGAAGGCCGTCACGATGCGCAATTTCCCATCGACGTGTTCCAGACCGGCTCCGGCACCAGCACGAACATGAACGCCAACGAGGTGATCGCGACGCTCGCCACGCGCCACCTCGGCAGGAGCACCCATCCCAACGATCACGTCAACATGGGGCAGAGCAGCAACGATGTGATACCGACCACGATTCACGTCAGTGCCGCGCTCTCGGTACGGCGCGATCTGATGCCTGCGCTCGCGCATCTGCGCGATGCGCTGCGCGCCAAGGAGGACGAGGTCGGCGCGGTGGTGAAGACTGGCCGCACCCACCTGATGGATGCCATGCCGGTGACCCTCGGACAGGAGCTCTCCGGCTGGCGCTCGCAGATCGAGGGGGCGATCGAGCGGCTCTCGGTCGTCGAGCCTCGCCTCGTGAGCCTCGCTCAGGGCGGCACCGCCGTCGGCACCGGGATCAATGCGCATCCGCAGTTCGGTGAGCGCTTCTGCGAGGCGCTCACCGAGCTCACCGGGATCGCCTTCCGTCCGGCGCGCAATTACTTCGAGGCGCTCTCGTGCCAGGACACCGCGGTCGAGCTCTCCGGGCAGCTGAAGGTGCTCGCGGTGAGTCTCATGAAGATCGCCAACGATCTGCGCTGGATGAACAGCGGCCCCCTTGCCGGGCTCGGGGAGATCGCGCTGCCGGCGCTGCAGCCCGGCAGCAGCATCATGCCGGGCAAGGTGAACCCGGTGATCCCCGAGGCCACCGCCATGGTGTGCGCGCAGGTGATCGGCCACGACGCCACCATCACCGTCGCCGGCCAGTCGGGCAATTTCCAGCTGAACGTGATGCTGCCGGTCATCGCCTACAACCTCCTCGAGAGTATCCGCCTGCTGGCGAACGTGTCGCGCCTGCTCGCGGATCGGGCCATCAGCGGCTTCAAGGTGAACCACGCCCGTCTGGCCGAGGCCCTCGACCGAAATCCCATTCTGGTGACGGCGCTGAACCCCGTGATCGGCTACGAGAAGGGCGCGGCGATCGCCAAGAAGGCGTACGCCGAAGGCCGGCCGATCCGCGAGATGGCCGAGAAGATGACGGACCTCTCGCCCGGGGAGCTCGCGAGGCTCCTCGACCCGGCGGAGCTCGCCAAGGGGGGGATCAAGGGCGGCACCAGCGGCGGTGGCTGAGGACGGCGGCACCCGCCAGGAGGCGCCTGCGGCTCCCGACCGCCCGGCGCCCCTGCTGGCGCAGATCGAGCGCAGGCTCGCCGGCAGCGAGCCGCGCCATGCACTCGAGGAGTGTCTCGTTCCCGGGCAGACCATCGCGCGCAGCCGGGAGCTGCGCCGATATTTTCCCGCCGACCCCGCCGCCGCGGCCGTGTTGATCCCGTTGGTGGCTCACCCGCGCGAACCTACGGTGCTCTTGACTCGCCGCGCACGCGAGCTGCGCACTCATGCGGGGCAGGTGAGCTTTCCCGGGGGGCGCATCGAGGCCGAGGACGAGGGGCCGGCGGATGCGGCACTGCGCGAAGCGCGCGAGGAGATCGGTCTCGATGCGCGCTTCGTGTCCGTGATCGGCTACCTGCCCGATCACATGGTGATCAGCGGCTTTCGCGTCACGCCGGTCGTGGCGCGCGTGGCGCCCGGCTTCGCGCTGCGCATCGACCGGGAGGAGGTGGAGGACGCCTTCGAGGTGCCACTCTCCTTCGTGTTCGATCCGCGCAATCACCGGCCCCGGAGCCACCGCTTCCGTGGCACGGACGTCGAGGTGCAGATGGTGGACATTCCCTATGGTGAGCACAACATCTGGGGCGCGACGTCCGGGATGCTGATGACCCTGTGGCGGGTGTGCTTCGCCGAGAGCGGCGATGAGTGAGGATGCGCCCGGCGAGGCGCTCTCGGCGCTGCTTGCGCTGATGGCGCGCCTGCGCGATCCGCAGCGCGGCTGCCCCTGGGATCGCGAACAGACCTTCGCCTCGATCGCCCCCTACACCATCGAGGAGGCCTACGAGGTACGCGATGCCATCGAGCGAGGCCGGCCGCAGGATCTGCGCGATGAGTTGGGCGACCTCCTCTTTCAGGTGGTGTTTCACGCGCGCATGGCCGAGGAGCGCGATTGGTTCGATTTCGCCTCCGTCGCCCGCTCCATTCACGACAAGCTCGTGCGCCGCCACCCGCACGTATTCGGCGCGCAATCGAGCGCCTCTTGCGGGGAGACTTCCGCCGCGGACTTCGATGCCGCCCGACAATCGGCTCAGTGGGACGACCTGAAGGCCCGCGAGCGGGCACAGCGCGCGAGTGAGGGCGAGGCGCACGGCGCCGGGGGAGCCGGCGGCACGCCCATCCCTTACGGCCCGGTGCATGCCACGGCGTTGAGCGAGCTCGAGAACGTCCCGCTCGCTTTGCCGGCGCTGATGCGCGCGGCGAAGCTTTCGCGCCGGGCAGCGAGGGTCGGTTTCGATTGGGAGGGGCCGGCGCAGGTGCGCGAGAAGGTGATGGAGGAGATCGGGGAGATCGAGACGGCGATTGCCGGGGGCGAGGAGGGCGCGGTTGCCGAGGAAATCGGGGATCTGCTCTTTGCGGTCGTCAACTGGAGCCGGCATCTGGCGGTGGATCCGGAGGAAGCCCTGCGGGCGGCCAATGGGAAGTTCGAGCGCCGGTTCCGCCAGATGGAGCGTCTGGCGCGTGAGCGAGGCGTGGCGCTCGGCACGCTCGGGGCGGCGCAGTGGGACGCCTTGTGGCGGGAGGCCAAAAGGGAGGGCTAGGCAGGGATCGCGGGGGCGAATCCTATTCAGCGGCGATTCACGGGGGCACGGTTATCGTGCTCGCGGTCCGGGCCGCTCGAGGGCGGCCCAAGAGGTGTTCGTTACCGAGGCGGATGCGCGGCGTAATGAGAATCATGCGTGTGTGGGTTGCTTTGGCCGTCCTCGCGCTCGCCGGGGGGCTCGCGGCCGCCTCGATGGGCGCCGCGGGCACCCAGACCCCGCCCCCCCGAGAGACCCCGCCAAGCGTCGTGCGCGTGTCCATGGGTCAGGCGGTGAAGATGGTCGAGGCGAGGTACCAGGCCCGGGTGGTACGGGCCGACACCCGCCGCCAGGGCGGCCAGGTGATCTACGTGATGCGCCTGTTGGACCGGCATGGACGGGTGTTCACCGTGCGGGTCGACGCCGCGAGCGGTACGATCCTCTGACCACGGCGCGCGAAGACACGGGGAGAATGGGATGCGGGTGCTGGTGATCGAAGATGAGACGGCCTTGCGCGAGACCTTGACGGCGCAGCTCACCGAGGCGGGATTCACCGTCGATGCGGCGCAGGACGGGGTCGAGGGGCTGTTCGCGGGCGTGGAATACCCGCTCGATGTGGCCATCATCGACCTGGGCTTGCCCAAGCTCACGGGGCTCGAGGTGATCGCGCGGCTGCGCGCCGCCGGCAAGACCTATCCCATCCTCATACTCACCGCGCGCGACAACTGGCAGGACAAGGTCGAGGGGCTGCAGGCCGGGGCCGACGATTACGTCGCGAAGCCCTTTCATTTCGAGGAAGTGCTGGCGCGCCTGCAGGCGCTGTTGCGCCGGGCCGGCGGCTGGGCGAGTCCGGAGCTCAAGTGCGGCCCGGTGACCCTCGATACCCGCGCCCAGACGGTCAAGGTGGGCGAGACCGCGGTCGAGCTCACCACCTTCGAGTACCGCATTCTCGAGCATCTGATGCTGCGCGCCGGGGAGGTGATCTCCAAGGCCGAGCTCACCGAGAGGCTCTACGACCAGGACTTCGAGCGCGATAGCAACGTCATCGAGGTGTTGGTGGGGAGGCTGCGCCGCAAGCTCGATCCCGAGGAGCGGCTGAAACCCATCGAGACGCTGCGGGGCCGCGGCTACCGCTTCTCGCTGTCGCGCGATCAGGCCGGCTGAGCGGCCGGATGCTCAAGGCGGGCTAAGGCGTGCACTCGCTCAGCCAGCGGATTCTGCTGTCGGTCGCGGTGCCGCTCGCGCTGTTCTTTGGCGTCATGATGCTCGTGCTCGACAGCGGTTTTCGCACCCTCACGAGGAACGGTCTGCACGAGCTGCTCGATTCTCAGATCATCACGCTGATCGCCGCCGCGCAGCGCGAGCCCGCGGGCGGTTACGACGCGCCGCTTCGCGACCTCGACTCGCGCTTCGGTACGCCCCGTTCGGGGCTGTACGCGCAGATCGCCTCAGCAGGTCACGTGTGGCGCTCGCCCTCGGCGGCAGGTGAGGCCGTGAGCTTCGGACCGTTGCTCGCCCAGGGTCAGCGGCGCTTCTCCTCCACCCTGGTGGACCATCACCGCATGGAGATCGAAAGCCGCGGCGTGTCGTTCGAGGATGCGCCGGGGGGCGGTCAACCGGTCACCTTCAGTGTGGCGGTGAGCCTGACGCCCTACGAGGAGCAGCTGTGGAATTTCCGCCAGCGCATGGTGCTGTGGTTCTCCGGACTCATGCTGCTGCTGCTTGCCTCGCTCGCGGTGCTGTTGCGAGCGGTGCTCGCGCCGGTCAGGCGTCTCGAGCGCGAGATCCATGAGGTGGAGGAAGGGCGCGCCGAGGGCCTGGGGGGCGGCTATCCGCGCGAGCTGCGCGGCGTGGCGCGGCACTTGAACGCGCTGCTCGTTGGAGAACGCAAACGCGTCGCCCGCTACCGGGATACGCTCGGCAATCTCGCGCACAGCCTGAAGACCCCGCTCGCGGTGATGCGCTCGGCGCTGCCGAGCGGCACCGCTTCCGCGGGGGCCTCCCGGGAACCGGTCCCGAGCGATGCCATCGGCAGCGAAATCGACCGCATGACCGATATCATCGAGCATCAGCTGAAGCGCGCCGCGGCCTCCGGAGGCGCGATCCTCGGCCAGGCGCCGGTGCCGGTGGCGCCCATGGCCGCGGAGCTGCGCGTGGCGCTGCTCAAGGTTTATGCGCGCAAAGACCTTTCCCTCGAGCTCGTGATCGCGCCCGACTGCCAGTTCGTGGGCGATCGCGGCGATCTCATGGAAATGCTGGGCAACCTGCTCGACAACGCCTGCAAGTGGTGCCGGCAGCGGGTGAGGCTCACGGTGTCGGTCGACCCGAACGCAGCGGCGCGAGACAACATGATCATCTCCGTCGAGGACGACGGGCCAGGAATTTCCGAGGAAAACCGCGCGCGCATCCTGGAGCGCGGCGTGCGCACCGATGAGAGCGTGCCCGGACACGGCCTGGGTCTTGCGATGGTCCGCGATACCGTGGAACTCTACGGCGGCGCACTCAGCGTCGAGACCTCCCCACTCGGTGGCGCACAGTTCAACCTGCGCCTGCCGGGGCGCTGATCAAGGATCGTCGGGCTCTGCCCGCTGGCTGCGCCGGACGCGCGAGTGGGCGAATGCGGGCGCCTCCCGCGGCTCCTCCACCAGGCGCCGCTGCAGGATCTTCATGGCCGCCGCCGGCTCGTCCGCGAATTCAAACAGATTGAGATCCTCCGGGGCGATCACGCCATGACGGCTCAACGCCTCGAAGTTGAGGATCTCGCGCCAGTAATCCGGGCCATAGAGGATCACCGGGATGTCGCGGGAGAGCTTGCGCGTCTGGGCGAGCGTGAGGATCTCCGTCAGCTCATCGAGTGTGCCGAAGCCTCCCGGGAAGGCTACGAGGGCCCGGGCCAGGTGCGCGAACCAGAGCTTGCGCATGAAGAAGTAGTGAAACTCGAACTGCAGCTCGGGCGAGATGTAGGGGTTGGGCTGCTGCTCGCGCGGCAGGCTGATGTTGAGCCCGATCGTCTTGCCGCCGGCCTCGTGTGCGCCCCGATTGGCCGCTTCCATGATGCCCCCGCCCCCTCCGGAGCAGATCACGTAATGATGCCGGTGGTCGGACAGCGATGCCGACCACAGAGTGATGAGACGCGCCAGTTCCCGGGCGTCCTCGTAGTAGCGCCCGAGAGGGCCTTCGGGTCTTAAGCGCGCCGACCCGAAGAACACGATGGTCGCGTGCACGCCCTCGCGGCGGAAGCGCTCGAGGGGCTCGAGATACTCCGCCAGGATGCGCAGCGGCCGTGCCGGGTCGCTTTCCAGGAATTCCCGCTGCTCGTACGCGAGGCGCGGGCCGTCGGGGGAGCTCATTGCCGGTGTGCCCTTTCGAAATCGATGTGACCGCGCTCGATATCGACGCGCACGAGTCTCACGCGTACACGCTGTCCGATGTCCGCCCCCTCGAACCCGCGCATCAGCCGGCCTTCGACCGCCGGATGCACGATGCGCACCCAGGTGCCCTTGGCCGCCGCGCCCGTGACGATGCCCTCGAAGCTCTCCCCGATGTGGTCGGCAAGCAGCAGGGCCGCTGCGGATTTCGCTACCCGCCGCTCGACCTTGGCCGCATGGTCTTCCTGCGCGGTGCAGTGGGCGGCGAGCGATTCGAGCTCGCCGGCGGTGTAGGGAGGGGGATGACCCATGAGAGCCGCCTTGACCAGTCGGTGGCTGATCAGGTCCGGGAAGCGCCGGTTGGGCGCGGTCGAGTGGGTGTAGTCGCTCACGGCGAGGCCAAAATGTCCCGGGGAGTGACCGCCGGGGGGCTCGGCCAGGTATTCGCCCCTGCCGAGTGATTTCACGACCGAGAGCGAAAGGTCCGGGAAGCGCTCGGGATCGACATGACGGCGGCGCGCGAGGAAGGCATTGAGTGCCCGCGCGTCGGCGACCGGCGGGAGCCGCTCGCCCACTTCGGCGGCGAGTTCGACGATGCGCTGCCATCGGCTCGGAGTGCGCAGCACCCGGCGGATCGAGGGAAATCCGCGCTGCTCGAGAAAGCGCGCGACCACGCCGTTGGCGGCGATCATCAAGTCCTCGATGAGTTCCTGCGCGCGGTTCTTGCGATCGGGGAGAAGGTCGTGGAGCGCATCGCCATCGAATACGGCATGGGTCGTCAAGGTCTCCAGGGTGAGTGCGCCCTGCACGTGGCGCTGCTCGCGAAGCGTGCGGGCCACCTGATCCTGCAGACGCACCTGCTGCTGCAGCGCCGGATCGGAGAGCGCCGCGGGAGGCGCCGCCCCCTCATCGAGCCAGGCCGCGACCGAGGGGTAGGCGAGCTTCGCCTGATTGCGCACCATTGCGTGATAGAGGTCCGAGTGTCCGATGCGCCCGTCCGCGCTCACCTCCATGTCCGCAACCAGCGCGAGGCGCTCCTCGCCTGGATTGAGCGAGGTGAGGTCGGTCGAGAGCCGCTCGGGCAGCATCGGGAAAATCCGCGCCGCGGTGTAGACCGACGTCGTGTTGTGCCGCGCGTGGCGATCCACGGCCGAGTCGAGGCTGACGAGGGCATCGACGTCGGCGACCGCTACGCGCACCCGGGTGAGGCCATCGGGGAGCGGTTCGGCGACGGACAGCTGATCGAGGTCGCGGGAATCATCATTGTCGATGGACACCCAGGGGAGCCCGATCAGGTCCCGGACCGGCAGAGCCTGTGTGGCCGGCGCGGCGCCCCCGAGCGCGCTCACCTGGCGAAGCGCTGCCGGGGGAAATTCCGGCTCGAGGCCACGCTCGATCATCGCGATGCGCGCGATGTGCCTCAGAATCTGCCGCCCCCCGCGAGAGCCCGGATGCATTGCGCTGCCCTCTGACCGAGATGTTGGTATCCTAAAGGCGCCCTACGCGGGGGTCAATGCGCGGCGCGCCGCCCATCGCCCGCGGCACCGCACGCGGCTCGCCGTCCGGCTGTGCCGGCGTTGCGGAAAACCCGTATTCCAACAGCGGTGCGAAACGGGTGCGATGGACCTCGATCCGCGGCCGGCGCTTGCGCGGACCGGCGGACCGATTCACGACCGGGAGGACAGACCATGCCGACACAACAGCACGAGAAGGAAGAGGGGCCGTTGTCGGCCGAGGAGCTCGGGCGCATCGATGCGTACTGGCGCGCGGCCAACTACCTGTGTGTCGGGCAGATCTATCTGCGCGAGAATCCGCTGCTGCGCGAGCCGCTCGCGGGCGCGCACATCAAGCCGATGCTGCTCGGCCACTGGGGCACCACGCCGGGGCAGAACTTCATCTATGCCCACCTCAACCGGATCATCAGGGCGCACGGCCTCGACATGATCTACATCTGCGGCCCCGGGCACGGAGGACCTGCGCTCGTGGCCAACACCTACCTCGAAGGCACCTACAGCGAGCTCTACCCCGAGGTGAGCCGCGATGAGGCGGGCCTGAAGCGCCTGTTCACCCAGTTCTCCTTCCCCGGCGGCATCCCGAGCCACGTCTCGCCCGAATGCCCCGGGTCGATCCACGAGGGGGGCGAGCTCGGCTACTCCCTCGCCCACGCCTTCGGGGCGGTGCTCGACAACCCGCAGCTCATCGCCGCCTGCGTGGTGGGGGACGGGGAGGCGGAGACCGGGCCGCTCGCGGGAAGCTGGCATCTCAACAAGTTTCTCGATCCGCGCGAGGATGGGGCGGTGCTGCCCATCCTGCACCTGAATGGCTACAAGATCTCCAACCCCACGGTGCTCGCGCGCATCGAGCCCGAGGAACTCGATCAGCTGTTGCGCGGCTGCGGCTGGACCCCGTTCATCGTCGAGGGAAGCGATCCGGCGCTCGTGCACCAGAGGATGGCGCGAGCGCTCGATGAGGCGCTCGCGCTCATCCGCGGGATCCAGAGCCGTGCGCGCGCCCAGGGCGAGGCACTCGGCCACCCCCGCTGGCCGATGATCGTGCTCGCCACCCCGAAGGGCTGGACGGGCCCGAAGATGGTGGACGGCAAGCCGGTGGAAGGCAGCTTTCGCGCCCATCAGGTGCCGATCTCAGATCCCGCGGGCAACCCCGGGCATCTCGCGCAACTCGAGGAATGGCTGCGCAGCTACCGTCCCGAGGAGTTGTTCGACGGCGCGGGGTGTCTCAGGGCGGAGCTCGCCGCGCTCGCGCCCGAGGGACTCAAGCGCATGGGCGCAAACCCCCATGCGAACGGCGGGGTGCTGCTCAACGATCTGCGCATGCCCGATTTCCGCGACTATGCCGTGCCCGTGGCCGCCCCGGGGGGCGTCACGGCTTCGGACACGGGGGTGCTCGGCGCCTTCATCCGCGACGTCATCCGCCTGAACCCCTCGACCTTCCGGCTCTTCGGGCCCGATGAAACCCTCTCCAACCGGCTGCAGGCGGTCTTCGAGGCGACCAACCGTCAATGGCAGGCCCGCACGCTCGCATCCGATGAGTTTCTCGCCGGCAGCGGCCGGGTGCTCGAGATCTTGAGCGAACATCAGTGCGAGGGCTGGCTCGAAGGCTACCTGCTCACCGGCCGCCACGGCCTCTTCAACTGCTACGAGGCCTTCATCCACATCATCGACTCGATGTTCAACCAGCACGCGAAGTGGCTGAAGGTGACCGCCGGCATCCCCTGGCGCCGTCCGATCGCCTCCCTCAACTACCTGCTCACCTCCCACGTCTGGCGGCAGGACCACAACGGCTTTACCCACCAGGACCCGGGGTTCATCGATCACGTCGTCAACAAGAAGGCCGGGATCGTGCGGGTGTATCTGCCGCCCGATGCCAACTGCCTGCTCTCGGTCATGGATCACTGTCTGCGCAGCCGGCACAAGGTCAACGTGGTGGTGGCGGGCAAGCAGCCTGCGGAGCAGTGGCTCCCGATCGATGCAGCGGCGGCGCATTGCACGGCCGGAATCGGCATCTGGCCGTGGGCGAGCAACGATGAAGGGGCGAGGCCGGATCTGGTGATGGCGTGCGCCGGGGATGTGCCGACGCTCGAGACCCTGGCGGCGGTGTCGATCCTGCGTAAGGCGTTTCCCGAGCTCAAGATCCGCGTGGTCAACGTCGTCGATCTGATGAGATTGCAGCCGAGCTCCGAGCACCCGCACGGTCTCTCCGATGCCGATTTCGATTCGCTGTTCACCGCCGACAGACCGGTGATTTTCGCCTTTCACGGCTATCCCTGGCTCATTCACCGTCTTACCTACCGGCGGCACAACAACGCCGGTCTGCACGTGCGCGGCTACAAGGAGGAAGGCACCATCACGACGCCGTTCGACATGACGGTGCTCAACGAGATGGACCGCTTCCACCTGGTGCAGGATGCCATCGACCGGTTGCCCGAGCTGCGCGATCGCGGTGCCTACCTGAAGGAGGAGATGCGTCATCGGCTCATCGAGCACTCGGCCTACATCCGTCGCCACGGCCGCGACATGCCGCTGGTCGCCGACTGGCGTTGGGTTTGATCCTCCTCACGGTCAACAGCGGCAGCACCTCGATCAAGCTCGCCGCCTTCGAAGCCGCCACTCCCGCCCCCGGGATCGATGCAGCGCGCAGGATCGCCGCAGTCCACCATGAGGCGACGCACATCGACCCCGCGGCGGAGCTCAGGGGCTTTATCGATGAGTTGCCGGGTGCGCCCGCGGCGGTCGTGCATCGCGTCGTTCACGGTGGCTCGCGCTTCGATCATGCGGTGCTCATCGACGATGAGGTCCGCGCGGCAATCACGAACCTGGCCGAGCTCGCGCCGCTTCACAACCCATTGGCGATTCGCTGGATCGATGCAGCGCGCCGTGTCTGCGGCCCCGATACCGCACAGGTGGCGACTTTCGACACGGCGTTCTATGCCTCGCTTCCTCGCGTGGCGGCGGAGTACGCGCTGCCGCACGCCATGGGAGTCGATTTGGGCGTGCGGCGCTACGGATTCCATGGTCTCGCCCACGAGGCCATGTGGCGGCGCTTCTGCGAGCTCGAGCCGCAGCTCCCGCGGGGCGGGCGGCTGATCACCGTGCAGTTGGGCGGAGGGTGCTCGATCACGGCGATCGACCAGGGGCACCCGAAAGACACCTCCATGGGATTCTCGCCGCTCGAGGGCCTGGTGATGGCCACCCGCTCGGGCGATGCGGACCCGGCCATCGTGCCCTACCTCAGCGCGAGACTCGGGGTGAGCCCGGCGCAGGTGATCGAGGCGATGAACCGGCAGGCGGGTCTCCTCGGGATGACCGGTGGCGAGATCAATCCCGGGAAGCTCCTCGCGCAGGACTCCGAGTGCGCGCGATTCGCGATCGAGTTGTATTGCTACCGGGTGCGCAAGTACCTCGGCGCCTATCATGCCGTGCTCGGCGGCTGCGACGGGATCGTCTTCGGCGGCGGCGTCGGCGAGCACGTGCCGGGTGTGCGCGAGAGAATCCTCTCTGGCATGCGCTGGGCGGGCATAGAGCTCGATGCGACCGCCAACGAGGCGGCGCGCGGGGTGCAGGGTCGCATCAGCGCGCCGGCAAGCGCCGCCGCGGTGTGGGTGGTCGAGGTACAGGAGGAGCCGCTGATGGTGGGCGCGGCGCTCGGTCTGCTCGGTCAGAGCTGATCCGTGCCCGCCATGTGCAAGGTCCCCGCGGCGGCCGCGGGGACCTTGGGGCAGGATCAGAGCTCGAACTTGATGCCCTGCGCGAGCGGCAGCGCGCCACTCCAGTTGATGGTGTTGGTCTGGCGGCGCATGTAGGCCTTCCAGGCGTCAGACCCCGACTCGCGCCCGCCGCCGGTGTCCTTCTCGCCACCGAACGCGCCGCCGATCTCGGCTCCCGAGGTGCCGATGTTGACGTTGGCGATGCCGCAGTCGCTCCCCAAGGCCGAGAGATACCGCTCTGCGGCCGTGAGCCGATCGGTGAACAGCGCCGAGGAAAGCCCATAGTGACTCTCGTTCTGCTGCGCGATGGCTTCCTCGAGCGAGTCCACCGGAATCAGATAGAGAATGGGCGCGAACGTCTCGGCCTGCACGATGGGCCAGTCGTTGCGGGCGCGGATCAGCGTCGGCTCGACGAAATGCCCCGGCCCCGGCAGTGCGCGGCCGCCGTAGAGGCGCTCGCCGCCGGCGGCATCGGCCGCGGCCACGGCCGCCTTGAAGTGCTCGACCGAGCGCGCATCGATCAGCGGCCCCATGAGCGTCGCCGGATCGAGCGGATTGCCGATGCGCACCTGGGCGTAGGCGTTCACCAGGCGCCGCTCGAGATCCGCAGCAATCGCCTTGTGCGCGAACACGCGCCGCGTGGTGGTGCAGCGCTGGCCGGCGGTGCCGACGGCGCCGAAGAGAATCGCCGGGACCGCGAGGTCCAGGTTGGCACTCTCGTCGACGATGATGGCGTTGTTGCCGCCGAGCTCGAGCAGACTCTTGCCGAGTCTCGCCGCGACACGCTCGCCCACCTTGCGCCCGACAGCGGTCGAGCCGGTGAAGGAGACGAGCGCGACACGCTTGTCCTCGACGAAGCGCGTGGCGAGGGTGGCCCCGGAGTCGATGAAGAGCTGGAAGATGGGCGGCAGGTCATGCGCCTGAAGGATGCGATTGACCAGCTTCTGCACCGCGATCGCCGTGAGGGGGGTTTTCGGGGACGGCTTCCAGACCGACACATTGCCGCAGATCGCTGCCAGGAACGAGTTCCATGACCACACGGCAACCGGGAAGTTGAATGCCGAGATGATGCCGACCACCCCGAGCGGATGCCACTGCTCGTACATGCGGTGACCGGGGCGCTCGGAGTGCATGGTGAGGCCGTAGAGCATGCGCGACTGGCCGACGGCGAAGTCGGCGATGTCGATCATCTCCTGCACCTCGCCCAAGCCCTCGGCGAGAATCTTGCCGTTCTCGAGCGATACCAGCGTGCCGAGGTCGTGCTTCACGCGGCGAAGCTCTTCGCCTATGAGGCGTACGGCCTCGCCGCGCTTCGGCGCGGGCACGGTGCGCCACAGGGAAGCGGTCTGCACCGCCGAGGCGAGCACATCCTCGTAATCCTCGGCGGAGGAGGGACGCACCTGTGCGATACGCTCGCCCGTGGCGGGATTGTGCACGTCGATGAGTTGCGGCTCGTGGCCCGTCCAGCCGCGGGCGCCGGACCAGGTGCCGGAGTTGATGGGCCCGAGCTCGAGCCTCGAGAGCAGGGCGCCGATGTCGATGCTGAGACTCATCGATCAAGCCGCCTTGTTGCTGCGCTGATGGCCGGCCTTGCCGGCGACGACGACCTCTCCGGAGACATCCTTGGTGCCGCCCGGGGCGTAGTAGCGCCCGAAGCGGTTGGCGAGGATGTCGGTGAGGCGAAACTGCTCCTGCGCCACGAAGCCGTGGTGGCGCTGCGGGTGCTCGAGCACCAGGTCGACCACCGCGGTGATGCCGGCGGCAGTGGTCACCTGGATGGCGGACCAGAGCCGGCCTGCGATGAGCTGAGGATAGATCTTGTTGACGTAGTTCTCCTCGCGCAGCTGTCCGTCCTGCAAGCCGGTGACGGCCACGTAGACGATGATGACGTCCTGCAGCGTCTGCGGCACGGCGTTCTCGAGGATGCGCTTGAGCGTTCCGCGGTCCTGATTGAGCTTCAGGTCGTTCATGAGCAGACGCATCTGCTCGCAGTGGCCGGGATAGCGGATCGTCTTGTAGTTCATCGATTCGGCATGAATGCCGTGGGTCTCGGCGAGTGAGCCGAGGCCGCCGGAGGTATTGAACGCCTCGTAGAGCGTCCCATCGATCTCGATCTCCTCCAGTCCCTCGAGCGGCGCCACATCGACGGTGCGGCCATCGACGATCGCCTGGCAGGGGTTGCCGTACTCGTTGATCAACCCTTCGGTGGACCAGGTGAGGGAGTACTTGAGCACGTTGTTCGGGTGTTGCGGCAGAGCCCCGACGCGCAGCTTCACCGCGCGCAGCTTCTCGAAGTGGGTGATGAGTTCCGCTGCGGCGATGCTGATGAACCCGGGTGCGAGGCCGCATTGCGGCACGAAGGCCTTGTCCGAGCCGCTGGCAATGGCGCGCACCGCGCGGGTGACCGCCACGTCCTCGGTGAGGTCGAAATAGTGAATCCCCGCCTGGCGGGCCGCTTCGGCCACCGTGACGTTGCAATAGAACGGCAGGCTCGAGATCACGGCGTCGACCGGATGGCTGGCGAGATGCCGATCGAGCGCCTCGCGGCTCTGCGCATCGAGCGCGTGGGCCGTGAGGCCCTTCAGCCCGTGAGCCTTGACGACGGCTTCGGCAACAGTCCCGTCGACGTCGGCAAGTTGTACCTGGTAAGCGCCCGAGCTGGCGAGAAGTCCGGAGATCAGTGCGCCGATCTTGCCGGCGCCGAGAATGAGTACGCGGTGCATGTAGCCCTCAGGCTTGAATGGTGAAACCGGGAATTTTCCACCTAAGGCCCGGTCCGCGCCAGTCCGTGCTAGCATCGATGCGCTATGCGCTCTCCCGAGACCATGAGCTGGCATCCGGCCAGCTGGCACACCAGACCCGCCCAGCAGCAGCCGGTATACGATGATCCGGCCGCCCTCGAGCAGGTGGTGGCGGAGCTCTCGCGGCTCCCGCCCATCGTGGTGTCCTGGGAAATCGAGGCGTTGCGCGAGCGCCTGGCAGCTGCCCAGCGCGGGCAGGCGTTCCTCCTCCAGGGCGGGGATTGTGCCGAGACCTTCGCCAATTGCGAATCGGACTCGATCGCGAAGAAGCTGAAGATCCTCCTGCAAATGAGCCTGGTGCTGCTGCACGGCCTGAAGCGACCGATCATCCGCCTCGGGCGCATGGCGGGGCAGTACGCGAAACCCCGCTCGGCCGATAGCGAGACTCGCGATGGGCTCACCCTGCCGAGCTTTCGCGGCGATCTGGTCAACCGCCCCGAATTCACCGCCGAGGCGCGCCGGGCGGACCCGCAGCTGCTCCTTCGGGGGTACGAGCGTGCCGCGCTCACGCTGAACTTCGTTCGCGCGCTGGTCGATGGCGGCTTCGCGGACCTGCACCACCCGGAATACTGGGACCTCGGCTTCGTCAAGCATGCGCCCCTCAAGGTCGCGTACCAGCGCATCGTGCAGTCGATCGCCGATGCGCTCGATTTCTTCGAGGGCATCAGCGGCAGCGCGGTGCACGAGGCGACGCTGGTGGATTTCTACGCGAGTCACGAGGGGCTGCATCTGCTTTACGAGCAGGCCCAGACCCGCTTCATCCCGCGCCAGAACCGCTGGTACAACCTCTCGACGCACATGCCCTGGATCGGCATGCGCACCGCGAAGCTCGACGGGGCGCACGTGGAGTACTTCCGCGGCATTTCCAATCCCATCGGGGTGAAGGTCGGCACCGCGATGGATGCCGCCTGGCTCCAGGGGCTGATCACCACCTTGAATCCCCAGAACCAGCCCGGGCGACTCACCCTCATCCACCGGTTCGGCGCCAAGGACATCGCCGCGGCGCTTCCGAAGGCCATCGAGGCCGTGCGTGAGACCGGACAGACGGTGCTGTGGGTGTGCGATCCCATGCATGGCAACACCGAGACCAGCAGCGGGGGCCTGAAGACCCGGCGTTTCGAGAACATCCAGAAGGAGCTCGATCTCGCCTTTCGCATCCACTCCGACATGGGCTCGCACCTGGGCGGAGTGCACATCGAGTTGACCGGTGACGATGTCACGGAGTGCACCGGAGGGGCCCGCGGGCTCACCGATGCCGACCTGCAGCGCGCCTACCGTTCGACGGTCGACCCGCGCCTGAATCACGAGCAGGCACTCGAGCTCGCCATGCTCATCGCCGAGCGCAGTCAGAACGCGCGGGCGTTACGCGTCTAGGGGGACTCCGGCTGGTCTGCCGCCTGGCCGCCCCGTCCCATCCTGGGACTCGCCCATACGGGGCCGGCGCTTCGCGCCGTCATAAATCGCTCCCGGCGATTTATTAAGGATGGCGTAAGGTATTTGCCGCTAAAATGGGCGGATGCAGTACGATCACATCACCGTCCCCCCCGAGGGACGCAAGATCACCGTCAATCCCGATCATTCGCTCGGCGTTCCGGATTTTCCGATCATCCCCTACATCGAGGGCGATGGCATCGGCATCGACATCACACCGGCGATGCTGCGGGTGGTCGATGCCGCCGTGGAGAAGGCCTACGGCGGCCGGCGCCGCATCTGCTGGATGGAGGTGTTCTGCGGCGAGAAGGCGAACGCTCGCTACGGCCAGTGGCTGCCCGAGGAGACGCTGCACGCACTGCGCGAGTTCGTGGTCTCGATCAAGGGGCCCCTCGGCACGCCGATCGGCGGTGGCATCCGCTCGCTGAACGTCGCCATGCGCCAGAGCCTGGACCTCTACGCCTGCGTGCGACCGATCCGTTACTTCCCCGGTGTCGCGAGCCCCATGGCGGACGCCAGCCTCACCGACATGGTGATCTTTCGTGAGAACACCGAGGACATCTATGCCGGCATCGAGTGGCCGGCGGGCTCGGCCGATGTGCACAAGCTCATCGCGTTCCTGCACAAGGAGTTCGGCGTCACCGGGATCCGGTTCCCGGCGAGCTCGGCGATTGGCATCAAGCCGGTGTCGAAGGAGGGCAGTCAGCGCCTCATCAGGAAGGCGATCCAGTACGCCATCGACAACGACCGCGTGTCGGTGACGCTGGTGCACAAGGGCAACATCATGAAGTTCACCGAAGGCGCCTTCCGCAGCTGGGGTTACCAGCTCGCCAAGGAGGAGTTCGGCGCCGAGGAGATCGATGGCGGCCCGTGGATGAAGTTCCGCAATCCCCTCACGGGGCACGACATCGTCATCAAGGACGTGATCACCGATAACTTCCTGCAACAGGTGTTGCTGCGCCCCGAGGACTACGACGTCATCGCGACGCTCAATCTCAACGGCGACTACGCCTCCGATGCGCTCGCGGCCCAGGTGGGCGGCATCGGCATCGCTCCCGGCGGCAACATCGGCGACGGCCTGGCGGTGTTCGAGGCCACCCACGGCACGGCGCCTGGCTTTGCGGGCAAGGACCGCGTCAATCCGAGCTCGCTCATCCTCTCCGCGGAGATGATGCTGCGCTACCTCGGCTGGACGGAGGCCGCG
>DAIDHH010000056.1 GCA_027452045.1 Gammaproteobacteria bacterium
AAATCCTTGCGGCTCTCGCCCGGGATCCCTATGGCATTGCCGTCTCCAATATCCGCTTCGCCAATGCCAAGGTGAAGGCGCTGCGCCTCGCCTGGAGCGCTTCGGGCCCGTATCTGAGCGCTACGCCGAGGAACCTCATCGAGCAGAGGTATCCACTGACCCGCATCATCCCCGCCTTCGTCGACCATGCCCCGGGCACGCCGCTCGATCCGGCGGTGGCCGAGTTCCTGCGCTTCATCCTCAGCCGTCAGGGCCAACAGGCGCTCATCTCCGAGAGCGGCTATCTGCCGCTCGGGCGACGGCAGATCCGCGCGCAACTTCGACGCATCGCGCGCATGAGCCACCCAGCTGCGCTGCGCCCCCGGCGGCGGGCGAGGGGAGGAGGTCATGGCCGGGGAGAGGCGCCGGCTCTTCGGAGCCGGCAAGAGACGAACGTGCGGGTGTGGGGAAGTCCGGGGCTTGCGGTAATGGCGGAGCGCTGGACAAGGGCCTTCCATGCGGTTCACGGGCGAGTGCGGTTCAAGCTGCACATGAGCGGTAGCGATACCGCCATGGCGGCGCTCTACACGGGCCGGGCGGATGTCGCTCTCATGGGGCGGGCGGCGACGGATAGCGAAATCAAGGCATTCACATGGGTTTTCCATCACGCGCCGGCGCGCAAGCCGATTCTTCTCGGCAGTCGTGATACGCCGGGGGAATCACCGGCGCTCGCCGTGCTGGTGGGCCATGACAATGCGCTGCGGAGAATCGATTTTGCACAGCTTCAGGGCTTGCTCGATGCGCACCCGCCGCCGGGGGTGGGGCGTGTGCGTACCTGGGGACAGCTCGGTCTCGAGGGTCCCGTGGCCACGCATCGCATCGATGTGTACATGGCCGACAGTGACAGCGGCACGGGGAGATTCCTTCGGGACACCGTGCTCGCCGGCACCGCGTTGCTCGAGTGGTCGCACGTGTTCGAGCTCGGCGCGGCGCCCGGCGGTGCGCGCTCCGGTGATGCCCGCATCCTGCGCGCTCTGAGCGCTGATCCCTTCGCACTCGCAATCGCAGCACTTCCACGGGACGGATCGCAGGTGAAGGCGCTCGCGCTGGCGCGAAGCGCCTCTGGGCCCTATTACCGGCCGACTTTGAGGAACCTGCGCGAGGACCGCTACCCGCTCGAGCGGACGGTCTACGCGTACTTCAACTCGAAGGACCTTGCCCCCGCGGTCCGGGGGTTCATCCGCTTCATGCGAAGCCGGGGTCAGGCACTGGTCCCGGCGGGCGGGTATCTCGGTCTGCCCAGGCCCGCGGTGCAGGAGACCGCGCCACCGGCAGACCGATGACCCTCGTCCTGTCAATGCCGTTGCTGGGCAGCAACGTCTATCCCTTTATTCAGATTGGGTTCATGGGGCTCCTGTTGTAATGTCGCACGCCCTGCCACCGCATGTGGTGGGGTCTCGCCGCGGCCCCTGGGACGATCTCTCCCCCGCGCGCTTCGACATCAGGTCTTAAGAAGACTTTTAACCGACCAAGGAGTCAACGATCGTGACGATCAAGCAAGCCCTCGTTCTCTGTGCCCTCGCGGTGCCGGCGGTCGCTTCCGCCGGGCAGTGGGATAAGTGGTACGTAACCCCTGAGGTCGGGGCCATCTCGCCCGACTACCGGCGCGGTCTCGAGCATCAAGACTGGGCCTACGGCCTCGCCTTCGGCCACGAGCTGAATCGTTACCTCAATCTCGAGCTCAATCTCGAAGGCGGACGGCTGAGCGGCAATCAGTACCACCTGCAGACCCACGATGCGACGCTCGACTTGCTGGGGATCCTCAATCGACAGGGCGTCGTCGCCCCCTACATCCGGCTGGGGCTCGGCGCGGTGTACGATCAGCCGAGCAACCAGTCCAACCGCACGAATTTCGGCGGTGATGCGGGCGTGGGCCTGTACGTGCATCTGTGGCGCAGCGCCGACGGAACGAGTTCCTTTTCGCTGAGGCCGGAAATCAAGGTGCGCTGGGACAACCAGAGCCACTTCAATTTCGGTGACTACATCGCCGATCTCGGCTTCCAGTACGCCTTCGGCGGTACGCCGGCAGAAGCGGCTCCCGCCGCAGCTCCCCCTCCGCCACCCCCGCCGCCGGCGGCGAAGCCCGCGCCGGCTCCGGCGCCCGCCCCGGCCGCCGCGGCTCCGGTGCCTGCTGCTGCTCCGTCCATCGTTCCGTCACGCGGCTCGGTGACTCTCAAGGGCGTTACGTTCGCGTTCAATTCGGCGCGGCTCGACTCCTCCTCCGATGCGGAGCTCGACAGGGTCGCGAGCGAACTGAAGGCGCATCCGCTGCTGAAGGTGGAGCTGCAGGGATACACCGACAGCGTAGGGTCCTTGAAGTACAACATGAAGCTGTCGCAGCGGCGCGCGCAGGCGGTGCGTCAGTACCTCATCGGGGACGGCGTCAGTGCCGGGCAGCTGAGGGCGCGCGGCTATGGTCCGCACGACCCGATCGCCAGCAACCGCACCGCGGCCGGGCGCGCTGAGAACCGGCGCGTCGTGCTCGAGGTCCTGAGCAACCCCAACGCGGTCAAGGTGAAAGGCCAGGGCAAGATCGGCTAGACCGACCACGCTCGCGGGGAGGGAGCTCCCCGGGAGTCGGGACAGGAAGCCGGGCGGCGGCGCATGCCGCCGCCCGGCTCCGCCAGCCTCTCAGGCGCCCGCCGGCAGGGTGGTGCTGGGGCCGAGCGGACGCCCCCGGGTATACTAGTGGGCCCCACGCACCAGGCGTTCCCCATGTCCAAAGTACTTCCCCTCTCCGGCAAGGTCCCTCCGGAGCGCTCCGCGGGCCTCAATACCGTCGAGGAGATTCTTCAGGATCTGAAGGCGGGTCGGATGGTCGTCATCATGGACGATGAGGACCGCGAGAATGAGGGGGATCTCATCATGGCGGCCGAGCTCGCCACCCCCGAGGCCGTGGCGTTCATGATCCGCCATGCCAGCGGCATCATCTGCGTGCCGATGGAAGAGGATCGGCTGCGAAGGCTCGATCTTCCTCAAATGGTTGCGAACAACAGCGAATCGCATAGAACTGCGTTCACCGTATCGGTCGACCTGATGTCCGGAACGACCACCGGGGTCTCCTCGAGTGACCGTGCGGCGACGATTCGCGCGCTTGCCGATGCGAACGCGGAGGCCGCGGATTTCGCGCGGCCTGGACACATCTTTCCGTTACGGGCCCGCCGGGGAGGGGTGCTCGTCCGTACCGGTCACACCGAGGCGGCCGTCGATCTGTGCCGTCTCGCCGGTCTGCAGCCCGTCGGAGTGATCTGCGAGGTCATGAACGAGGACGGCTCCATGGCTCGCCGGCCTGACCTGCAGGTGTTCGCCCAGCGCCACGGGTTGAAGATCGGCACCATCGCCGACCTGATCCGCCACCGTCTGCGCAACGAGCGATCGATCGAGCGCGTATCCGAGCAGATCGTGCAGACCGAGCTCGGGGAGTTTCGCCTGTTCGCTTACGAGGACCGGGTGAGCCGGGAGGTGCACCTCGCACTCGCCAAGGGCTGCCTGGATCAGGAGGCGCCCCTGGTGCGCGTGCACGTCGCCGATGCATTGCGCGATCTGCTCGGCATCCAGGCGGACCCACGCGCCTGGACGCTGCGCGATGCGATGCAGCGCGTGGCGAGCGCCGGAAATGGCGTGATCGTCATTCTGCGCGACCGCGAGTCCTCCGGGGACCTGCTCGAATCGGTGCGCGCGCTTGCCTCACCGGGGGACGCCGCGGCCCCTGGGCCCTCGAGCGCCGTACCAGCGGCACAGCGCAGCGAGGTGCTCAAGACCTTCGGCATCGGCGCGCAGATCCTGAAGGATCTGGGCGTGAAGCGCATGCGCGTGTTGTCGGCACCCAAGCAAATACACGGCATTGCCGCGTTCGGCCTGGAGATCGAAAGTTACGTTGGAGAGGATGCTTGAGCGCACCACGCATTCTGGAAGGGGAGGTGCTCGCGCGCGGCCGCAAGGTCGCGATCGTTGCGGCCCGTTTCAATGATTTCATCGTCTCGAGCCTGCTCAAGGGGGCCACGAGCGCCTGGCTCGAGCGTGGCGGCACGGCGGAGGATCTGCTCATCGCCCGTGTCCCCGGAGCATTCGAGCTGCCGGTCGCCGCACGCAGGCTCGCCGCCGGTGGGCGCTACGATGCGGTCGTGGCACTCGGCTGTGTCATCCGCGGCGGTACGCCGCACTTCGAGTACATTTCGAACGAGTGCGCCCGCGGGTTGCAGCAGGCCGGCCTCGATACCGGCGTGCCGGTCATTTTCGGGGTGCTCACCGTGGACACGGTCGAGCAGGCGATCGAGCGCGCGGCGGTGAGCGCCGGCAACAAGGGGGGCGAGGCGATGGAAGCGGCGCTCGAGATGGCGGGACTCATGGCGCGGCTCGGATCATGACCACCGCGCAGCTTTCCTCCCGCGAGTTTTCCCGACAACGCTCGCTCGCGCGCAAGCTCGCGCTGCAGGCGCTCTATCGCTGGCAGATCAACGAATGTCCCTGGCAGGACCTGGTGCAGGAGTTCTCCGGCGCCGAGGACATGCCGCGGGCCGACCAAGAGTACTTTCGCGAGCTGCTCGAGGCCATCTCGCACTCGCATGCGACGCTCGATGAGCAGCTCGGCTCGTGGATGGATCGCCCACCGGCGCAGCTCGATCCCATAGAGCACGCCATCCTGCTGATCGGCCTCTACGAGCTGCGCAGCCGACTGGATGTTCCCTACCGTGTCGCCATCAACGAGGCGGTGACGCTCGCCAAGCGCTTTGGTGCCACCGACGGGCACAAATACGTCAATGCGGTGTTGGATCGCGCGGCGCGGGCACTGCGTCCCGACGAGCATTGACGTTGGCGAGGGGCTGGCCGGCATGCCGCTGTCGGAATTTGACCTGATCGAGCGGTATTTCCGCAACTGCGGCGCGCGGCGCGAGGATGTCGAGCTCGGCGTGGGCGATGACGCCGCCATCCTCCAGTGCCCCGCAGGAGAGCGTCTGGTCGCCGCGATCGATACCCTGGTCGAGGGCGTGCATTTCCTCCGCGGGTGTCCCGCAGCGTCCGTCGGCCACCGTGCGCTTGCCGTCAATCTGAGCGATCTCGCCGCCATGGGCGCGCGCCCCGCCTGGGCCTTGCTCGCATTGACCCTGCCCGAGGCCGACGAGGCGTGGCTGGCGGAGTTCGCTTCCGGGTTCGCCGAGCTCGCGCGTCTGCACGAGGTGGTGCTCGTCGGGGGGGACACGACCCGTGGACCCCTTTGCGTCACGGTACAGATTCTCGGACACATCCAGGGAGCGGCCTTGCTGCGCTCGGGCGGCAAACCGGGGGATGCGCTTTTCGTGTCGGGGACGCCCGGGGATGCCGCGGCGGGTCTCGCACTCGAGCAGGGGATGCTGGCGGCGCCCGCTCAGGCGCAGTATCTGCGCGAGCGGTTCCTGTTCCCCACGCCGCGGGTGGCGCTCGGCAGCGTGCTGCGCGAATACGCAAGCGCCTGCATCGATGTGTCGGACGGACTGCTGGGGGATGCCGGCAAGATGGCGGCAGCCAGCGGCTGCGGTGCGGACATTGCCTATGAGGCGCTGCCCGTGTCGCAGTCCCTGGCCCAGGCGGTCGGCCCGGAGCGGGCCCGCGAGCTCTCGTTGACCGGCGGCGACGATTACGAGTTGTGTTTCAGCGTACGTCCCGGGGATCTCGACAGGCTCCTCACACAGTTGCCGCCGCAGCGTTGGGGCTATACCCGTATCGGCACCCTGCGCGCCGCTCCCGGGGTGCAGGTCGTGCGCAACGGCGCGCCGATGGTCTTGACGCACGCCGGATACGAGCATTTCGCCCGCTCACGCTGAGACAGCGCTCACGGTTAAGTGAAATCGCCGCGGTCGCTCCGCGGCCAATCCTTGGGGCGCATCACAGCCGGGCCGATCGCGCGCGGCGTATCCTGGCGCATACCCCACAACCCCTTGCCAGACATGTCCCAAGCCTCAGGATCTGCCGCGTCTTCGCCAATCGGCGTGCGAGGCGCCCCGGCGCGGATCGGAAAGTACGAGGTGATCAAGGAGGTCGGCCGCGGCAGCACCGGCGTGGTCTATCTCTCGCATGACGCCTATTACGGGCGCGATGTCGCGATCAAGGTCTACAACCTCGATTCGGGCGCGGACGCCCAGCGCTCGCGCTCCGCCCGCAAGATGTTTCTGTCCGAAGCCCACCTGGTCGGCATGCTGCAGCACCCGTACGTGCTGCCCATCTTCGATGCCGGCGAGGAAAACGGTCGTTGCTACATCGTCACCGAGTACGTGCATCACGCACGGACCCTGTCGACGTACTGCCGCCCGGACAATCTGCTGCCGCTCGATGATGTCATCGAGATCGTTTTCAAATGCGCCAAGGCGCTGCACTACGCGCACACGCGCGGGGTGATCCATCGGGACATCAAGCCCTCGAACATCCTGCTGACGCAGGACGGGGAGGTGCGCATCATCGATTTCGGCATCGCGCTGGTCTCCGATGCCGACATTTCCCGGATCGAGGGGATCGCAGGCAGCCCCTCTTACATGTCGCCCGAGCAGGTGCAGAGTCTCGATCTGACTCCCCGCTCGGACATCTACTCCCTCGGTGCGGTGATGTACGAGCTGCTCACCGGTTCACGACCCTTCCGCGCCGGCAACCTGCACAAGCTTCTTCACCAGATCGTGTACGCTACGCCGCCGCCGATCCACAAGCTGCGGTCGGGGGTGTCCGAGGAGCTGGAGAACGTGGTCGTCACGGCGCTGCAGAAGGATCCGGACAAGCGCCAGCGCAGCGGACTCGAGCTCGCCGCCGAGCTCGCGCGCGTTCACCAGCGTCTGCGCCAGAGCAATACCCACCTCGATCTGCAGGAGCAGTTCGGTGTGCTGCGGCGCCTGAAGTTCTTCCACGAGTTCTCCCACGTCGAAGTGCGCGAGGTGCTGCGCGCAAGCGCCTGGCAGAACTATGCCCAGGGGGAGGAGATCATCCGGGAGGGGGATCTCGATGACCGCTTCTACGTCCTCGTCTCCGGGCAGTGTGTCGTCGAGCGCCACGGGCGGCGGATCGCCGCGCTCGGGACCGGCGACTGTTTCGGCGAGGCGAGCTACATCCCCGGGGCGAAGCGTACCGCCACGGTGCGCGCCGACAGCGTGGTGACGGTGCTCAAGGTGAGCGCCACGCAGCTAGAGCAGGTCTCGATGTCCTGTCAGCTGCGGTTCAACCGGGTGTTCCTGCGCACCCTCATCGGGCGGCTGCAGGGCATCGAGTAGCCGCACGGCAAGCCCCTAAGTGCCGCGCGCGGCGCGTAGATCATGTACGCTTGCCCTCCGTGCACATCCTGCTCATAGAGGACGACCTCGAGGCCGCCAGGTTTCTCATCAAGGGACTGCGCGACAGCGGCTACACGGTCGATCACGTTGCCGGCGGCCGGGAGGGCCTCGCGCGGGCGATCGCCGGACGATTCGACCTCATCGTCACCGACCGGATGCTGCCGCATCTCGATGGCCTCGCCATCATTCAACATCTGCGCGGGGCCGGGCTCACCACGCCGGTGCTGGTGCTGAGCGCCCTTGGCACGGTGGATGACCGCATCCGCGGCCTCAAGGCGGGCGGGGATGATTACCTCACCAAGCCCTTCGCCTTCGATGAGCTGCTGGCGCGCATCGAGGCGCTGCTGCGCCGTCGCGCGAGCGGCGCCGGGACGACGCGCCTGAAGGTGGCGGACCTCGAGTTCGATCTGCTCGAGCGGCGCGTGACCCGTGGGGGGCGCGAGATCGATCTCACCTCGCGCGAGCAGAGGCTGCTCGAGTTCCTGATGCGCCGCGCCGGGCAGGTGGTGACGCGCACCATGTTGCTCGAGGGCGTGTGGGATCTGCACTTCGACCCGCAGAGCAATCTGGTCGATGTGCACATCAGCCGCCTGCGCCAGGCGGTCGACCGCGGCTCGGACCGCCCGCTCATCCACACGGTGCGGGGCACGGGCTACGTGCTGAGGGAGGAGTCGTGAGGAAGCCCTGGGGGAGGGATCTCTTCCACACCACGGCCTTCCGCATGTCGATGGGTTACACCTTTCTGGTCACCCTGGCGGTGGGCGTGACGCTCGGCAGCACCTATTTGCTCACCCAGAGCATCATCCAGGGCAATACCGACCTGATCATCGACACCGAGCTCGACAGTCTCGAGAACCAGTACGTCAGAAGGGGCATCCCCGGCGTCACCGATGAGATCAACGTGCGCATCGACAGCTGGGGTCGGATCGGCGCGGTATACATGCTCGCCGGCCCCTCGTTCAAGCGCCTCGCGGGCAACGTGACCAACTGGCCGTTCGATGGCGCACCGGCGCAGCGCTGGCCCGAGTTTCGCATCGAATCGATCGAGCCCGGCCAGCGCTCGGTGCATCCGGTGCGGGCCGGCGTGCGCCGGCTCCCCAATGGGGACTGGCTGCTCGTCGGCACCGACATGTCGCAGGACCGGCGTTACTCGCGCATCTTCCAGATCGCGACACTCTGGGGCATGGGTCTTTCGATTGCGGTGGCGGCCGTCGCGGGCTTCGCGTTCAGCTTCCGCCTGACGAGACGCCTCGGCGATGTCACGCAAACCTGCGTGCGCATCATGACCGGTGAGCTCGGACACCGCCTGCCGGTGGGCGGGGCCAGCGACGAGTTCGATGCGCTCGCGGTGTCGGTCAATCACGTGCTCGACAGGCTCGAGGAGCAGACGCGCACCCTGCGCGCGACTTTTGACAGCGTGGCGCACGACCTGCGTGCGCCGTTACACAGGCTGCGGGCGCGCATGGATGCGGTGCTGCGCCTGCCGGGTCTCGAGCCCGGGATACGCGAGCCGGTGGAGTCCTCGCTGAAGGAGGTCGATCGTCTGCAGCGCACGCTGGCGACGCTGCTGCAGATTGCGCTCGCCGAGTCCGGCGCGCCGCTCGCCTCGGTGCTCTCCGTGGACCTGTCGGAGCTCGCCGCCGAGCTGGTGGAGCTGTTCGAGCCCGTGGCGCGAGAGCGCGGGCAGAGGCTCACGGGAAATACGGAGCCGGGAGTGGCGGTCCTGGGGAATCGGCAGCTGCTCGCGCAATTGATCACCAACCTGGTGGAGAACGCCCTGAAGTACGTGCCCGTGGACGGGCGGATCGAGGTCGGGGTGCGGCGGCACGGCGATGGCGCGCGCCTGACGGTCAGCGACAACGGCCCGGGCATGCCGCTCGAGGAGCGCTCGCGCGCCGGTCAGCCGTTTGCGCGCATCGGCCAAAGGGAGGGTAGCGGTGGCGGGTTGGGCCTGTCACTTGTCGCGGCCATCGCGCGGCTGCATCGAGCGCAGCTCACCCTGGAGAGCAACGATCCGGGCTTGCGCGTCGTGGTGGACTTTCCCGCAGCCCGCACCTGAGGCGGGGTGCGGTCAGGCGTCCTTGTCGCGCTCGATGAGCGCGTACGCCGAGTGATTGTGAATGGACTCGAAGTTTTCCGACTCGACGACGTAGGCGGCAATCCGGTCATCGCCATTCAGCCGCGTCGCGACGTCGCGCACCATGTCCTCGACGAACTTTGGGTTGTCGTAGGCGCGCTCGGTGACGAATTTCTCATCCGGGCGCTTGAGGATCCCGTAGAGCTCGCAGGATGCCTCGCTCTCGGCGACCTCGATGAGCTCCTCGATCCAGATGTGGTGCCTGAGCTTTGCGGTGATCGTGACGTGGGAGCGCTGGTTGTGCGCCCCGTAGGAGGAGATCTTCTTCGAGCAGGGGCACAGACTGGTGACCGGCACCACCACTCGCACCCACATTTCCGTCCGGCCATCCCGCCGTTCTCCGATCAGGCTGGCCCGATAGTCCATCAGGCTCTCCACGCCCGTGACCGGTGCGCGCTTCATGATGAAGAACGGAAAGGTCATCTCGATGTGTCCGACGTCGGCCTCGAGCCGATCGGTCATGCTCTCGAGCATGCTGCGGAACGACTCGACCGAGATTTCGCGCTCGGCATGCAGGATCTCGACGAAGCGCGACATGTGCGTCCCCTTGAAGTTGTGGGGGAGGCTCACGTACATGTTGAACGTCGCGATGGTGTGCTGCTCTCCGGCCGAACGGTCCTTGACCCGTACCGGATGGCTGATGTCCTTGATGCCGACCTTATTGATCGGCAGATGGCGGGTATCGGCCCGCGCCTGTACGTCCTCTACTTCGGCGAGAACCGTGCGCGCCGCCTTGGCCGTGCTGGTCGGAGAGCTCATGCCGGTAGCCTACAGGATCGCGGGCCGTTTCACCTATATCGAACGGGAGAAGGGCTTACATCCGTGTGACCGTTCGGCTCACGGTCGCTAGGCCTTACCCCCGGGCTAGGCGCCGCTGACCGAGCGGACGCGCTCCGGAGCCTGAAGCGACCACCAGTGCTCGACGCTCGCGATGAGACTGGCGGTGTCCAGGCCCGCGGCGGCAAGACAGGACTCGCGCGAGCCATGCTCGATGAAGCGGTCCGGGATGCCGATCTGCAGCAGCGCGGGAGTCAGTCCCTCGGCGCACAGGACCTCGGCGATGGCCGAGCCGGCTCCGCCCGCCACGGCATTCTCTTCCAGGGTGACGAGCGCACGATGGCGCGTGGCCAGCTCGATCACCAGCGCCTCATCGAGCGGCTTCACGAAGCGCATGTTGACCACGGTGGCATCCAGGCGCTCCCCGATGCGCAGAGCGCTCTCCACCAGGGGGCCGAAGGCGAGCAGCGCCAGGCCGCAGCGCCCCTCGCGCATGATCTGCGCCTTGCCGACCGGCAGCGCGCGGAATTCCTTCTCGAGCGCCACGCCCGGTCCGCTGCCGCGCGGATAACGCACGGCAGCGGGGCTGTCGAGCGTGGTGGCGGTGTAGAGCATCTGGCGGCATTCGTTCTCGTCGGCCGGTGCCATGATGACGAGGTTGGGAATGCAGCGCATGAACGACAGATCGTAGCTGCCCTGATGCGTGGCGCCATCCGAGCCCACCAGGCCCGCGCGGTCGAGCGCGAATACGACCGGCAGATTCTGCAGCGCCACATCGTGGATGAGCTGGTCGTAGCCGCGCTGCAGGAACGTCGAGTAGATCGCGACGACCGGCTTCAGGCCCTCGGTAGCCAGGCCCGCGGCAAAGGTGACGGCGTGCTGCTCGGCGATGGCGACATCGAAGTACCGGTCCGGGAAGCGCTTTGAGAACTCCACCAGATCCGAGCCTTCGCGCATCGCGGGGGTGACGCCGATGATGCGCTCATCCTGCTCGGCGATATCGCACAGCCACTGGCCGAAGATTTGCGAATAAGAGGGGCCGGAGGGGGCTCCCTTGATCAGCGTGCCGCTCTTCGGATCGAAGGGACCCGGGCCGTGCCACTTGATCGGGTCCGCTTCCGCGGGCGCATAGCCCTTGCCCTTGCGCGTCACGACGTGCAGGAACTGCGGGCCGTGAAGCTTGCGCACGTTGCGCAGCGTTGCGACCAGTGCGCGCATATCGTGGCCGTCCAGCGGGCCGATGTAATTGAAGCCGAGCTCCTCGAAGAGCGTTCCGGGCAGCACCATGCCCTTCAGATGTTCCTCGGAGCGGCGCGCGAGCTCCCACACCGTGGGCATCTGCCGCAGCACCTTCTTGCCGCCCTCGCGCAGATGGGCGTAGATGCGCCCGGAGAGCGCCGAGGCGAAATAGTTCGACAGTGCTCCGACGTTCTCCGAGATCGACATGTCGTTGTCGTTCAGGATCACGAGCAGATCATTGGGGAGGGATCCCGCATGGTTCAGCGCCTCGAAGGCCATGCCCGCGGTCATGGCGCCATCGCCGATGACGGCCACCACGCGGCGCTGTGTGCCCTGACGGGCGGCGGCGACGGCCATCCCCAAGGCGGCACTGATGGAGGTGCTGGAGTGGCCGACGCCGAACGTGTCGTACTCGCTCTCCGAGCGCGTGGGGAAGGGCGCGAGTCCCCCGTGCTGCTTGATGGTGTGCAGGCGCTCGCGCCGGCCGGTCAGCACTTTGTGAGGATAGGCCTGATGTCCGACGTCCCACACCAGCCGGTCGTGGGGCGTGTCGAAGACATAGTGCAGGGCGATCGTCAGTTCCACCGTGCCGAGCCCTGCCGCGAAATGTCCGCCTCGGGTGCTGACGGTGTGGATGAGGAACTGGCGAAGCTCCTCGGCGAGGACCGGTAGCTGCGACTCCGGCAGCTTGCGCAGGTCGCAGGGGAAGTCGATGGCTTCGAGCAGGGGGTAGTTGTGCGGGGAGCTCATTGGGCGGCAGTGTACACTGCGAGATGAATCACGATCCCTCTGTTGCGCATCTGCAACAAAGAGATACAAGGGGTTACTTGGCCGGGGACTCCGGAGGCTGAGGTCCATCGATCGCGGCAAATGGCTCGATTTCAGGCTGGCCATTGCGCTTGAGAAGGATGTCGACCCGCTGCTGGGCCGCTTTGAGCGAGCTCTGGCACTGTCGCGTCAGCTCCACGCCACGCTCGAACGTGCTCAATGCCTCCTCGAGCGGCAAGTCGCCACGCTCCAGCCGCTCGACGAGGGATTCGAGCTCCGAGAGCGCCTGCTCAAAGTCGGGGGACTGCGGATGCTCCGCCAAGCCAGATCTCTCCCCACGGCCCGCGGCCGGGATTTACGGGGGCTCGCCGCGCGAGCCCGTCCATGATGCGGCGCCTCGCGCCGGATAGAATCACAGCCCGCGACCTTATACGCGAGCGTGCAATGCGGTCAATTACCATTGACGCGCTCGGTGAGCGCGCTTAAAGTCTTGGCTCCAGTTAGAACTAGTCTAAATTGGAGAGCGGCATGAATCTCAAAGGCAGCAAGACCGAAAAGAACCTGAAGGACGCGTTCGCGGGCGAGTCCCAGGCCAATCGGCGGTACCTGTACTTCGCGGCCAAGGCGGATGTCGAAGGCTTCAACGACGTGTCGGCGGTATTTCGCTCCACGGCCGAAGGCGAGACGGGCCACGCGCACGGTCATCTGGAGTACCTCGAGGCGGTGGGCGACCCGGCGACGGGACTGCCGATCGGCGACACCAAGCTCAATCTGAAAGCGGCGATCGCGGGCGAGACCCACGAGTACACCGACATGTATCCGGGCATGGCCAAGGCGGCTCGGGAAGAGGGCTTCAACGAGATCGCCGATTGGTTCGAGACGCTGGCCAAGGCCGAGCGCTCGCACGCCAATCGTTTCCAGAAGGCACTGGACAATCTGTAGCGCGCTTGCGCGCGGGACTTGCGGGGTTCGCCCCTTTGGGGGGCGAACCCCGCGCGTGACAAGACCGCCGGGGGCGCTCCTGGACGGCGCCCGGCGTGAATGGCTTGCGGATAGTTGGGTGGCCCACGGCAGGGCCTTCCTTCGCCTGTGGATCGCGATCTCATCATGAGCACCACACCTGCGGCACCCGGTGGAGCGGCGCGAGAAGGCAGTCTCGAGGCGCCCACCCGCCATCCCATCGACTGGCGCAATCCAGCCTTCTACGACGAGGCGGCGCTCGAGAAGGAGCTCGCCCGCGTTTTCGACATCTGTCACGGCTGTCGACGCTGTTTCAGCCTCTGCAACTCCTTTCCGACACTGTTCGACGCGGTGGATGCCTCGCCGACCGGTGAGCTCGAGTCGGTCGAGCGCAAGGTGTTCTGGCAGGTCGTCGATCACTGCTATCTCTGCGACATGTGCTTCATGACGAAGTGCCCGTACGTGCCGCCTCACCCCTGGAACGTGGACTTCCCGCATCTGATGCTGCGGGCCAAGGCGGTGCGGGCGCGCAAGGAGGGCATCAGCCTGCGCAACCGCGCGCTCGCGGCGACCGATGTCGTCGGCCGTATCGCGGGCGTGCCCGTGGTCGCGCAGATCGTCAACGCGGTCAATCGCTCCGCCGCGGGACGCGCCGCGCTCGAAAAAACGCTGGGAGTGGATGCCAGCGCGCCCGTGCCGCAATACCACTCGCGCACGGCCCGCAAGCGGCTGCGCCGGCTGGGCACCGTTGGCAGACCGCAGTCCGCCGCGAACGCTATCCCGACTCCCGAGACCACCGGCAAGGTAGCCCTCTTCGCCACCTGCTATGGCAATCGCAACGAGCCGGAACTCAACGAAGATCTGGTCGCGGTGTTCGAGCACAATGGGATCCCCGTGGCGCTGCTTGCCGAGGAGCGCTGCTGTGGGATGCCGCGGCTCGAGCTGGGCGACCTCGAGGCCGTCGCGAAGCTCAAGGAGCACAACGTCCCGCGGCTGCTCGAGGCCATCGATGCCGGCTACGACATCGTGGCGCCGATTCCCTCGTGCGTGCTGATGTTCAAGCAGGAGTTGCCGCTGCTCTTCCCCGAGGAGCCCGACGTCAAACGGATCGCCCGGCGCATCTTCGATCCGTTCGAGTACCTGATGCTGCGGCATCGCTCGGGACTGCTGCGCACCGAATTCAAGACCTCCCTCGGCAAGGTGAGCTACCACGTGCCCTGTCACCTGCGAGTCCAGAACATCGGCTTGAAGACGCGCGATGTGCTGCGGCTCGTGCCCGATACCACGGTGGAGGCGATCGAGCGCTGTTCGGGACACGACGGCACCTATGGAGTGAAGAAGGAATTCCGCGCCGCCTCGATGAAGATCGGCCGCCCGGTGGCCGAGCGCGTGGCGGGCGGTGGCGCCGATCACTATGCGAGCGACTGCCCGATGGCGGGCCACCAGATCGAGAGCGGCCTCGAGGGCGGGCGCGAGCCCGAGCATCCGCTGCGGCTCCTGAGGCTCGCCTACGGGCTGTGAGCACAACTTCAAGGAGCGCCTCGTGAACAAACTCACCCCCGCCGATCTCATGAGTCTCGAGCGCTACGCGCGCGAGCGCGAGGCATTTCGCGCGCGCGTGCTCGAGCACAAGCGACATCGCCAGCTGGCGGTCGGGCCCAACATGACCTGGTGCTTCGAGGATCGGCTGACCATCCAGTACCAGGTGCAGGAAATGCTGCGCGCGGAGCGCATTTTCGAGTCCGACGGCATCGCGGCGGAGCTCGATGCCTACAACCCGCTGATTCCCGACGGCGGCAATTGGAAGGTCACGCTGCTCATCGAATTCCCGGAAGCGGCGGAGCGGCAGCGCCAGCTGGCGCGGCTCAAAGGGGTCGAAAGCCGGTGCTGGGTCGAGGTGCGCGGCCACGCGCCGGTGTACGCCATCGCCGATGAGGACCTCGAGCGCTCGAACGAGGAGAAAACCTCCGCGGTGCACTTCCTGCGCTTCGAGCTCGCCGCGAGCATGATCGCCGCGCTGCGTGGTGGGGCGGTGCTCACCGCCGGGGTGGATCACGAGCACTACCGCCATTGGGTGGATCCGGTGCCCGAGCCGGTCAAAGCGGCGCTGCTCGCCGACCTCGCGTAGGCGCACGGCACGCAACCGCCCCGGCTTTCAGGGGCTTCGGATCGGAGCGCGGCGCCCCGCCAAGCCATTGCGCGGATCGGTGCGCCGGCGCGGGTCCCGGGCACGAGCGGCGCGCCGATGCGCCCTGAGCTCGAGGGCAAAACCGGGTAAGATTTGCGCCTTCGAGCCTCAGGCCAGCGCGAGATCCCAAGACCCAGACGATGAGCACGTCCTATACCGCTTCCGACATCGAGGTCCTGAGCGGCCTCGAGCCCGTGCGGCGCCGCCCGGGCATGTACACCCACACCTCGCGGCCGAACCACCTGGCCCACGAAGTCATCGACAACAGCGTCGATGAGGCGATCGCCGGCCATTGCCGGCAGATCGACGTGACGCTCTACAAGGACGGCTCGCTCCAGGTGGCCGACGACGGGCGCGGCATGCCGGTCGACATCCACCCGAAGGAGAAGGTGAGCGGCGTCGAGCTGATCCTCACCCGGCTGCACGCCGGCGGCAAATTCTCCGACAAGACCTACAAGTTTTCCGGCGGCCTGCACGGGGTGGGCGTGTCGGTGGTGAACGCGCTCTCGAAGCGGCTCGAGTGCTGGGTGCGCCGGGGCGGCAAGGAATACAACATCAGTTTCAAGGACGGCAAGGTCTTCTCCAAGCTCGAGGTCGTCGGCGCCGTCGGCCAGCGCAACACCGGCACCACCGTGCGCTTCTGGCCGGATGAGCAATTCTTCGATTCCGACAAATTCTCGGTGCCTCAGCTCAAGCACACGCTCAAGGCAAAGGCCGTGCTGTGCCCCGGGCTGCGCATCACCTTCACCCATGAGGCGACCGGCGAGAAGGACGAGTGGTTCTACACCGGGGATCTTGGCGCCTACCTGCTCGAGGAGCTCGCCGAGAGCGAAAGACTGCCCAACGAGCCGATCACCGCCGCCCGCGACGGCGAGAGTGATGCGGTCAGCTACGCGCTCGTGTGGGCGCCGGGCGCCGAGACCGCAATCGGCGAGAGTTACGTGAACCTGATTCCGACTCCCGAGGGCGGCACCCACGTCAACGGCCTGCGCTCGGGCGTGGCACAGGCGGTGCGCGAGTTCTGCGAGTTCCGCAACCTCGTGCCCCGCGGCATCAAGCTCACGCCGGAAGACGTATGGGACAAGGTGAACTTCGTGCTGTCGGCGAAGATCCAAGAGCCCCAGTTCGCCGGCCAGATGAAGGAGCGGCTGGCTTCGCGCGATGCGGCCGCATTGGTGGAGTCCTTCGTGCGCGACTCGATGGCGCTGTGGCTCAATCGCCATCCGGATGCCGGGGAGAGGATCGCCCAGTTCGCCATCGCCAACGCCCAGGAGCGGGCCAAGGCTGCGCAGCGGATCGTGCGCAAGCGCATCGCGGGCGGACCGGCGCTGCCTGGAAAGCTCGCGGACTGCGCAAGCCAGGATCCACGCCGCTCGGAGCTGTTCCTGGTGGAGGGCGACTCGGCCGGAGGCTCCGCCAAGCAGGCGCGCGACAAGGATTTCCAAGCCATCATGCCGCTGCGCGGCAAGATCCTGAACACCTGGGAGCTCGAGCCCGGACAGATCGGCGCCTCGCAGGAGGTGCACGACATCAGCGTCGCGCTCGGCGTCGATCCGGGAGCGCACGACCTGAGTCAGCTGCGCTACCACAAGGTCTGCATCCTCGCGGACGCCGACTCGGACGGCCAGCACATCGCGACGCTCCTGTGCGCGCTGTTCCTGCGGCACTTCCGCCAGTTGGTCACCAATGGGCACGTTTATGTGGCCATGCCCCCGCTCTATCGGATCGATGCGGGCAAGCAGGTGTATTACGCGCTCGATGATGGGGAGCGCGACCAGCTCCTCAAGCGCATCGAGAAGGACAGTCCGCGCGCCAAGCCCACGGTGACGCGCTTCAAGGGCCTCGGCGAGATGAATCCGGCGCAATTGCGCGAGACGACCATCGATCCCCGCACCCGCCGCCTCGTGCAGTTGACCGTCGAGGGCCACGACGAGACCGATCAGTTGATGGACATGCTGCTCGCGAAGAAGCGCGCCGCCGACCGGCGCGAATGGCTCGAGAAGAAAGGCAACCTCGCCGAAGTGCAGGTTTAGCACGGGAGCCGGAACACTCCCTCGAGGCGATTTTCCAGGGACGCCGCACACCCATCCGTGGGGCTCGCGCAAAGACATGCTGTTTTTGAGCGCCCTTGAAAGTCGTCTCGACGGTCGTGTCCCTGCCCCGCTGATTCAGAAGGGTTCGTAATGCAAGACCAGGAACTGAATTTCGAGGGTGTCGAGCGCCAGCCGCTGCGCGCCTTCACCGAGAAGGCCTACCTCGATTACTCGATGTACGTCATCCTCGACCGCGCGCTGCCCTCGATCGGCGACGGGTTGAAGCCCGTG
>DAIDHH010000057.1 GCA_027452045.1 Gammaproteobacteria bacterium
TTCGCATCGATCACTACCTCGGCAAGGAACCCGTTCAGAACATTCTCTACACCCGCTTCAGCAATCCAATGTTCGAGCCTATCTGGAATCGCACCTACGTGCGAAGCATCCAGATCACCATGGCCGAGACCATCGGAGTCCAGGACCGCGGCCGGTTCTACGACGGAACTGGTGCCGTGCGCGACGTGGTTCAAAACCACCTGCTGCAGCTTCTGGCGGTACTCACCATGGATCCACCGACGGGCGAGCAGTCCGAAGCGGTTCGAGATGAGAAGGTCCGGCTGCTGAAAGCGGTTCGCCCCATTGCGTCCGGGGACGTCGTGCGCGGTCAGTACGCCGACTATCTCTCGGTGCCGGGCGTGCGCCCGGGCTCGTCGATCGAGACCTTCGTCGCGGCCAGGCTGTATATCGATACTTGGCGGTGGGCCGACGTGCCGATCTACCTCCGTGCCGGCAAGAAGATGCCGGTCACCGCCACCGAGGTGTGGGTCGAGTTCGGCAGACCGCCGCGCGAGACCTTCGCGGAAACCGTGCGTTCGGCCTCGAGCCACATGCGCATGCGCATCAGCCCTGACATCGAGATCGGCCTCGGCCTGCGCGTGAAGCAACCGGGCGAGCTCATGGTAGGAAAGGATGTCGAGCTGATTCTAACGCGCGGCGGCGCGGCCGATCGGCCGCCGTATCAGCGTTTGCTGGGCGATGCGCTGCGCGGCATCGGCCAGCTCTTTGCGCGCGAGGATTTCGTCGAGGCGCAGTGGCGGGTGGTCGCGCCGATCCTGGGCGATGTGGCACCGCTTCATTCGTATGAGGCGGGCACATGGGGACCGCAGGAAGCTGCGCGGCTCGTCGGCCCGAATGGTGTCTGGTTCGATCCGGCGCCCCCCGCGCCAGCACAGGCTCACGGCGGTGCGGATGTCCGGTAGAGCTGCTTCGGGCGCGCCCCGCCAATCCCGGCGCGCTCGAGGCGGGTTCGGAATACGTAGTCCCAGAACGGGCTCGTCACGCCGTAATTTCCGGGCGCTCCGGCAAAGTCAGGGACCCAGGCGTGATGCAGGCCATGCCAGCGCTTGCGCCGCCCGAGCCAGCCGTCCCGGGCACTCCAATGGTGCACCGCGTGATGCGTTACCGAGTACGCGAGATCGCCGGCCACGACTCCGAACGTGAGCGCGCACGCTGGCCACGGGCCCACGATGAGCCACGCCGGCCAATAGACGAATGCGGCGATGGCAATGATGCTGACGAACGCCGGCGAATAGATGCTCGCGGCCGGCCGGCGGTGATGCTCCTCGTGCCACGTACTGAACGGCCTCAGGCCATGCAGGACGAACCGATGCAACCCGTACTCCAGGCAGGTCCAGCCCGCAAGGCCGGATGCCATCCACAGAGCACTCTCGATCGACCCTGTGCGCGGACCCGCAAACAGCAGCAGCGCCCCAAGACCTGCTGCCGTACCGGCAAGGAATGCGAAGTCGAGTCGGTGCGCGGTCTTGCTGTGCTCCAACGTGAACAATGGCGTGCAATTCCCCGAGCGCATGGCGAGAGGAGCCGGGGAAGGGCCGTCCGGACTCATGGGCGCAGCATAGCGCGCGCATCATCTGCGCTCTGTGCGCCTGCGCACCGACCCCGCCGCGAGCGGCAGGCACGCTGTGGGTCTGCCCGAGGGATGCGCGGGGCTCGATGACCCTCACCTGGGCGGACACTGCGGGCGCGCTCGTCCCATGCGCGCAAGGGGCAAGCCCATGATCGAGTTCCTCAACACCGACGCCGCGGCGCGATGTCCGGACATCGAGTCAGGGTCTGCACGCGAGCAACGGCAGCTCGCCAATTGGGAGAACGAGGGCGGCGCACCGACCCCCGTGTCCTCAACCAGGAGTCCTTCATGTCGGTCGAACAGGCCCGTATTCACATCGTACCCAAGCCCTGGGGCCGCACCGACCTGAGGCCCTGGAACGCCTATCACGACGCAAGGACCGCGATCGGGGAAGCCTGGTTCGAGCGCGCCGATCCGGGGGCGCCCCTGCCCGCCCTGCTGCTGAAGCTGATCTTCACCAGCGAGCCGCTGTCGATTCAGGTGCATCCGGATGACACGCTCGCGCGCTCGCTCGGCCTGGCACAGGGCAAGTGCGAAGCCTGGTATATCCTCTCCGCCAGCGCGGATGCCCGCATTGGCGTCGGATTGAAGCAACAGCTGAGCCCCGCACAGTTGCGGGCGTGCATTTGCGACGGCTCGATCCTCGAGCGCGTTCACTGGCACGCCGCGCGAACGGGCAACTCCACGCTGGTGCCGCCGGGCACGATCCACTCGATCGGTGCCGGGCTGGTCATCGTCGAGATCCAGCAGAGGACCGACGCGACGTTCCGCCTCTTCGACTATGAGAGGCGACGGGAGCTACACATCGACATGGCAGTGGCGGCCGCAAGCGCCCGCCAGTGCGAGCGGCAGGCGTCCCCGCGCAGGCTGACCTCGGCGAGAACGTTGCTCGTCGCCAGCCCGTCCTTCGTACTCGAACGCATGACCCTGGAGCCTGGTGTCATTCGGGAACTGGGCGCGGGGGCGGAGACCTGGCTGTTCATTCTCCGTGGCGCGGGCTGGGTGGACTCCATCGAAGCGACTTCGGGGAACGCGCTCTTCCTCGATGGCAATCGCGCCCGCATCGAGGTGGGTGCGCAACGCCTTCAATGCCTCGTTGCCTATGCACGTTCCGCTCCGGCGCCGTATCTGCTGCGGCGCGTGAATGCCCTGCGCGCGCCGGATCAAGCGCGCGGACTCTCGGGAGCGTCGTTGCGCATGGAGCCGGGATCCGCCATTGGCTCCGTTCCCGCCGCGGAGAACCGGTGAGTCTGCTCGGGCGATTCGCGTTGGTCGGCAATTCGCTCCCGCGGCGCTGCGGTATCGCGACCTTCACCACCGATCTGCAGAAGGCCATCGAGAGCTTGCCGGCGCGCGAGCGATGCTGCATCGTCGCCATGACCGACGATGGGCGCGCGTACGACTATCCGCCGACCGTGCGCCTGCAGATCGATGACCGCAGGCTCGAGGACTACGAGCGCGCGGCCTTGATCCTGAACCGTTCGCGCTGCGAGGTCGTATCGCTGCAGCACGAATTTGGAATATTCGGCGGTGAAGCCGGCAGCCACATCCTGGCGCTCACCTCGCGGCTGAGCATGCCGCTCGTCACCACCTTTCACACCGTACTCGAGCGGCCTACGCCGGCGCAGCGCCGCGTCGTCGGGGAGATCGTCGAGGCTTCCGCGCGGGTCATCATCATGGCCGAGAAAGGCAGGGAATTGCTGCGTACCGTATATCAAGTCGGGGAGGAAAAGATCGCCGTCATTGCGCACGGCACTCCGGACAGTCCGTTCGTCGAGCCCGACGAGGCCAAGCGCGCCCTCGGCTTCGCAGCTCGCCCGGTCATTCTCACCTTCGGCCTGCTCTCACCCAGCAAGGGCATCGAAGTGATGATCGATGCAATGCCCGAGATTCTCAAAACCAGCGCCAACGCCGTCTACGTCGTGCTCGGGGCAACGCATCCCAATCTGGTCCGTGACCAGGGCGAGGCCTATCGGAACAGCCTGATGGCACGGGTGCGCGCGCACGGCATCGAGAGCCATGTCGTCTTTCTCGATCGCTTCGTCGATCAGGCGACGCTGCTGCGATTCATCTCGATGTGCGATGTCTACGCCACCCCATATCTCAATGAGACGCAAATGACTTCCGGCACCCTGGCCTACAGCTTCGGCCTCGGCAAGGCGATCGTCTCGACGCCCTATTGGCACGCGCGCGAGCTGTTGGGCGATGGACGCGGCGTCCTGGTTCCCTTTGGTGACGTCGCAGCGCTCGGCCGCGAGACCGCGGCGTTGCTGAGCGATGGGCCGCGGCGGCTCGCGATGCGCCAGCGCGCCTATGCGGAAGGCAGACCGATGACCTGGCCGAGAATCGCCGAGCGCTACTGCGCGCTGTTCGAGAGTGTCGGCGCCGGCGCTCGGGACCGTCATGTGCTGCGCATGGGCGGGGACACCAGCGCCGCTCGCCGCGGCTCTCAGGCCGTCCGGGCCGCCCCGCTCGGCCATTTGCTCTCCCTGTGCGACGATACCGGGCTGCTGCAGCATGCCGTGCATTCCGTCGCGAACCGCTCGCACGGGTATTGTACCGACGACAATGCCCGCGCCCTGCTGCTTGCCTGCTCCCTCGACCGCGCCGGTGAGGCGCCCCTGCCGCAATCCCTGACGAGCCGGTTCGCCGCATTCCTGCAGCACGCCTGGAATCCAGACATCCGGCGCTTTCGCAACTTCATGGGTTTCGACCGGCGCTGGCTCGACGAGTCGGGCTCGGAGGATTGTCACGGGCGCGCGCTCTGGGCGCTCGGAGAGTGCGCGCGCAGCGATCACGACGGGTCGCGCCGCCGCTGGGCCGCGGATCTGTTCGCAGAGGCGCTGCCGGTGGTGGAGAGTTTTCACTCGCCGCGCGCCTGGAGTTTCACGCTGCTCGGCCTGGACGGCTACTGTGCCGCCGGCGCGGACAACGCCGCCGCCCGCCTCATGCGCGAACGGCTTGCCGAGAGGCTCGATGCCATGCTCGCGGCGGTCGAGACCCCCGGGTGGGAGTGGTTCGAGGAGGGGCTGGCCTATGACAATGCGCGCCTGCCCCAGGCTCTGATCGTGACGGGATGCTCCATCGGGTCATCGCGCCACTTGGACGCCGGGCTGCGCTCGCTGCGCTGGCTCATGAGGCTGCAGACGACGCCGACGGGCCGCTTCAGGCCCGTCGGCTCGATGAGCTTCGGCGCGAGCCGGACGCACCCGCTCGCCTTCGACCAGCAGCCCCTGGAGGCCGCGGCCTCGATCTCGGCGTGCCTCGCCGCCTGGCGCGCCGAGGGCGATGACCTCTGGCGGGTCCACTCGCAGCGGGCGTTCGGCTGGTTCTTTGGCAGTAACGACCTGTCGCTGCCGCTCGTCGACCTGGCGCCCGGGAGCTGCCGCGACGGCCTGCACCCGGATCGTCCCAACGAGAATCGGGGAGGCGAATCGGTCGTCTCCTATCTGCTCAGCCTCACCGAGATGCGCCAGCTCGATGGCTCGAGCATCCCTCGCCCCACACGACAGCCGCGGCTCACGGCCGGCGTAAACGACCTCGCATGACAGCGGTGCGTATCGGAGATGCATTGTCACCCAGCACGTTAGTGAAGCGTCAGGCACTCAGCCTGCGTCCGGACCCGGCGAGAGTGGTGATGCGCCACTTCAAGCCGAGCACCGAGCCCCGGGACCTCACGCCGACCGACACCAAGCGGGTGATGCACATCGTCGATCGGGTGCTCGCGCTCGATCCGCCATCCGCGCAGCAACAGCTGGAGGAGGTTCTGGAGAACTTCGAAGGCCGTCACCGCGAGCTGCTCGCGACGTTCGAGACGCGCGCCGATGCCATGGAAATCGTCCACTCGGTGTACTCTCCCCTCACCCAAGTGCAGCGCCGGCTCGTCGGCGCCTGCTTCCTGCACGAATACTCCTTCGAGGCGGCGGCGCTGTTCAATCCGAGCATCGTCGCTCACCCGGACCAGTCCGCGGTGGCAAGCGGCGGGTGCCGGATCATTCTCAGCCTGCGGGCGGTCGGGGAAGGTCATGTGTCCTCGATCACATTCAGATCGGGAATGCTCACACCCGGTGGCTCAGTGACCATCGACCCCACCGCGCGCTTTGCGTCGATCCCGCACCTGCAACGCCCGGTGCCCGGTCCGCGGAGCGACTGCGTCGAGGTGCAGTTCGATGCCGGCGGCGACATCAGCGAGCGCGTGATCTTTCCGGTCACCGAGGCACAATCAAACGGCATCGAGGATGCGCGATTCGTCGCGTTTGAGGACGGCGGCAGCCGGACATTCTATGCCACCTATACCGCCTACAACGGCCGGGCGATCAGGTCTGAGCTGCTCGAGACCCGGGACTTCGAGCGCTTCACCTTGACCCCCCTCAAGGGCCCGGCGACGCACAACAAGGGCATGGCTCTCTTCCCGCGCAAGATCAACGGCCACTACGCCATGATCGGCCGGCAGGACAACGAGAGCCTCTACCTCATCTACTCGGACGACCTGTACGCCTGGGATGAGGGCATCGCGCTGCTCGAGCCTCGCTTTCCCTGGGAATTCGTGCAGATCGGAAATTGCGGATCGCCGATCGAGCTCGAAGAAGGCTGGCTGCTGCTGACCCACGGTGTCGGACCGATGAGGCGGTATTGCATCGGCGCGGCACTGCTCGACAAGGAAAACCCCGCGAAGGTTCTCGCCCGGCTGCCCGAGCCGCTCTTGCGGCCCGAACGGTCCGCCCGCGAAGGTTACGTCCCAAACGTCGTCTATACGTGCGGCGCAATGCGCCAGGCCGACCGCATCATCCTGCCCTACGCGGTCTGCGACACGTTCTCGAACTTCGCGACGATGGACATCGGCGAGCTGCTACGTGCGATGGTGCCCTGAGCGCCGACACCTGCCCTATACCTGTCGGCCGCGGAGCGCCTGGCCGCACGCATCACGAGGTCAACCGCTGGCGGGAAAGCGTGCGCTTCCCGTGCCATTTCGGCGGGGGAACCAGCCCCGGAAGCAGCCGATCGGTCTCCTTCTTGACCACGGCGTAGCACTCGCAGCAGAGCTCTTCCAGCTGCGGCCGGTCGAGCACCGTGATGCGCCCGCGGGCGTAGCGGATGACGCCGAGCTTCTGCAGCTTGCCGGCCGCCTCGGTGACGCCCTCGCGGCGCACGCCGAGCATGTTCGCGATGAGCTCCTGGGTCATGCTCAACTGGTTGCTGGGCAGCCGGTCAAGAGACAACAGCAGCCAGCGGCAAAGTTGCTGGCCCACGGAGTGGTGCCGGTTGCAGACTGCGGTCTGTGCCATCTGCGTCAGCAACGACTGCGTGTATCGCAGCAGCAGCAGCTGCAGCTCGCCGTTGCGGTGAAATTCATCCTTCAGCAGCTGCCCGCCCAAGCGGTACGCGGAGCCGGCGCTTTGCACGATGGCCCGGCTCGGGGTCGTCTCACCGCCCATGAACAGCGCCACTCCGATCAGGCCCTCGTTCCCCACCACCGAGATCTCCGCCGACGCGCCGTCCTCCATCACGTACAGCAGCGAAACGATGGAGTCGACCGGAAAATAAACGTAGCGCAGCTTGTCCCCGGACTCGTAGAGGACCTTGCCGAGCGGCATCGCAGTCAATTGCAGTTGCGGATAGATGCGCTCGCGCTCGGGCGGGGAAAGCGCCGCGAGCAGGTGATTGTGGGAATACTCGTGGGGTCCGGGCATGAGGAACCGAGCCTTTCGCGTGGATTGAGCCGAAGCCTCTCCGGATCTCAACCAGCCGTGGCCATCCGTACGAGCACTTTCCATGTACCCATGATAGCGAAGGGAAGCGCCTTGACTATGCGGTACCGTACATACGGCGCGCTGCCGGCACGGGTAAACTCGGCTGCCTATCGGCCGAGCGCCGAGACGGGATCGCCTGCCTCGCCTGCACCGCTGAAGCGCGGCCCCAAGGCAAGAACCCGAGCGAGCTCCCGCTGGTCATTGGTGTGAGTCTTGGCGAAAATGTGCTTCAGGTGTGTCTTCAACGTGTTGTAGCTGATATCGAGCTCGCGGCAGATCTCCTTTCCGCAGAGTCCATTGCAGACCCCGACCGCCACTTTCGCCTCCATGAGCGTCAGTCCGTGGACCCGGATCGGCACGGTCTCCTCGCAGAGCGCCGGGCGGGAGCGGTCCGTGACGAACAGGACGGCCACCGGGGGCTTGCTCACGATCCGCTCATCCTGCCGCGCGGGGAGCGCGGAAATGAGCACCTCGAGAGGTTCCCGCCCGAAGGACCTGGAGATCCGCACCGTGCCGCCCCATTTGCGGCCCTGGCGGGCGCAGGCTTGCGCGGCCCCCGCCACTAAGCGGCGCAGCGACTTCGTCTCATCGGGCAGCAGCGCCCGCAGCAACCCACCCTCCAGCGCGAGGCCATCCGAGGCCTTCACGAGGCGCTCGGCCGCCGCATTCATGAACAGGATCGTCCCATCTTCCGACACCAGGAGCATCGGCGAGGCAAGCCCGTCGAGCACCGCCTCGAGCGCCTTCCCGCGCGCCTGGCTCGCCGACAGATGCATATGCATTCGCAATCCACGTTGCAGGTGGGGCAGGAGCGCGCCGAAGAGCGCGATGTCTTCCTGACAGGATGGTGGCCGCTTTTCGTCGACCGACGCGGAGACGTTGGCTGCCGCCATCGGCTCCTCAAGGAGCGTTGCCGCCACGGATTCGCCCGGACGATGCGGCCGGCAAAAGTCGACTTGGCACTCGCTGCGGAGCAACTCGGTCTTCGGACCCATGGCGTGGCTCAGTCGGACGATGCCCGGCCGAAGGAGATCGCGGGCGGCTGCGCCTCGACGCCAGATGTCTCTCTTGTGGTAAAGCTGCTCGTTCGCCCGAAAGCGCTTCTCGTCCATGCCCACCGATATCGCGAGCGAGCCTCGATGATCTATCGGATCGACGAGGTACAGGGTCGGGAAGCGGCTCCCGAGCGCGTTCGCGAGACAGACGAGGAAGCCCTCCCAGCCGGCCGAGCCGGCCGCGGCCTCGTAGATCTTCTGGATCAGGGTTTCCAGCAGCGCTTCTTCGTACACAGTGAGCCTCGAGTCGGTCCCGCCCTGCCGTCGGCCCGCGGACTCTCCCCCATCCCGTGGCTTTCTTAGGATGTCCTTGTGGTCCGAGAGGATACGCCGATCCAAGGGCCATATCACCCCACGGGGTGATATCCCATCCAGAGGGTGGATCATAGAGTTCCGCGGGCCGCCGCCTCATACAGGCGGATTTCATTCACGGGCCATTTAGAAAACCGACCGGTCCGGCTACTTGCTAGCGTGGACAGGCAGACGTGCCCAGGCCCCCTGGAGAACAAACCGTCATGAACCTCAGACCACTCCGCTATCCAATCCTCATCTTGACCGCATCAGTCGCGCTGGGTGCGGCCACGGCGGGTCCGGCCCGCGCGGCCACCAGCTGGCCCATACTTCGAGTGTATACGGTCGTTGTACCGCCGCCGCTCGACCACGCCTTCCGCCAGGGTATAAAACTTTGGGAAACATGCCTGCGCACTCACGGGGAAACCCACGTGCAGCAGGCGTACGACTCCGAAACGGGTGACCTCAACCGGTATCTGTTCGTGGTGCCTTATGGAAGCTGGGCGGCCATGGACCAGCACGGCTCAGCCGGAAAAGCTTGCGATCCCACGTTCAATCGGTCCGTACTGCCCAACGTCTCCGATGCCTTCAGCCACATCGACCATGAAAAATCCAAGCTGAGCTACCTGCCCGGCGGGGACGCCACGCTGCCGTCGATGATCTGGGTCGACTACTACCGGGTCAAGATCGGACAGTGGGCCCATTTTACTGCGGCCATCCGCAAATACGCCGCCGCAGCGGCCAAGATCCACTGGCAGGATCATTTCCAGGGGCTCGTCACTCACGCAACCGGCCCCCAGGGGGAGAACTTCATATTCGTATGGCCCAACCGGAACTGGGCCGACGTCGGGCAGCAGCCGAAGCCATCCGTCAAGGAAATGATGGACAGCGTATACGGCAAAGCCATGGCCAAGATGCTCGGTCATGAGTTCAACCACAGCATCGCCAGCCACTGGTCGGCCGTCTGGAAATACGACAAGTCGCTCAGCTACATCCCGGCGAAGTGATTGATTGTCCAGCTCCCCGGGCTTTCGCGCAGCGCGGAAGGCCCGGGGAAGAACGCACATCGACACCCGACCGCACGGCGTTTGCCGTGTGGCGCGGCGGCTTCCGGCGCACGTTGATCATTGGCCTTGCCGTCGAGGCCCGCGGATTCCTGCGCCAGGTGATGACCGCGGCGGCCATCGCCTGGCTGCACGGTACGCTATCCGATTGGGGTTCTGCGATCCGGGGAAAGGTGACACCATGAACCGACCAGGCATCAACGGCGCACTCGTCGCCGCTTTCAGCATACTCATCGTGTGCACCCTGCTCGGCAGGACGGCCGAGGCCAAAGTCCGCACGTATTACATTGCCGCCGACGAAGTCAATTGGGACTACATGCCCGGCGGCGCGGATCGCATCGGGATGTCGCGGGCCTACGCCAGGTTCTTCGCCACTCGCGGCCCCCACCTGATCGGGCACGTCTACCGCAAGGCGATCTATCGGCAATACACCGACGCGACGTTCGAGCACCTGAAGCCCCGCAGGAAGCGCAATGCCTATCGCGGCATCCTGGGACCGGTCATCTACGCAGAGGTGGGCGATACGATCCGCGTCGTGTTCAAAAACAACACCACGCATCCCTGCAGCATGCATCCCCATGGTGTCTTGTATACCGCGGCGTCGGAAGGCGCGATGTATGACGACGGGATCCCCGAGTCCCAGAAGCCCGGCGATAGCGTCGCTCCTGGGCATACCTTCACTTATATCTGGAAGGTGCCTGCCAGCGCCGGCCCGGGCCCGAACGACCCGAGCTCGATCGTCTGGCTCTATCATTCACACGTTCATGAGCTGCAGGACGTCAATACGGGGCTGATCGGCACCATCATCGTCACGCGCAAGGGCATGGCGCTGCCGGATGGCAAGCCCATGGACGTGGCTCGCAATATCGTCGCGCTCTTCATGTTCTTCGATGAGAACACCAGCTGGTTTCTGGACCACAACATCGCGGCTTTCACCACCGACAGCGCGCACGTCAACAGATTCGAACAATCTCCGAAGGGCCCGCATGGCCATTTCAGCCTCATCGGCTCCGGTTTTGCCACCCAGAACTTCCGCGCGACCATCAACGGCTATCAGTATGGCGACGGTCCGATGATCGTCCTGAAGAAAGGCGAGCACGTCCGCTGGTATCTGGTCACTCTCGGCGAGGGCCTGAACGTTCATACCCCCCATTGGCACGGGAACACCGTCCTGGAGAACGGCCACCGGACTGACGTCATCTCGCTCCTGCCCGCACAGATGGTGACGGCCGACATGTGGCCCGATGACCCGGGCATCTGGCTCTTTCATTGTCACGTCAGCGAGCACATGGAAGCCGGCATGGGAACGCTGTATCGGGTGCTGCCCTGATACCTCGCCGCATCATGGGCGCCATCGCCCCCTCAGGCGTCCACGCGAGCACGGCAAGTAGCCCCTCCCCCTCCTCCCCCCGCACATCAGCCACGTACGCCTCAACGGCGCCCGAGGGCCGGTAACGCCGCGCTGGAGGGTTGACTCGCGTGCGGCCACTCGGCCGAAAAGCGGCCGCAATCGGGGACAGGGAGCGCTGCGAGTCCCTTCGCAAGTAATGGTCGGGGCAGGGAGATTTGAACTCCCGACCCTCTGCTCCCAAAGCAGATGCGCTACCAGACTGCGCCATGCCCCGACCGGAGCGATACTTGCCGGATTGCGCCATGACGCTCCGGGACAGCCCGGGCGACGGATCTGATCTTCCGGCCGTTCGGGGATGATATGCGAGAATGGCCAGTCCCACAAAGAACAGGTCCACGAACCCTATGACGGCACAGGTGATCGACGGCCGCAAGCTGGCCGGGGAGGTCAAGAGTCAAGTCCGCAGCGCGGTCGAGGTAGCCGTGGCCCGCGGCCGCAGACGCCCGGCACTCGCCGTCGTCAAGGTGGGTGACAATCCGGCGTCCCAGGTCTACGTGCGCAACAAGCGCAAGGCCTGCGACGAGGTGGGGATCCGTTCGGTGGCGCACGATCTGGCCCATTCGACCTCGGAAATCGATCTGCTTGCCTTGATCGAGGAGCTGAACCTCGACCCTGAGATCGATGGCATCCTGGTGCAGCTGCCCCTGCCCGATCAGATCCTCTCCACCGCCATCATCGAGAAGATCGACCCGGCCAAGGACGTCGACGGCTTCCACCCATACAACGTCGGGCGCCTGGCACAGCGCATCCCCCTCATCCGGCCCTGTACGCCCTACGGGGTCATCAAGCTCCTGGAATCGATCGGCGCGCCGCTCAAGGGGCAGCACGCCGTGATCATCGGCGCCTCCAATATCGTCGGCCGCCCGATGTCGCTCGAACTGCTGCTGATGGGGGCCACGACCACGGTCTGCCATCGCTTCACCAGCGACTTGCGCTCGCACGTCGGCCAGGCGGACATCCTGATCGTCGCGGCGGGCAAACCGGGCCTGGTGCCCGGGGAGTGGATCAAGCCCGGCGCCATCGTGATCGACGTCGGCATGAATCGTCTGGACAGCGGCAAGCTGGTGGGCGACGTTCATTTCGAGGAGGCGCTCGAGCGCGCCGGCTGGATCACACCCGTTCCGGGCGGGGTGGGTCCGATGACCGTGGCCATGCTGATGCACAACACCCTGGAGGCCTACCAGCGCCGCCACGAGCCGCTCACGCGCTGAGCCAGAGCCTGGCTCCGCGGTTTCGCTCGACGGCGCGCCTGCAGTCGCGCCCCAGGGCCCCTACCCTCAGGCCCGCCGCCAGACCGTCCGGCCGCCCGGCTTGTCCTCGAGGATCACCCCGAGAGAGGCCAGCTCGTCGCGGATGCGGTCCGACTCGGCCCAGTTCTTCGCCTTGCGCGCCGCAGTGCGCGCCTCGATCCGGCGCTCGATGTGCGCATCATCGAGGCCAGGGGCCGGACCGCCGGCCGATGCAGCCTCCTGGCCGATGGGCGCGCCACCCTTGGGCTGGCGCAGCCACTGCTCGGGGCTCACCGTGGCAAGGCCCAGCACGTTTGCGAGCGACTTCAGTTCCGCGCCAAGCGCCGACGCGCGCCGCTCATCGCCCGCGTCCTTCGCCGAATTGATCTCGCGCGTCAGCGTCTGCAACACCGCCAGCGCCTCCGGGGTGTTGAGATCATCGTCCATGACCTCGCGGAACTTCTCCGTGTGGTACGACTCGGCCGGGGCGGCATCGCAGAGGCCCCGCAGCGCGAGGTAAATCCGCTGCAGCGCCGCATCGGCCTGCTCGAGCTGCTCGAGCGAGTAGTTGATCGGCCCGCGGTAGTGGCTCGAGATCACGAAGTAGCGCAGCACCTCCGGATGACGCAGCTTCGGCAGCACCTCGCGCACGGTGAAGAAGTTGCCGAGCGACTTCGACATCTTCTCGTTGTCGACGTTGACGAAGCCGTTGTGCATCCAGATCTCGGCGAAGCGCTCGCCGGTGGCCGCGCACGACTGGGCGATCTCGTTCTCATGGTGCGGAAACTTCAAGTCCATGCCGCCGCCGTGGATGTCGAAGTGCGCTCCGAGCAAGGCGATGGACATGGCCGAGCACTCGATGTGCCAGCCGGGCCTGCCCTTGCCCCACGGGGAGTCCCAGGCCGGCTCACCGGGCTTGGCGTGCTTCCAGAGCACGAAGTCGAGCGGGTCGCGCTTCGCCTCGTCCACCTCGATGCGCGCCCCCGCACGCAGGTCCGAGAGGCGCTTGCCCGAAAGCCGGCCATAGCGTTCGAACTTGGCCACCGCGTACATCACATCGCCATTCGGCGCCACATAGGCATAGCCGAGCTCGATCAGCCGGCCCACCATCTCGATGATGTGCGGGATATGGGCGGTGGCGCGCGGCTCGAAGTCCGGGCGCGTGATGCCGAGCTGCGCCTCGTCCTCGTGCATGGCGGTGATGAACCGCGCGGTCAGCGCCTCGATCGGCTCACCATTCTCCGCGGCACGACGGATGATCTTGTCGTCGATGTCGGTGATGTTGCGCACGTAGGTCAGCCGGTAGCCGCGCCAGCGCAGGTACCGCGCGACCACATCGAACGCGATCAACATGCGCGCGTGCCCGATGTGCACGTAGTTGTACACCGTCAGGCCGCACACATACATGCGGACCTCCCCGGGCACGAGGGGCGTGAGGGACTGCTTCTCTCCGGTGAGCGAGTTGTGAATGCGGATCATGGTCGGATTTCGGTTCGTGCGGACGTCGGGAATTCGGTGAGGGTCACAAGACTCAGGCGAAGCGTTTCAGCCGCTCGAGCGCCGCTCCCGCAGGCATGGCCCGCAGGAGCGGGGCGAGCTCCGGACCGTGCGCGCACCCGGTGAGCGCAAAGCGCAGCGGCATGTAGAGCTCTGCTCCCTTTCGTCCGGTCGCGGCGCGCACCGCCGAGGCGATCGCCGCGAGGTCGTTGCCGCACTGCGCCGCCGCCTGCGCCGCCGCCGCGAAATAGGCGCTGCCGGCGGCCTTCACCACCTGCTCGGCCGCGGGCGTAAGATCGGGCGGTCCGCCAAAGACGATCCGGACCCAGGGCCGCGCGTCCTCCGGCAGCACTGTATTCGGCAGCACCGCGGCGATGAACTGGCTGGCGGCGGGCTCCCCCACCCCCGGCGGCAGGAGCGACCCGAGCCAGCCGAGCGCCTCGGCGCCGGACAACCGGTGCGCGGCCTCCTTCTGCCAGACGGTGAGCTGCTGCGCATCGAAATGCGAGGGCGCCCGCCCGAGGTGCGCCGGATCGAAGGCGCGGGCCATGGCCTCGAGCTCGAGCAGCGCGTGCTCGGCACCGGAATGTCCCAGGCGAAAGAGGTAGTTCGCGAGCGCCTCGGGGCGATAGCCACGCTCACGGAACTCGCGCACGCTGGTCGCTCCGTGGCGCTTGGAGAGTGGCGAGCCATCGGGACCGACGATGAGCGAGATGTGTCCATAGCGGGGCGCCGGCAGGCTCAAGGCCTCGAGCAGGAGCAACTGCCGAGGGGTATTGGTCAGATGATCTTCCCCGCGCAGCACCTGTGTCACGCCCATGCGCGCATCATCCACGGCGTTGCAGAAGAAAAACGCCGCCGATCCGTCGGCGCGCCGGATGACGAAATCTCCGATGTCATCGGAGAGAAAACTCTGCGCACCGTGCACCAGGTCGACGAACTCGATCCGCTCGCCCGGGGGCACGCGAAATCGCGTGGTGGAGGGGAGCCCTTGAGCGCGCTTGCGCTCGCGCTCCCCGGGGGTGAGATCCCGGCACGTTCCCGCGTAGCGGGGCGGACGGCCCGAGGCGAGCTGAGCGCGGCGCGAGGCTTCCAGCTCGAGCGCGGTGCAAAAGCACGGATAAACCGCCCCTTGGCTCTCGAGCCTCTCGAAGAAGCCCTGGTAGATCGCCCCGCGCCGCGACTGGTAGTAGGGGCCGTGCTCGTCCTCCCGCCCAGGACCCGCATCCCAGGTGAGCCCGAGCCAGGTAAGGTCCTCGAGCAGGACCTCGGTATGCCGCTCGTGGCTGCGCCCGGCGTCGGTATCCTCGATGCGCAGCACGAAGCGCCCGCCACTGCGGCGCGCCATCAGGAAGTTGAAAAGCGCCGTACGCGCGTTGCCGAGGTGCAACTCCCCGGTGGGGCTCGGCGCGAAACGAGTCGTGGGGCCGCGAGCGAACGTCTCGCCGCCGGTGCTGTCCATTCCGGTCATAGCCCGCCATAGTACGAGAATCTCGATCGGCGGACT
>DAIDHH010000058.1 GCA_027452045.1 Gammaproteobacteria bacterium
CGGATGATCGTGCGCCAGCCGCTCGAGGCGCTGCAGATGAGCACACGCTTCGACATCAGCGTGACGGTGGATGGCGGCGGCATCACGGGCCAGGCCGGCGCGATTCGTCACGGCATCACCCGCGCACTCATCGAGTACGACGAGACGCTGCGCAAGGCGCTGCGCGATGCTGGCTTCGTCACCCGCGACGCGCGCGAGGTCGAGCGCAAAAAGGTCGGTCGCCGCAAGGCCCGCCGCAGCGGACAGTACTCGAAGCGCTAGCCGAGGATCTTGCAGCCGGCACTGGCTCGGGCTTCAATTATCGGGGCCCGGACCTGTGCCGGGCCCAGGTCCCGCCCGGTTTTTGGGGGATCGTCTAGTGGTAGGACAACGGACTCTGACTCCGTTTACCTAGGTTCGAATCCTAGTCCCCCAGCCAAAACGAGAGAGGCCCACCGCGAGGTGGGCCTCGTCGTTTTGGGCGAGGACTGGATGAGAACCGCAGGTTCGACAAATTTGCCTGGAGCAAATTTGGACAGCGCGAAGCGCTGGCCCCGCAGGGGCGAGGCTCAGGATGAGCCGAGCAATCCTAGTCCCCCAGCCAAAACGAGAGAGGCCCACCGCGAGGTGGGCCTCGTCGTTTTGGGCGAGGACGAAGGCTATTTGCGAGTGATCTGCTCGCGCATGGCGCGCAGTGTGGCGGCGTAATCAGGGCTGCCGAAGATGGCTGACCCGGCCACGAAAGTATCCGCGCCGGCGCGTGCAATGCTCTGGATGTTCTCGACCTTGACACCGCCGTCGATCTCCAGCCGCACCTCGCGGCCACTCGCCTCGATCCGCTTCCGCACCTGTTCCAGCTTGCACAGCGCCGAGGGAATGAATTTCTGCCCTCCGAAGCCTGGGTTGACCGACATGACCAGTACCAGGTCGAGCTTCTCGAGGGTGTAATCGAGATAGTCGAGCGGTGTGGCGGGGTTGAACGCCAGGCCCGGCCGGCAACCGTGCTCGCGAATGAGCTCGATGGTGCGATCGATGTGTTCGCTCGCCTCGGGATGGAAGGTGATGTAGCCCGCTCCCGCGGCGGCGAAATCCGGGACGATGCGGTCGACCGGCCGGACCATGAGGTGCACGTCAATAGGCACTTTGACGCCATGCTTGTGCAACGCCTCGCACACCAGCGGTCCCACCGTGAGGTTGGGCACGTAGTGATTGTCCATCACGTCGAAATGGACCAGGTCAGCGCCAGCGGCGATGACGGCATCGACCTCGTCGCCCAGGCGGGCAAAATCGGCGGACAGGATGGAAGGGGCTATCCAGGGAGTGGCCATGGGGCACAGTTTACGAGGGCCGCCGGTGCAAGGGGAACCCGGCAGCTCCGGCCAAGACGCGCGGCCCCACGTGGTGGCAAGAGTGGAACACTCGGCCCCGCTATCGGGTCAACCGCTCGAGCGCCTCGCGATATTTCTCGCTGGTGCGGGCAATGAGCTCGGGCGGCAGATGCGGACCCGGGGCCCGCTTGTTCCAATCGAGGGTCTCGAGATAGTCGCGAACGATCTGCTTGTCGAAGCTCGGCGGGCTCTGGCCGACCCGATAGGTGTCGGCAGGCCAGAAGCGTGAGGAGTCGGGCGTGAGCACCTCGTCGATGAGAGTGAGCGTGCCGTGCTCGTCCACCCCGAACTCGAACTTGGTGTCGGCGATGATGATGCCGCGCGCGAGCGCGTGCGCAGCCGCGAACCGATAAATCGAAATGGCCGTATCACGCACCTTCGCGGCCAGCTCGGCGCCGATGAGTTGTTCGGTCTGGGAAAACGAGATGTTCTCGTCGTGCTGGCCGGCCTCGGCCTTGGTCGCGGGAGTGAAGATCGGCGCCGGCAGGCGCTCCGCGAGGGCGAGTCCCGCGGGCAGGGAGATGCCGCAGACTCCGCCGGTCTTCTGATAGTCCTTCCAGCCCGAGCCGATCAGATAGCCGCGCACCACCGCCTCGATCGGCAGCGCCTTCAGGCGCCGCACGATGACGGCGCGGCCCTCGAGCATGTCCCGCTCGGCCGCATCGGTAACGAGGCTCTCGAGCGGCCGTCCGGTCAGATGGTTGGGCACTATGTGGCGGGTGCGCTCGAACCAGAACTGAGAGATCTGATTGAGCACCCGGCCCTTGCCCGGGATGGGCTCCGGCAGGATGACATCGAAGGCGGAGAGCCGGTCCGTGGTCACGATGAGCATCGCGTCCGGGCCGGCCGCGTAGATATCGCGTACTTTACCTTCGTGGATCTTCTCGAGTCCCCGCAGGGAGGTGCGATAAACGGCCTGTGCGTTCATGCTTGCTACTATAACTGCATGGCCGCCACGCACGCACCTCTGACGCTTCTGATCGACCCATGAGATATACCGGAAAGCTCGCCGGCGGCGCGCTGGGATTCCTGCTCGGGCTCGGGCCGCTCGGCACGGCGCTGGGGGTGCTCCTCGGACATCAATTCGACACCTATTCCGAGCGCAGGGGTGCCACGGGAGTCGGCGACGCCGCAGCCATCGGCGAGCGTTTCTTCCACGCGACTTTTCGGGTCATGGGGTGTCTCGCCAAGGCGGATGGCCGGGTGTCGGAGCAGGAGATCGCCGCCGCCCGCGCCATCATGGCGCAGTTGCGGTTGAGCACGGCGCAGGTACAGGCGGCGATCCAGTGTTTCACGGAGGGCAAGCGCCCGGGATTCGACCTCGATGCCGAGCTTGCGGATTTGCGCCGGGTCTGCTCGGGCAGGCGCGATCTCGCGCGCGTGTTCGTCGAGCTGCAGGTGCGCGCCGCGATCGCAGGCAACAATCTGGAAGGTCCCGTCAGGCCGTTGCTGAGCCGCATCGCACACGCGCTCGGTCTCTCCCCCTTCGAGCTCGCGCATATCGAGGCCGCGTTATGGATCCGCGCCGGTGGGTTCACGAGCGATGCCGCTGGCCGCGATGGGCGGGGGGAACTCGAGCAGGCATACCGGGTGCTCGGGGTGAGCGCACAAGACAGCGACCGGGAGGTCGTCAAGGCGTACCGCAGGCAATTGAGCCGCCACCATCCGGACAAACTCAAGGCCAACGGTCTGCCGGACTCGATGCTCGAGCACGCCAAGCAGCGCACCCAGCAGATCATTGAGGCGTACGAGCTGATCCGCGCGCGCCGCGGGATGCCCTCCTGAGCGATACCGTATCCGGGGCGTAGCTTCGGCGCGCCCAGGGATGACAGGGGCGTCCGCGACGCTTAATCTGATTGCCCATGTGGGCGCGAATCTGGGCATTTCTCGACGGCTGGTTCTTCGGCCCCGCCGCGAGCGGGGACGGCGCCTCGGCGCGGCTGATTCGAGGCCTCAGCTATCCCTACGCCGTCGTGCGGGACCTGACGGGCGGTGAGATCAACCTGCGGGCCATGGGCCTGGTCTACACCACGCTGTTGACGCTCATTCCCCTTGCCGCATTCAGCTTTGCCATCCTGAAGCTCTTTGGCGCCGGCAGCGACCTGCAGCCGGTGATCTATCAGTTCTTCAGCGCGCTCGGCCCGGCGAACGCGACCAAGCTTGCTTCGCGGGTGATGCTGTTCGTCGATCACATCAGCGGCGGGGTCCTCGGGTCGGTCGGGTTCGCGCTGCTCGCCTGGACTCTGGTGAGCACGATCAAGAAGGTGGAGGACAGCTTCAATTTTCTCTGGCGAGTGCAACGGCCGCGCAGCTTCGCGCGCCGGATCACCGAGTACCTCACCCTCGTGGTGGTCGGTCCGGTGATCCTGGTGATGTTCATCGGGTTCTCGCACCGGGCAATCGACAGCGCCCCGTTCCGCGACCTCAGTCACCTGCCGCTGCTCGACATCCTCGCGGCCGCGAGCATCAAACTCGCCCCCTATGTCACGGTGATCGTGTTCTTCGCCGGGCTCTACCTGGTCGTGCCGAACACCCGCGTGCGCTGGCGCCCCGCGCTCATCGGGGCGCTCGTCGCCGGCATACTTTGGGCCGCGGTGGGGCGGGTCTTCACGGCCTTCGTCGTGCATTCCACGCGCCTCGCGATCGTCTACGCAGGGTTTGCATTGATCGTGGCCGCGCTCCTTTGGACCTATCTCGGGTGGCTGATCCTGCTCGCCGGCGCCCAGCTCTCCTTCTACGTCCAGAACCCGACCTATCTGCGCCTCGGCCTTCAGCAGCTGCGCCTTTCGAGCATCGAGCTCGAGCAGCTCGCGCTGCGGGCGATGTATCTCGTCGGGCGGTCGTACCTGAACGGCGAGAGGCGTTGGAGCGTGCAAGGTCTCACGAGCGAGCTCGGATTGCCCGGCATCGCGGTGGCCGAGATGATCGCGGCGCTCGAGGGCGCGGGTCTGCTGGTCGTGACCGAGGATGACGATCTGATCCCGGCACGCGACCTCGGCCAGATCTCCCTCACGCAGATCCTCGATATCGCCCGCAGCCGTCGCGCCGGGCAATTCATGCCACGGGCGGTGCCGATAGCGGCGGTCGACCGCGTGCTCGCGGCGATCGACGAGGCCCGCCGCGCCCGCTGCGGTGAGCTGACGCTGCGCGATCTGGTCGAAGATGCCAGGGAGCCCTCGAGCACTGCGCGCGTGCTGGCGATGCCGGGGGGGCACTGATCGGCCTCTGCGCACTGGCGCGCGAGGAGTGAGTAGAGGGGCCCTAGAGCGTATCGGTGCCCGCGGCGGTTCCGACCAGCAACACGTCCGCCGGGCGCGCCGCGAACAAACCCACGGTCACTACCCCGGTGATCTCGCCGAGCCGCCGTTCCAGGGCGGGCGGGTCCTCGATCGACAGGCCATGGACGTCGAGGATGTGGTTGCCGTTGTCCGTGACGAATCCCTGCCGCCACACGGCCCGGCCCTGCTCGGCATCGATGGCGCGGGCCACGAGATTGCGGGCCATGGGAATGACTTCGATCGGTAGCGGGAACGCACCGAGCCTTTCGACCAGCTTGCTGTCGTCGACGATGCAGACGAAGCGCTTCGCCGCCGCCGCGATGATCTTCTCGCGTGTGAGCGCGCCGCCTCCGCCCTTGATCAGGTAATGGCCGCGGGTCGCCTCGTCCGCCCCATCGATGTAAAGCGGCAGATCATCGACGTCGTTCAGGTCGAGCACGGCGATACCGGCGGCGCGTAGCGCTTCGGTCGAGGCGTTGGAGCTCGATACGGCGGCACGGATCAGGCCGGGACGACTCGCGAGTGCCTCGATGAGAAAGGTCACGGTGGATCCGGTGCCCACGCCGAGCACGGTGCCGGGCTTGATATGGCGCAGCGCCGCTTCGGCGGCACGACGTTTCCGGGCTTGCGCCTCGCTCTTCGCGGCAGGTGGGCTGGTGTGCGTCATGGGCGGGTTTCCGGGAGGCTGATACGAAAGTGCCCGCTTTCGCGGGCACAGGGCATCGAAACTTGTTTCACTCGGCGGCCGCCGAAGCGGCCGCCGAGCGAAAGGCCTCACTTCTTCTTCGCAGCTTTCTTCTTAGCGGCCTTCTTCTTTGCCTTCGCCATGTTGGCTCTCCAGTTGACGGGTTAGTCCGAGGGCCGAGTATATACATGCGAAACAAAAATACAAGCAAGTCGTAAAAGGATGTGCTACGTGCCTCTCGCATCCCCGCCGGTCGACGTTCACGAGTGCGAGCAATGGATCACACCTCGCTCGGTGATCACGAGATCGAGCGGCACGTCATGCGGGGCGGGTGTGATCCGCTCCACTTCCTGCAGCGCGTATGCGAGTCCGACGAGCAACGGCGCATGCCAGATGGCGCGCGTGCGGCGGAACGCGAGTGCGCGATCGTAGTAGCCGCCTCCCATGCCGAGACGAATGCCGCGCCGATCGAAGCCCACCAGCGGCACGAACACGATGTCCAGTGCGCGAGCGCTCACCCACCGCGCGCCATGCGGCTCGGGTATGCCGAAACGATTGAAGCTCTGTCGCTCGCCGCTCTCGAGGAAATGCATGGCGCGTGCCAGGCGATGCCCATGGATCCGCGGCAGATACACGCGGCAGCCGCGCAGCTGCGCCAGCGCGATCAACTCCGAGGTATCGAGCTCTTCGGGCATGGAGGCGTAGAGCGCCACACGGGAATCGCGTCGCAGGTGCAATTCGCGGTCGGCAATGCGCGCGACGCTGTGGGCTGCGCGAGCGCGCTCGCCGGGCGGGATGCCGCGTCGCGCCCGCCGGATGGATGTCCGCAGGGATCTGCGGACATCATCCAGGCTGGAATCAGGAAGCGTCACCCGCCTGTGCCGGTGCGAACCGTTGCTCTCGAACCAGAGCAACAAGTGGGACGGACTGCGACAGGTAAGGCTTTCCGCTCAGGGCGGACTTGCACAGCGCTATCCGCAAGCCCCGATGTCCCGTGGGTGTTTCAATTAGGGTCCGAGGTAACCCGGTCCG
>DAIDHH010000059.1 GCA_027452045.1 Gammaproteobacteria bacterium
CGGCATCGGCGACGCTCGATCCGCCGAACTTGTGCACGACCCAGGGCACGGAATTCGACATGGGAGTGGGAATCACCTGAGGGAAAGCCGTGCGACTCTACTGATCGGCACACCGGGAAGCAACGTGAGGGCGCCAAAAAAAGACCTCTCGCACCGCAACCGATGCCACCGGCGGGCGGTGCCGGGCGATACGGCATACGGCCATGCATAATTGCCCGTGTGGAATCCTCTATTGCGCCACTTCTTCCGCTGTTCGAGCGCGAGCGCTCAGCCGGGCGCCCCGTTGTGCTCGGCGTGCTGCTGCACACGGCCGGCTCGACCTACCGCCGCCCCGGCGCACTCCTGCTCATCGCGGCAAGCGGCGAATATGCGGGCCTGCTCGCCGGCGGCTGCCTCGAAGGGGACCTGGCGCAGCATGCCCAGGAGGTGCTCGACAGCGGGCGGGCGCGCCTGATCGGCTATGACCTGCGTAACCCGGACGATCTCATCTGGGGCATGGGCGCAGGCTGCGAAGGCGCGATGCGCATCCTCTTGCTCCGCGTGGGCCCAGAGGAGCACTGGCAGCCGCTCGTCACTCTCGCTGGGGCGCTCGCGGCCCACGAGCCCGCCGCCGTGGGCATCGTCGCGGAATCCGCCCTCCCCGCAATCCCGCCCGGCACGCTGATCCTCACCGACGCTGAGACCGTCGAGGTTCTGCCCGCCTCGGCCCGAGCGAGACTGCTTCAGCCCGAGCTCGCCGAGGCGGTGCGGGCGGCGCGCCAGGCGAGCGCTCCCGGCTGGCTCGAAATCCCGGGCTGCCGGGTACTGCTGCTACCGCTGGCGCTCCCGCCGAGACTGCTGCTGCTCGGGGGCGGACCGGATGCCCAGCCGGTGGCGGATTTTGCCGCCCGGCTGCACTGGAAAGTCACCGTGGCCGACCATCGGCCGCGCTATGCCCTCCCCGCCCGGTTCCCCGGCGCCGAACGCGTGATCCTCGTTCGCCCCGAGGCGCTGTCCGAGGAGGTGGAGCTGGCCCGATTCACCGCGGCGGTGGTCATGAGCCACCACCTGCCCACGGATCTGCAGTACCTGAGGGCGCTGTGCGTGAACGCTCCGCCCTACATCGGGTTGCTCGGTCCCCCGGCGCGCCGCGAGAAGCTTCTCGCCGAGCTCGGGACCGAGGCCGTGCGGCTGCGGGAGCGGCTGCGCGCCCCGGTGGGGCTGAATCTCGGCGGCCGCTCGCCGGAGGCCATTGCGCTTGCCATCGTGGCGGAGATTCTGGCGTTCGTGCACAAACCCTTAGAATGAGTGCCCATGAACGAAATCGAACTCATCCGTGCCCAGCTCCTCGCCGAGCGCAGCCACGCCTCCCAGGTCGCCCACGCCTGCGTGGCAGCCATCAGCGGGGGGCAGCCGGCGGGACCCGAAGAGGCGCGCGCGTTTCGCGACACATGCGTGAGCTACCTCGTGTGGGTGCTGGCGCGCTTCGAGCAACGCGACCAGCTGCTCGCCGAGCACCTGCAGACCCTCCCCGGTGGCTCGCACGAGGACACGCTGCCGGCTGGGCTCATGGAGGTTGCCGCGCGCACGGGCACGAGCCGCGAGGCGCTTGCAAAGCTCGAGGCGGCGCTAGGCGCGGCCGATCCGGATGTCGCCCGCGCCGCGTGGCAGGAGTTCGCGAGGTTCTTCCATGCCGCCTGGAGCGAGCGGCGGGTGGCGATCGAGCGGCAGTTGACTCAGCTCACCGGAGTGGCCAGCTGGCGCGCCGTGTGCGCCGTCGATGCCGATTCCATCCTCGAAGAACGCAATCGCTACGACCGGGTCGTCGCACGCCTTCCCGCGGGCATCACGCTGCACAGCCCGCAGCTATGAGCTTCGAGTCCCGCGAGGGTCTGCACGCAATCGTACTCGCCGCGGGCGCCTCGAGGCGCTTCGGCTCGATCAAACAGCGTGTACGGCTCGACGGACGAGCACTGCTCAACACGATGGTGGAGAGAGCCGGGCAAGTCGCCGATGAGGTCCTGGTCGTGCTCGGCGCACACGCCGCGCAGCTTGCCCCGATGCTCGGCCACACCCGCGCTACGGTGGTCATCAATAGAGGTTGGGAGGAAGGCCTCGCGAGCTCCATTCGCTCAGGTCTCGCGCGCCTGCCGGCCTCGTGCGCCGGCGCCCTGTTGCTCCTCGGCGACCAGGCGCGGGTCAGCGCGGAGGATCTGCGGCGCCTCCGCGCGGCCTGGGTCCGCCAGCGCGATTCGATCGTCGCGGCGCGCTTCGGCGCCCTCACGGGCCCCCCGGCCATCTTCCCGCGCTGTGTTTTTCCCGATCTCACCGAGCTTCGCGGGGACGTGGGCGCCCGGCGAGTCATCGAACGTCACCTCAGCCGGCTGATCGCCATACCGATGCCGAACGCGGCCTTCGACCTCGACACGCCGGAGGATCTCGAGGCGCTCTCGGCCTCGCCCTCGCTACAAACCCCATAGCACAACCGATCAGCAGGTCTCGCCACTCCCGGTCTTGGGGTGCGGGAAGTTGTCCGACTCGTCCTCGCCCTCCCGTGGCGCAAGGCAGGCGAAGTCCTTCTCCACCATCACGCGCAGCTCCCCCGATACCGTCGGCTGGCTGCCGCTCAAGGTCACCAGATCCGTGCCGTACCACTGCGCCACGAGCGCCTCCGGGATGCGAACATGGATGAGATTATCAATATAACTTACTGATATATCAGTTATTTTTCCATCTGCGCTCACCCGATAGGCAAGTCGTGCGCCGCCTGGAAACGCGATCGCATCCTCGACCTCGCCGCGCTCGGCCAGGGTGCGCACTTCGCCCTGCGACAGGCGCAATCGCAGCGAACTGCCCCGGATTCTCAGTTTCACGGCGTGCTCCTCGTGTCATTCACGGCCGCAAGGATACGCTGCGCCTGCAGCAAGTGGGGCCGGTCGATCATCTGACCGTCGAGCTCCGTCACGCCCGCTCCAGAGGCGCCCTGAAAGGCCCGCACCACGCGATGGGCCCACTCGATCTCGGTCGCCGTCGGGGTGAATGCCTCGTTGATGATCGCGATCTGATCGGGGTGGATCGCGAGCTTGCCGGTAAAACCATCGCCTCGCGCCTCACTGCACTCGCGGCGCAATCCCTCGGCGTTGCGGAAATCGGTATATACCCCATCGATCGCCGCGACGCCGATGGCCGCGGCGGCGAGCAGGCAGCTGGTGCGGGCCAGCTGGAAGCTCGGGCGCAGCATTCCCGCGGCATCGAACTTCACGCGTGCGCCGATGGCCGCCGCCAGATCCTCCATGCCCCAGGTCAGCCCCGTCAGGCGCCGCGCAGAGGACGGTTGCGCGGCGGCGGCGCGCGCATAGCCGGGAAGCGCGAGCAGTCCCGCGGGCGTCTCGGTCGCGATCACGAGAAGCGGTGTCGAGCCGACCAGCAGCCCCTGCCCGGACTCGAGCGCCTCGAGCGAGCGCGCCACCCGCTCGATGTCCTCGTAGGCATCGACCTTGGGGAGCACGATGCCGGCGGGCCGGCCGGGCAACACAGCGGTCAGGTCCTCGAACAGCCGCCCGCTCGAGAGCGCATTCACCCGCACCCACAGCCTCTGGCGGGCCCGCTCGCGCTCACTCTGCAGAAACTCGTACACCATGGCCCGCGCCGCGAGCAGCCGCTCGGGCGCCACCGAGTCCTCCAGATCGAGGATGAGCGCATCGGCATCGGTGGCGAGACCCTTCGCCTGCTTGCGCTCGCTGTCCCCGGGCACGAACAGGAGCGAGCGCAGGGCGCTCACGCGGGCCTCTTCAACATGAGTGCCGCGCGGCGGCAGGAGGCCACTTCCTCATCGCGCTGGTTGAAGGCGCGGTGGTCGAAAAGCACGATCCCGGAGTCGCTGCGCGAGCGGCTCTCGCGTACGGAATGCACCGTCGTCACGGCGTGCAGCGTATCCCCGATCAGCACGGGCCGCGGGAACTTGACCTCCTCCCAGCCGAGGTTGCCGATCGTGGTACCGAAGGTCGTGTCGTACACCGACAGTCCCACCAGCAGGCCCAGAGTGAACACGCTGTTGACGATGCGCTGCCCGAAGGGGCTCTCCTTGCAGTACTCGGCGTCCAAATGGATGGCCGCCGGGTTCATGGTGAGCGCGCTGAAGAGCAGATTGTCGGTCTCGGTGACGGTGCGCCGCACCTGGTGCTCGAACCGCTGCCCGACGGTGAATTCCTCGAAATACAGTCCCATCGATCCTTCCCCCTGGTCTTGAACAGGTGGCCCATTATCGCACCAGCGAGCCTCGGGCTGCGCCCGGGGCGCGGTGGGCGCGGCTCATAACCACCCGCGCACCCCGCCAAACCACTCGGTATTTAGTGCTCCGGCGAGGCCCGCCTATAGTCGCCCCATGTATCGCTACGATCAGATCGACCGGGAGCTGCTGGCGCAGCGCACCGAGCAATTCCGCGAGCAGACGCGGCGTTTCCTCGCCGGCGAGCTCTCCGAGGACGATTTCCGGCAATTGCGCCTGCGCAACGGTCTTTACCAGCAGCGGCATGCGCCCATGCTGCGCATCGCGGTGCCCTATGGCCTCCTCGAGTCCGCGCAGCTGCGCCGGATGGCTCACGTCGTGCGCAAGTACGACAAGGGCTACGGCCACTTCACCACCCGCCAGAACATTCAGCTCAACTGGCCGCAGCTCGCCGCAGTGCCCGACCTTCTCGCCGAGCTCGCCGAGGTGCAGTTGCACAGCATCCAGGCCTGCGGCAACGACACCCGCAACATCACGAGCGACTACCTCGCGGGCGTGGCGGACGATGAGAGCGTCGATCCGCGGCCCTACTGCGAGCTGCTGCGCCAGTTCGTGGCGCTGCATCCGGAGTTCTACTGGCTGCCGCGCAAGTTCAAGTTCGGCTTCACCGGCGCGAAGGTGGATCGGGCGGCCACACGGACCAACGATGCCGCGGTGCACGTGCTGCGCCGCGATGGCGCCATCGGCTACCGCTTCTTCGTCGGCGGCGGTCTCGGACGCCTGCCCCTGCTCGCCCAGGAGATGAACTCCTTCGTACCGGAGTCGGACCTCCTGCTCTACGCCTGCGCCATCCTTCGCACCTTCAACCGCTTCGGGCGGCGCGACAACATCCACAAGGCGCGCATCAAGATCGTGCTCAGGGAGTGGGGCATCGAGCGCTTTCGCGCGGCGATCGAGGAGGAGTACGCGAAAATCGGCTCGAGCGCCGAGGGCGGGCAGCTGCGGCTCCTGCCCGAGGACATCGAGCGCATGCGGGGCCATTTCAGCGCGCCGCCCTACCTGGCGGCCGCCGAGGCGGCGGCCGACCTGAGGCCGCGGATCGCGAGCGATCCGCGCTTCGCCGCGTGGGTGAAGCGCAACGTGCGCGCGCACAAGGTCCCCGGCTATCGCATCGTGTTCGTGTCGCTCAAGGCGCCGGGTGAGGCCCCGGGGGATTGCACCGCCGAACAGTTCGAGACCCTGGCCGAGCTCTGCGACGCCTACAGCTTCGGCGAGCTGCGCTCCACCTATGATCAGAACCTGGTGCTCGCGGATGTCGCCGAGCGCGACCTGTATGAGCTTTGGGTGAAGCTCGATGCCGCCAGGCTCGCCACACCCAACATCGGTCTCACCACCGACATGATCGCCTGCCCCGGCCTGGATTTCTGCGGCCTCGCCAATGCCGGCACGCTCGGGGTGACACAGGACATCTACCGGCGCTTCGACTCCCTCGAGGCACAGTACGAGATCGGCCCCATCCGCATCACCATGAGCGGCTGCATGAACGGCTGCGGCCATCACAGCGTCGGACACATCGGCATCCTCGGCGTCGACAAGCATGGGGAGGAGTGGTACCAGGTGACACTCGGCGGCAGCCCGGGGAATGATGCGGCCATCGGCGAGCGTGTCGGGCGGGCGCTTGCGCGCAATGAGATCGCCGATGGCGTCGAGCGGCTGATCCGCGCCTACCTCGAGCTGCGCAGCGACGAGGACGAGACCTTCATCGAGTGCTATCGCCGCCTCGGCATGGCGCCCTTCAAGGCGCGCCTGTATGACACCGAGGACCCGGAGGCGGCCGCGGCATGAGCCAGATCATTCACCGGCACGCCATCACCGAAAATGACTGGACTCTCGCGGTGGATGGAACGACGCAGCCACACGCTGGCGGCAAGCTCATCGTGCCGCTCGCCCGCTGGAGGCTCGAGCGCGAGGAATTGCTCGCGGGCGCTGCGGCGGTCGGCGTGCTGCTGCCGAACACCGAGGACATCGAGGCCATCCATCCCGAGATCGCCGATCGTCCCCTGATCGCGCTGCAGTTTCCGGTGTTCACCGATGGGCGGGCGCTCACCCAGGCCGTGTTGCTGCGCAACCGCCTCGGCTTTACCGGCGAGCTGCGCGCGGTGGGCGATGTGGTGCGGGATCTGGTCTTCTGGCTCGGGCGCTGCGGCTTCGATGCCATCGTTCCGCGCCCCGACCAGAACCTCGAGGCCTGCCGATCAGCACTGGATGAGATCCGCGTCGCCTATCAGCCGGCCGCCGATGGCCACGTGCCGGTGTGGGCGAGAAGGCGCGTGCGCGCAACCGCCTGATCTGTGTCACCCGGGAGCCGTCTCCTCAGGCGCGCCCGCACTGCCGGTTGATCCCGGCCCAGTGCGCCGCGAGCGCTCTCGTGAGCGCCCCTGCCGGCAGCTGCCAGCGCCAGTTCTGCGGCAGCTGGGTGCCGGGGGTGTTCAGCCTCGCCTCCGAGCCGAGTCCGAGCAGGTCCTGGGCGGGTATCACCGCGAGTGTGGCCGCGCAATCGAGCGCGGCCCGGGCGAGCGCTTCCGGCATCGCATCGGGCCCGAAACCCATCACCCGATCGACGTACTCGCGTGCCGAGGCATCGAGGCTGCGGTACCAGCCCACCGTCGTGTCGTTATCGTGCGTGCCGGTATAGGCCACACAGTCCGCCTCGATCCGATGGGGCAGGTGCGGGTTGTCCGGCGAGCCATCGAAGGCGAACTGCAGCACCCGCATGCCGGGCAGGCCGAAGTCCCGGCGCAGCGCCACCACATCCTCGGTGATCAGGCCAAGATCCTCCGCCACGATCGGCAGATCGCCGCTCTCCTCGCGCAAGAGCGCGAGCAGCTCCCGCCCCGGCGTCGCGCACCACTGCCCGCCCCTGGCATCGGCAGCGCCCGCCGGAACCGCCCAATGCGCCGCGAAAGCCCGGAAGTGATCGATGCGCAGCAGGTCCACACGGGCGAGCTGCGCCGCAACGCGCGCGCGCCAGTAGGCGAAGCGCTCGCGCTGCAAGGTGTGCCAGTCATAGAGCGGATTGCCCCAGACCTGCCCGCGCTCGGAAAAATAGTCGGGCGGCACACCGGCCACCGCGCTCGCCCTGCCCGTGGCATCGAGTTGAAACTGCTCGCGGTACATCCAGGTCTCGGCGGACATCGGTCCGACATAGAACGGCAGGTCGCCGAAGAGGCGCACGCCGCGCGAGTGCGCATACTCGCGCAGCCTTCGCCACTGGATGAAGAACGCGAATTGCTCGAGGCGGATGCGCTCGATCTCGGCGGCATGCTCGCGCCGCAGCCGCTCGAGGGCGGCCGGATCCCGCTCGCGCAGCACATCGGGCCAGCTCCACCAGGGCGCTCCCGCATGGCGCGTGCTCAGCACCTCGAAGAGCGCGTAATCATCCAGCCAGTTCCAGGTGGCCTCGGCAAACGCCGCATGCTCCTCGGGAAGCGCCTCAGCCGACGGAGCCGGATCGAGGAAGTCGCTGTTGCCGGCGAAATCCGAGCGCGCGAAGTACGGTGAGCGATCCGCTCCCGTCGGCCCGAGGGGCAGAAACTGCCACACGCTGAACCCGGCCTCGGCCAGCCAGTCGATGAACGCCCGCCCGCCCCGGCCGAGCGGCGCCTCGAGCGAGCTCAGGTGCAGCAGCACCCCGGCGCGGCGCCGGTCGAGCGCCGGCAGGCGATGATCACTCATGCTGACAACCCGTATGCGCCGCCATCAGCGCTGCGGAAGTTTGATGTCCGCGAACAACGCCGCGGTGTCTTCGGCCGTGGCGCAGCGGTGCGCGCGCTCCACCAGGCGCCGATCGAGGTGCGGCGCGAGCAGCTGCGCGAAGTCGTACATGTACCTGCGCAGCAGCGTACCGCGCCGAAATCCGAGCCACGTCGTGTACGCCGGCAGCAGATGCGCGGCATCGAGGATCGCCAGGTCCTGCGCATCCTCTGCCACCGCCATGGGAGCGACGATCCCGACGCCAAGACCCAGCCGCACGTAGGTGACGATCACATCCGCATCCTGCGCAGTAATGGCGACGTTCGGCGTAACGCCCGCCCTGGCAAACGCGTCGTTGAGAGATGAAGGGCCGTTGAAGCTGAACGTGTAGGTGATGATGGGATAGGCCGAGAGCGTGCGGTACGTGAGCCGGCCGGCGCTCGCGAGCGGATGCTCGCGCGGCACGATGGCCACGCGGCTCCATCGGTAGCAGGGCAGCAGCGTGAGGCTCGCGAAGCGATGTTCCGAGCCGGTGGCGATCGCGCAGTCGATGCGATCCTGAGCCACCATCTCCGCGAGCTGCTCTGAGGTCCCCTGGTGCAGGTTGAGACGCACGTTCGGGTACTTGGCCCGGAACTCGCGGATCACCGCCGGCAGCACGTAGCGCGCCTGGGTGTGGGTGGTGCCGATCGAGAGGCTCCCACGCCCCTCATCGCGCAGTTCCGTGGACAGTCCCCGGATGCTCTGCACCTCCTGCAGCACGTGGATCGCCCGATCGATCACCTGCTGGCCCGCCGGGGTGATGCGGGTGAGATTTCGGCCCTCGCGCACGAAGATCTGGAAGCCGAGCTCATCCTCGAGCAGCTTGATCTGCTTGCTCACACCCGGCTGGGAGGTGTGCAGCTTCTGGGCGGCGGCCGTGATATTGAGCCCGCTCTGGGCGACGGCCGCCAGGTAGCGCAATTGGTGCAGTTTCATGGGGCCAGAGCCTATCCCATGCGCATCGCGCCATCCATAACCGGGGAGGAGAGCGAAAGAAGCAATCATTCGTTCTGTGACCCGGCCCCCTCTGGCTATAGTCGCCCGCACCATGGGTGAACTCGTAAACCTCTCCGACCTCGAGCAGAAGGCCTCCTCGGTGCGCGAGCGGCTCATCGAGGCCGTCCGCAAGCACGGCCGGGTGGTCTACTCGAACAGCCTCGGCGCCGAGGCGATGGTGCTCACCGACATCATCTGGACCCACGTGCCCGAGATCGACATGTTCAGCATCGACACGGGCCGGCTTCACCAGGAGACCTACGACCTGCTGGAGAAGCTCGAGCGGCGCTACAAGCGCTCGCTGCGCGTGGTGTACCCGGACGCCGCCTCACTCGAGCGCCTCGCCGCCTCCCAGGGGGTCAATGGCTTCTACCACAGTCTCGAGGCGCGCCTCTCCTGCTGCCACGTGCGCAAGGTCGAGCCCTTCAAGCGCGCCATCGCGGGCTACACCGCCTGGATCACCGGGGTGCGGCGCGAGCAGTCGGCCACGCGCGCCCAGGCCGAGCCCGTGGAATGGGACAGCGAGTACGGCCTCTACAAGGTGAGCCCGCTGCTCGAATGGTCCGAGACCGAGGTCTGGCAGTACATCCGCGCGCACAAGCTGCCGTACAATGTCCTGCACGACCGCCAGTTCCCCAGCATCGGCTGCTCGCCCTGCACCCGCGCCATCCAGCCGGGCGAGAGCCGCCGTGCCGGCCGCTGGTGGTGGGAGCAACCTGAGTCTCGTGAATGCGGCCTACACCCCCGGGCGCGCCAAGCGGCGGCCCAAGCCTGAACCCGACTGCGGATGGCATGGAGCATCTGCCGATCTTCCTGCACCTTCGCGGCTCGCCCGCGGTGGTGGTCGGAGGCGGCCGCGTCGCGCAACGCAAGATTGATCTGCTGCTGCGCTGCGGCGCCGATATCACGGTGGTCGCGCCCGAGCTGCGCGAGGACCTGACTCAGTACGCCGCGGCAGGCCGGATCCGTCATGTCGCCGAGGCGTTTCAGCCGCACCACCTGGATGGGGCGCGCATTGCAATCGGCGCCACCGACCGCAAGGCCGTCAATACGGCCGTATCCGAGGCGGCCCGCGCGCGTGCCATTCCGATCAATGTGGTCGATGATCCGGTGCTCTCGACCTTCATCTTTCCCGCCATCATCGACCGCTCTCCGGTCGTGGTGGCGGTCGGATCGGCGGGCAACGCACCCGTTCTCACGCGCTGGGTGCGCGAGCAGATCGAGGCCCTGCTGCCCGCCACCCTCGGAGCCCTCGCGAAATTCATCGGCGAGCGGCGCAAGGCCGTGCAGCTCGCCCTGATGCCCTCCGCGCGGCGCCCCTTCTGGGAGCGCATCGTCGCGGGCAAGGTGGGATCGCATGTCTTGAGGGGCGATGAGCGCTGCGCCCAGGGGGATTTCGAGCGTGAGCTGCACGCCACGCGACTCACGGCCTCGGCGGCCACCGGCAATGCGGGGCTCGGGGAGGTCTATCTGATCGGCGCCGGCCCCGGCGACCCGGATCTGCTCACACTACGCGCGCTGCAACTGCTGCAGCGGGCGGACGTCGTCCTCTATGACCGTCTGGTGCCCCCCGCGGTGCTCGAACGCTGCCGGCGCGATGCGCAGCGGGTGTTCGTCGGCAAGGGCGCAACCCAGGGCGCGCGTGGCCCGCACACCGACCAGGAGCAGATCCACGAGCTCCTGGTCCGCTTCGCCCGGGAGGGGCTGCGCGTGGCGCGCCTGAAGGGCGGCGACCCGTTCGTCTTCGGCCGCGGCGGCGAGGAGATCGAAGTGCTGACGCGCCACGGCATCTCGTATGTCGTCGTTCCCGGCATCACCGCCGCGCTCGGCGCGGGTGCCGCGGCGGGCATTCCCCTCACGCACCGCAAGCTCGCCCAGAGCCTGACCCTCGTGACCGGACACCCGCTCGAGGACGATGCCCTCGACTGGCACGCGCTCGCCCGGCCCCATCAGACCATCGTCTTCTACATGGGCGTGGCTCACCTGAGTCATATCGTCGCGCGGCTGCGCGCCGCCGGCGCCCCGCCCGCGCTGCCCGCAGCGCTCATCGAGCGGGCGACGCTCCCGGGGCAACGCACCCTGCGCGGCACGCTGGAGAACATCGTGGCGCTCGGCAACGAGGCGCAGATCAGCCCGCCCGCGCTGTTTCTGGTCGGGGAGGTGGCCGCGCTCAACATCGAGGCGGGGATCGAAGAGAGCGCGCCGCGCGAGTGCGCGCGCCTGCCCCAGCCCAGCGAGTGAATCGGAGATGACAGACAACATGAACGCAGGTGACGGCTTTCTCGGATCGGTCGGCAACACTCCCCTCATCCGGCTGCGCCGCCTGAGCGAGGAAACCGGCTGCGAGCTGCTCGGCAAGGCCGAGTTCATGAACCCGGGCGGCTCGGTGAAGGACCGCGCCGCGCGCGCCATCGTGCTCGCTGCCGAGAAGCGCGGCGAGCTCGCCCCGGGCGGCACCGTCGTCGAGGGCACCGCGGGCAACACGGGCATCGGGCTCGCGCATGTCTGCAACGCCCGCGGCTACCGCTGCGTCATCGTCATGCCCGACAACCAGTCGCCCGAGAAATTCCGCCTGCTCGAGACCCTCGGGGCCGACCTGCACAGGGTTCCGGTGGTCCCCTACGCCAACCCCAACCAGTACCAGAGGCTCGCCGAGCGCCTGGCAGCGAGCCTGCCGAACGCGATCTGGGCCAACCAGTTCGACAACACCGTCAACCGCGAGGCCCATATCGAGACCACGGGCCCGGAGATCTGGGAACAGACCGGCGGGCGCCTCGATGCGTTCGTGTGCGCGAGCGGCACCGGCGGCACCTTCGCCGGCGTATCACATTACCTGAAGTCAAGACGCCGCTCGATACGCTGCGTGCTGGCGGACCCCCCGGGCAGCAGCCTCTACGAGTATGTGCGCAACGGAACCCTCAAATCCACCGGCTCCGGCTCCATCACCGAAGGCATCGGCATCGGCCGAGTCACCGCGAACCTGCAGGACGCGCCCATCGACGATGCCGTGCATATCGAGGACAGCGACACCGTCCGACACGTCTATCGACTGTTGCGCGAAGAGGGGCTGTTCCTCGGCAGCACCAGCGGGATCAATGTCGCCGCGGCGGTGCGCGTGGCGCTCGAGCTCGGTCCCGGCCACACCATCGTCACGGTGCTCTGCGATGGCGGCGCGAAGTACCAGTCGCGCCTGTTCAACCACGACTGGCTCGCGCAGAAGGGGCTGGCGGAGCACGCGCTGCCGCCCCCGGGGGGAAAGCCGATCGATATCCGCACGGTGATGGCGGCCTGAGCCGGCCCGCCTAGGCGCTCGGGGTGCTCGAGGAGCCCGCCTGCGATCGCGCCAGGTTCGCGCGCACGAATCCGATGTGCTCGCGCAGCAGGTAGAGCTGCTCGGCGTGAGAGCCGGGGATCTTGCGCAGGATCGCCGCTCGCTCGATCTCGCTCAGGCGCTCGAGGAGCTCCGCCCTGCGCTCGGGCGAGAGTGGCGCGAGGGATTCGCGCTCGAGCGCCATCAGCTCCCCGTAGCGGCGGTGGATGCGGGTGTTGATCCGCCACCCGTAGAGCTGCGGCAGGTAGCGCAGTCCCGGCACCAGCACCACGATCGCCGGCACCAGCACGACGAGGATCCGATCGACGAGACTCGCGAGCCAGAACGGCAGGTACTGATACGTGAAGCTCCTGTCACCCGACTTGTAGTAGCGCGCCGCCTCCGCATCGAGCGGAAAGCCATAGGTGGCACTGTTCGGAAACACATGCGCCGCGTGCAGCACGTTGGCGCCGCCTTGCACCTCCTGCGCCGCCTCGATCAACAGGTCAACGAGCGCCGGATGCAGATCGGAGTGCGCAATGAGCTCCACGTCTGGGGCGATCAGCGTGATCGGGCGCGGCGGCAGGTCCTCCCCCAGATCGAACGCACCGGCGGGGATCTCGATCCGGTGCAGGTAAGGGAAGCGGCGCACATAGGCATCCGCCTGCGTGAAGTCGAAGAGCCTCACGCCCCGGGCATGGAGCATGGCCCCGATGATGGCCGGGGGCGTCGAGTCACCGGTAAGGAACGCCGCATCCGCCTGACCGGTAAGCAGCGCGTTTCGCGCCGCGACCCCCTCCTCATCGAGAAACCGAGTGGGAGCTGTGGGCGTGACGTCGTTGGCCGCGAGCAGCGCGAGCGCCAACGCGCGCGTGCCGCTGCCGGGCTTGCCGATCGCGATCCGCTTGCCCCAGAGCTGCGACAGGCGGATCATGGGTTTGGGCGCGCGGTAGAAGATCGCGAGCGGTTGATAGAACATGCTGCCAAGGGACACGAGGTTCCCTCGACCCGCGGCCGCCTCGGGCCCCGTGGCCCCGGCCTGCACCAGCGCGATGTCCACGCGCGGGTGAGAGGCTTTCATGCGCTCGAGATTCTCGAGGGAGCCCTGGGAGGGAAGGATGTGCAGGGTGATCCCGTTGCGCGCCAGGATGGTGCGGTAGCGCTGCGCAAGCAGGGCGAAACTGCTCCCCGGGGGACCTGCGCTCATCGTGATCGCGCTCGGCGGGGCCGGGCGCACGAAGTGCACCGTGAGCCAGATGGCCGCCAGGCTCAGCAAGAGGATGGGACCGAGGGCATGGGTGAGGTCCCACCAGGAAATGGTGGTGATCTTCAGCGGCAGGCGCAGCCGCGCGCCCCGCGCAAGTTTGGAATCGTCCGAGGGCTGATCCTGCGGCATACGGTGAGGGAGTCTAGCTCATCGAGCGCCAGCGGCCAGCATCGCGCGCAGCCGCCGCCCGCCCCATCTTCGCGAGCCCTCCGAGTCGCGCCCCGTCCGGTAGAATGCGCTGAGGTACCTCAAGGGGCGATGCACAAGGGAACGCCGTGGACGCCGGATCGATAGAGCAGATTGAGACCAAGATCGCCTTCCTCGAGCGGGCGAACGCCGAGCTGAGCGATGTGGTCTTCCGGCAGCACCGCGATATCGAGGCGCTGCGCGAGCGCCTGGAGTCCTTGGCGCTGCGCATCGATGCGCCCGAGACGGATCTGCCCGCCCCTTCGCCCAAGGACGAGCGGCCACCTCATTATTGAGCGGCTCAGGTGGCAGACAGCGCGCACAACGGGCTCATTCCCGTCATCGACGTCGCAGCGCTCTTCGGCGCCGATCCGGCCGCCTGGTCCGGCCCTGACCAGGCGCTCGGTGCCGCGGCCCGCGACAGCGGGTTCGCGTGCATCCGCGGTCTGCCGGATGCGGCAATGCCCGGCCCCGAGACGAGGGCGCGGCTGCTCGCCATCTTCACCCTCGATGAGCGCGAGAAGCGCCGGCTCTCCCGGCGCAAGTTCGCGCCCGAGAACCGCAATGTCTACCGCGGCTGGTTCCCGTTGCAGCCAGGCAACCTCACCGCGAAGGAAGGCATCGACCTCGGAGGCGATGTGGCGCACGGGCGTGCGCTGTGCAGAGCGGGCGATCCACTGCGCGAGCCGACTCCCCTGCCCGAAGAGCCGCTCCTGCCCGGGTGGCGCGCGCTGATCGCCGCTTACTACCGCGCCATGGAACGGGTCGCCGAGGCGCTGATGAGCTCCCTGGCGCGCGGCCTCGGCCTGCGCGCGGACTACTTCCACGAAGCCTTTCGCGGCGGGCTGTCCACGTTGCGCCTGATCCGCTATCCACCACGCACGGCGGCCGAGCTCGCAACCCTCACCGCCCAGGAGATCTGGGTCGAGCCGGCCCCGCGAGGCCGGTACCTGGTCGGCGCACCGCACACCGACTCGGGATTCATCACCCTGCTCGCCCAGGACGGCGTTGCGGGCCTGCAGGCGCGCACGCCGGACGGACACTGGATCGATGTGCCGCCGCTCGAGGGTACGCTGGTGGTGAATTTCGGCCAGGTGCTCGAGCAATGGACGGCTGGCCGGATCCGCGCCACCGAACACCGGGTGCTCGGCTCGGGGCTCGAGCGTCATTCCATTCCATTCTTCTTCGAAGCGCGCGCCGAGGCGATGATCGCACCGCTCCCCCTGGATGCTCCCGATGCGTTCGCACCCTTCGCCTACGGCGAGTTCCTCTGGAAGCGCATCAGCTCGTTCGTCGAATTTCGCGGCCTGGAGAACGAGCGCGCCGCCGCAAGCGGCGCACCGCGAAGGCATCCCTCGTGAGGCCCCTGCCCGCTCCCGCCCGCGCCTGGCTCTTGGCATGCGCCGCTTGCGCCGCGCTCGCCGCATTCTCATTCGCGCACTTCGATGTCCCGACCGCGAGGTACTTCTGGAAATTCAGCCGATTCCTGCATCCCCTGAACAAGCCGTTCGCCGCCGCCGGCATCCTGACGCTCGAGTCCGCGGTGCTGCTCGCACTCATGCTTGCCCGACTGGTCCGTGGCCACATTTCGCGCTTCGCCGAGACGTTGACCATCGCGTGCATCGCATCGATCTGCGCCTACGGCGTAAACAGCCTCGTGTTGAAGCCGTTCTTCGGGATTCCCAACCCCACCGCGGTCCTGCACGGCGCCCGTCATGCCCTGCATCTGATGAAGGGCTCGCCGATGAGCGGTTTTCCCTCCGGGCACATGGTGCTCGCGGGCGCCTTTGCCGGAGTGTTCATGCCGCTCTACCGCAAAAGCATCTGGCCCCTTGGCGCCCTGCTCGGACTCGCCGCCGCGCTGCTGGTCGCCGGGGACTGGCATTTCCTGAGTGACGTGGTGGGCGGATCGTTTCTCGGCATTTCCGCGGGTGTCCTCGCCGGGGAGGCGTGGTCGGCCTCATCGGGCGAGCAGGTCACACGCATGTGACCAACTCCTGCGGCGCGCCATCGCCTTATACTGCCGCGCGAACGACACCCAGGAGGTGCACCATGGCGAAAGTCCTCATCCTCTACTATTCATCCTACGGCCACATCGAGCGCATGGCGCAGGCGGTTGCCGAAGGCGCGGCATCGGTGCCGGGCACCGAAGTCACGGTGAAGCGGGTGCCGGAGCTCGTGCCCGATGAGGTGGCGCGCAAAGCGGGCATGAAGACCGACCAGCGCTCTGCGGTGGCGAGCGTCGATGAGCTCGGTCACTACGACGCGATCATCTTCGGCACTCCCACCCGCTTCGGCAACATGGCCGCCCAGATGCGCAATTTCCTCGACCAGACCGGGGGACTGTGGGTCAAGGGCGCGCTCATCGGCAAGGTGGGCAGCGTCTTTGCCTCGACCGCGACCCAACACGGCGGCCAGGAAACGACCATTACCAGCTTCCACAGCACTTTGCTGCATCACGGCATGATCATCGTGGGGCTCCCCTACTCCTTCGCCGGCCTCACGCGCATGGACGAGTTGAGCGGTGGCTCGCCCTACGGCGCGACGACCCTCGCCTCCAGCGACGGCTCGCGTCAGCCGAGCGAGAACGAGCTCGCCGGAGCGCGGTTTCAGGGGCGCCACGTCGCCGAGATCGCCACTCGCCTGGAGCACGGCGCGGGAGAGCGGGGAGCGGCGCCGAAGGCCATGCACAATCCGACCGAAACGACCGGGCCCGGACGTTGAATGAGACACCCGCGCGCGGCCACTGCGGCCGCCGCGGGTGATGTCGGTTCTCAGGCGGCCGAGCGCTTTTGCGCCGACTCCGCGCCGGGCTTGCGCGCCTCGGGTGAGTCCGCGAACGCCACCTCGAGCGCCTGCGAGACGCGCTCCACCCAGACGAACTCTATCGCCGCCTGCACGCTCTTCGGTATGTCCTCGAGATCGCGCCGGTTGCGCGCGGGCAGGATCACCTTGCGGATGCCCGCGCGGGCCGCCGCGATCGTCTTCTCCTTGATACCGCCCACGGGCAACACGAGGCCGCGCAGACTGATCTCGCCGGTCATGGCGACATCCGGACGCACCACGCGCTGCCTGAAGAGCGAGGCGAGCGAGACGAACATCGCAACGCCCGCGCTCGGGCCATCCTTCGGAATCGCTCCGGCCGGCACGTGCACGTGGATGTCGCTCTGGTCGAAGGCCTTGGGGTCGATCGCGAGCTCCTCCGCCTGCGCCTTGAGCAGACTCAGCGCGGTCTGCGCCGACTCCTTCATCACATCGCCCAACTGGCCGGTCAGGATGAGCTTGCCGTTGCCGCTCATGCGCGCCGATTCGATGAACAGTATGTCACCGCCCACCGGCGTCCAGGCGAGCCCGGTCGCGACCCCTGGTATCGAGGTGCGCTGGGCAACCTCGTTCTCAAAGCGCGGCGCCCCGAGCACTGCGGGCACATCATCGGCCTCGAAGCGCACGCTCGCCTCCTTTCCTTCGGCGATGCGCATGGCGGCCTGACGCAGCAGCGCGCCGATCTCGCGCTCCAGGTTGCGGCAGCCGGCTTCCCGGGTGTACTCGTGAATGATGCGCAGCAACGCCGCATCCGACACCGACACCCGCTCGCCATCGAGGCCATTCGCCTCGAGCTGGCGCCGCACCAGGTAGCGCTTCGCGATCTGCAGCTTCTCCTCGTCCGTGTAACCGGTCAGCTGGATGATCTCCATCCGATCGCGCAGCGGCCCGGGGATGGTCTCGAGCACGTTGGCGGTGGCGACGAACAGCACGTGACTCAGGTCGAACGGCACGCCGAGGTAGTTGTCGCGGAAGGTCGAGTTCTGCTCCGGATCGAGCACCTCGAGCAGCGCCGAGGCCGGATCACCCTGAAAACTCGCCGAGAGCTTGTCGATCTCATCGAGCATGAACACGGGATTGCGCGTGCCGGCCTTGCGCAGACTCTGGATGATGTTGCCGGGAAGCGCGCCGATGTAGGTGCGGCGGTGCCCGCGGATCTCCGCCTCATCGTGCACGCCGCCCAGGCTCGCGCGCACGAACTTCAGTCCCAGCGCTCGCGCCACGCTCTGGCCGAGTGAGGTCTTGCCCACACCCGGGGGACCCACGAAGCAGAGGATGGGACTGCGGCCTCGCGGGTTGAGCTTGCGAACCGCGAGGTATTCCAAGATACGCCGCTTCACCTTCTCCAGACCGTAGTGATCCTCCTCGAGCACGCCCCGGGCGCGCTCGATATCGATGTCCTCCACGTCCGCCTTGGCCCAGGGGAGTGCGACCAGCCAGTCGAGATAGGTGCGCACCATGCCGTGCTCGGGGCTCGCCTCGCTCATGCGCTTGAGGCGCTTGAGCTCCTTGCGCGCCTGCTCCTCGACCTCCTGCGGCATGCCCGCCCCGGCGATCGCTTTCTCGAGCTCGGCGACGTCCCCCTCCGCTCCCTCCTCCTCTCCGAGCTCCTTCTGCAGCTGGTGCAGTTGCTCGCGCAGTACCGCCTCGCGCTGACGCTCCCCGAGCGCGGCCTGGGTCTGCTCGGTGATGTCGCGGGTGATCTTGAGCACCTCGACCCGATGCGCCAGCATCTTCACCACCTTGTCGAGCCGCTCCTTGAGCTCGAGCGTCTCGAGCAACTCCTGCTTCTCCTGCGGCTTCACGTCCATGAAGCTCACGATCAGATCTGCGAGCTGTCCGGCGGAGTCGATTCCGCGAATCGTCCGCCCGAGCTCCGCAGGTACCTGCGGCAGGAGCGAGAGCGCCTCCACGGCGCGCTCCTTGAGGTAGTCCACACGCGCCTCGATGTCGGCGCCCGTCTCGATGGGCTCGGCAATGGATTCGACGCGGGCGGCGAGAAACGGCTGCTCGCGCACGACCTCCAACAGGCGAAAACGGCTCTCCCCCTGGCAGATGAGATGATGCGTGCCATCGGGCGCGGTGATGTAGCGGACCACGGTGGCGAGCACGCCGATCTCGTAGAGGTCTTGTGGCGTGGGTTTCTCGAGCGCCGGGTCGCGCTGCAGCAGCAGCCCGACCTTGCGCCCGGTGCGAACCGCCTCCTGGGCCGCGGCAATGCTCTCCTCCCGCCCGAGAGTGACCGGCAACACCACGCCCGGAAAGAGCACGAGATTGCGCATCGCCACGATCGGCACGGTGTCGGCCGGAAATGGCGGCAGCTCTATCCGGGGTGTCGAGGCAGTGTTTTCGCTATCCGTCATGCTCATCTCTCCGTCGCCGGCGCCAGATGCACCTCGAGGCAACCCCACTCGTAGCGGGTGGCTGCAACCGCAAGCGGTACTCCGGTCAGAGGAACGCGCCGGATGAACCGGCCGTGAGGAATCTCGAGGCGCCGGATCGCGGCACGCGGATGCTCGAGCTTGAGCCGGCGGGTGGCGCTCACGGTGAGCGAGGTGGGCTCGAGCCGCACCTCGATATCCTCGGGCGCCACCCCCGGCAGCGCGAACAGCAGAATCACCCCTTCGGGGCTCTCGAGGATGTCCACCGGCGGCTCCCAGAGCGCCGCATCGGTGCCTGGCCCGAGATAGCGCAGCAATTGCCGCTGCCGCCGCTCGGCCTGGTCGAGCACCTGGCAGGCCTCGACCCACATCCACCCGTACTGTCGCTCGCTGCTCATCCGCCTCTCCGCCCGGCCACCTGCCGCCCCGGCTCGTGAAATGACCGCTCACTGCCGAACATGCGGCCGATGACGGACAAGTCAAGGCGATCCGGCTCAGAGCAGCCTCTCGAGGCTGCGCTTGAGGGGCGCGAGGCGCCATAGGGGAGGATGCGTATAGGGCGAGGGATGAGCCCCGCGGGCGGCGCTAGCCCTCTGGCACGGCCTTCTCGCTCACCATGGTGAGCACATCGTACGCGGCGACCGTCTCCCCGTCCTGATTGGTGATCTCGGTGTCCCAACGCACTTCGCCGTAGCCCTGGCCGATGCGCAGCGATTTCTCCTTGCAGGTCAGGCGCACCTTGATGCGATCGCCGGGCTTGACGGGCTTGGTGAAGCGCAATCCGTCGATGCCGTAGTTGGCCAGCACCGGTCCGAGCGGCGGATCGACGAACAACCCGGCGGCGGCCGAGATGAGGAAGTAGCCGTGCGCCACGCGGCCGCCGAAAAGGGGATTGCGCCGCGCCGCCGCCTCGTCCATGTGCGCATAGAAGTGATCGCCCGAGAGCGCCGCGAAGCGCTCGATGTCCTCGACACTCACCTGCCGCTGCGCGGAATTGAACGTGTCGCCCACCTCGAGCTCGCCGAAGACTTTGCGGAATGGATGCACGCCGGGGTCGCGCTCACGTGATCCCTTCACCCAACGGCCGGTGACGGCCGTCAATACATCGGGCGTGCCCTGCACCGCGGTCCGCTGCATGTAGTGCAGCACACCGCGGATTCCTCCCATCTCCTCTCCCCCGCCGGCGCGTCCCGGACCACCGTGAACCAGGTGAGGGAGCGGCGAGCCGTGCCCGGTGGACTCCTTGGCGCAGTGCCGGTTGATCACCAGCACGCGCCCGTGAAAGGGAGCGAGTCCAAGCACCAGGCGCGCACCGAGCGCATCGTCGGCGGTGAACACCGAGCCCACCAGGCTGCCCATCCCGCGCCGGGCGAGCGCGATCGCATCGTCCAGGGTCTCGTAAGGTACGACCGTGCTCACCGGGCCGAAGGCCTCGATCTCGTGGACCGCGCGCGCCCGCGCGGCATCCCTGCAATACAACACCGTGGGTGCCACGAACGCGCCGCGGTCGGGGTCGGCATCCCTGAGTGCGAGCCCGGCGCCCCGGCCGCACACGAGCTCGGCCTCGCGCTCGAGCTTGCCGATCTGCTCGAGCACCTCGCGCCGCTGGGCGAGAGAGGCGAGCGGACCCATTGCAACCTCATCCTGGCGTGGGTTGCCGATCACGACCTTGCCGAGCGCGGTGCGCAGCGCTTCGATCACCGCGCCGGCTTGGGCGGCGGGGACGATGGCCCTGCGGATGGCGGTGCATTTCTGGCCCGCCTTCACCGTCATCTCGCGCACCACCTCGCGGATGAACAGATCGAACTCCGGCGTGCCCGCCACGGCATCCGGGCCGAGGATGCAGGAGTTGAGCGAGTCGGTCTCCGCGGTGAACCGAACCGCGTTGTCCACGACGGCCGGATGCATCCGCAGCTTGCGCGCGGTGGATGCGGAGCCCGTGAAGGCGACGATGTCCTGACAGGTCAGATGATCGAAGAGGTCCCCGACCGACCCGCAGACGAGCTGCACCGAGCCCTCGGGCAGGAGCCCGGACTCGATGATGCGGCGGAAGGCGAGCGCGGTGAGATAGGCGGTCGCGGTGGCAGGCTTCACGATGGCAGGCACGCCGGCGAGCAGCGCCGGCGCGAGTTTCTCGAGCATGCCCCAGACGGGGAAATTGAACGCATTGATGTGGACCGCGGCGCCCTCGAGCGGGACGTGGATGTGCTGCCCGAGGAAGGTACCGGACTTCGAGAGTCTCTCCACGGCGCCATCGACATACACGTGAGCATCCGGCAGCTCCTTCATGCCCTTGCTGGCGTACACGAAGAGCGTCCCGATGCCCCCATCGATGTCGATCCAGGAATCGGACTTCGTGGCCCCGGTGGCATAGGAGAGGCGGTACAGCTCGTCCTTGCACTCCGTCAGGCGCTTCGCGAGCGCCTTCAGAAGCGCCGCGCGCTCGTGGAAGGTCAGGCGGCGAAGGTTCGCCCCGCCCACGCGGCGCGCGTGCTCGAGCATCACCGCAAAGTCGAGCCCTTCGCTGGAGGCGCTCGCGATCACCTCACCCGTGGTGGCATCGCGAAGAGTCGCGGCGCCGCCGGCGCCGGCCTGCCACCGGCCGGCGATGAAGCTCTCGAGTTGCATGTCAGTGGCTCTCTATCGTCCGGTGAATTTCGGGTCGCGCTTCTGTGCGAACGCCGCCACCCCTTCGGCGTAGTCGGCACTGAAGCCGAGTTCGCGCTGCGCATCGCGCTCGGCATCGAGCTGCTGCACGAGCGTATGGTCCCAGCCCTCGCGCATGAGGCGCTTGGTATGTGCGAGCGCCCGCGTCGGCGCGCAGGCCAGCTGGCGAGCGATGGTATCGACCTCGCTGGCAAAGTCCTCGTCATCGATGCAGCGCCAGATGAGCCCCCACTCCGCCGCCTGCTCGGCAGGCAGCTTCCCGCCAAGCAACGCAAGACCCATGGCCCGCGCCTCGCCGATGAGGCGCGGCAGGAACCAGGTGCCGCCGGAATCGGGCACCAGGCCGATGCGCGAGAAGGCCTGCACGAAACTCGCCGAGCGCGCGGCGAGGACGAGATCGCAGGCGAGCGCGATGTTGGCGCCAGCGCCGGCCGCGACGCCGTTGACCGCGGCCAGCACCGGCAGCGGCAGACGGCGCAGGGCGAGAACCAGGGGCTTGTAGTGATGCTCGATGGACTCTCCGAGATCGGCGGCCGCCCCACCCGGGGCCACCGCGCGATCGCCGAGATCCTGGCCCGCGCAAAAGCCGCGTCCGGCGCCGGTAATGACCAGGACGCGCGCCCCGCCCGTCTCCAGCGTGGCCAACGCGTCCCTCACCTCCGCGTGCATCGTCGTGTTGAAGCAGTTGAGGCGCTCCGGGCGGTTCAAGGTAAGCCGGGCAATGCCGTCGGTGATCTCGAAGAGGATGGTCACGTAAGTCATCGAAAATGCTCCTGTCATGCGAGCCGGCGCCGGGGGCGGGGCGAATCGGCCGCGCCGTGACTTCATTTCTCGTCGTAGTCGAGCTCGAGCTCCGGGGTCTTGCACCTCGACTGACACGCCAACACGTAGCCCTGCTCGAGTTCCCAGTCCTCGAGCGCGTAGTTTTGCGCCATCTCGACCTCGCCCCGCACCACTTTGGTCCGGCACGTCGAGCACACGCCCGAGCGGCAGGAGAACGGCAGGTCGAGTCCGGCGCGCTCGGCCGCATCGAGCACCGTCTCCTCCTCGATCCGCATGGAGAACGAGCGGCGTCGGCCATCGAGCGTCACGGTCACCTGTGCGAGCCCCGAGGCGCCGGTCTCGGCCGCCGCGGGCCTGGCGGGGCGCTGCGCGGCGGTGCCCGCCACCGCGAAATGCTCGATCCGGATCCGATCGGCCGGCACGCCGAGCCCGGCAAGCGCTGCGGATACATCGCCCGCCATGTCGCCGGGCCCGCAGATGAAGCACTCGCTCAGATCCGCGGGCGCGAAGAACGCCGCGCTCAGCTCCCGTACCTTGCCGGCATCGAGCCGGCCGTTGTAGAGCGCCACCTCCTGCGGTTCGCGGCTCATCAGAAAGTGCAGCGACAGCTGCCGGGGATACCGGTCCTTCAGCCGCTGTAGTTCCTCGAGTCCCATGGTCCGCGCGAGGCTGCGGTTGCCGTAGAACACGAGCATGCGTCCTCCCGCGGCGAGCACGCTGCGCGTTACCGCCAGCACCGGCGTGATGCCGCTTCCGGCGCAGAAGGCAACCCGCAGTCCTTCCCCGAGCGATCCGGCGTGCGCCGTGAAACTGCCATTCGGAGGCAGGACCTCCAGAGTCTGCCCGGCGCGCAGGCGCGAGAGGAATCCCGACATGCGTCCGCCCGGCTGCACGCGCGCGATGATGCGCAGGGGCCACTCACCCGGGGCGTTGGTGAGGGAGTAGGTCCGGCGGATCTCCTCGCCCTCGATCGACGCGCGCAGCGCGATATGCTGACCGGCGCTGCCGCGATAGTCCGCCTCGAGCTCCGGGGGAACCTCGAGCGCAACGGCGAGCGCATCCTCGGCCTCGGGCTCGACCTCGGCCACGCGCAGTGAGTGGTATCTCAACATGGAGGCCCTAAATGCATTTGAAGGTATCGAAGGGCTCGAGACAGCCGGTGCAGCGGTAGTGCGCCTTGCAGGGCGTCGAGCCGAACTCGCTCAAGCGCTCGACGGCCCCGCTCCCGCAACGGGGGCAGGCGAGCGGCCGCGAGGGCGATCGCTCGACGGCGATCCCGAAGGCCTCGAGCTTGCGCCGTCCCGCCTCGCTCAGCCACTGGCTGGTCCATGCCGGCCACAACACCGTGTCGATCACCACCTCCGAGAGCCCCTCCTGCTCGAGCGCTTCGCGGATCGACCTTGCGATGATCTCCGTCGCGGGACAGCCCGAATAGGTGGGGGTGATGCCGACATGCACCCGCCCATCATCCGCTCGCCGAACGTGGCGCACGATGCCGAGCTCCACCACGCTCACCACGGGGATCTCCGGATCCATCACCGCCTCGAGCGTCTCCCACACCCGCCGCTCGATCGGCGCCGCGGCCGGGGATGTCGGCCCGCTCACCATGTGGCTCCCGGATAGGTCCGCTGCAGGTGCTGCATTTCCCCGAGCAAATGCCCCAGGTGCTCGGTATGCACACCGCTCTTGCCGTGCCACGGATAGTGCTGCGATGCGGGCTGGCGCAGCGTCGCCTCCTTGAGCGCCGCGGCGATCCGCGCCTCCCAGCGGCCGTGAACCGCGGCGAGCGGCGGCGCGATGGCGAGGGAGGCCATGCGCACATCGAGCGCATCGGGAGTGATCAGCTCCTCGGTGAAACGCCAGAGCGCATCGAGCGCCTCCTGCGCCCGGACATGACTCTCCGGCGTGCCATCGCCGAGCCGCACCAGCCATCCGCAGCTGAATCGCCAGTGATAGCGACACTCCTTGAGCGCCTTGGCGGCGATCTCCGCGAGCGGCTCATCGGCCGATGCGGTGAGACTGTGGTAGAGCTCGAGTTGCCAGGCGTCGATGAGCGCCTGACGTACGATGGTCGCGGCGAAATCGCCGTTTGGCTGCTCGGCGAGCGCGACGTTGTAGAACTCCGGCGCATCGCGCAGGAACGCGAGCTGATCCTCCTCGCGGCCGCGTCCCTCGATCCGGCCGGCATAGCTGAGCAGCAGCCGCGCCTGGCCGATCAGGTCGAGCGCGATGTTGCCGAGCGCGAGATCCTCCTCGAGGGCCGGGGCGTGCCCCACCCACTCGCTCAGGCGCTGGCCGAGCACGAGGCTGGTGTCGGCAAGGCGCAGCACGTAGCGGAAGTGGTCCTCGCCCGACGCGCCCAGGGCGCTCTCGGCGGCGGCGCTCATATGTTTTTGACTTCTTCGGGAATGTCGTAGAAGGTCGGGTGCCGGTACACCTTGTCGCGCGCCGGCTCGAACAGCGCCTCGGCCTCCTCGGGGTCCGAGGCGATGATCTCGCTCGAGCGCACCACCCAGATGCTCACCCCCTCCTGACGGCGGGTATAGGTATCGCGCGCGTGCTCGAGGGCCATGCGCGCATCGGCCGCGTGCAGACTCCCGACGTGCTTGTGCTCGAGTCCCGAGCGGGCGCGGATGAAAACCTCGTAAAGTGCCCAATCCTCGTTCATGGCCGCCTCCTCAGACTGCCTGCGCGTAGCGCTCGGCGCCGCCGCCGGTGCGATCGCGATGTTTGTCGGCGTAGGCCGCGGCCGCCTCGCGCACCCAGCGGCCCGCATCGTGCGCGGCGCGGCGCGCGCCCAGGCGCTCGCGGTTGCAGGGCCCGTGGCCCTTCAACACCGTCTGAAACTCGCTCCAGTCGATCGGGCCGGTGATGAAGTGCTGTGACGCCTCGTCCCAGCGCAGCGCCGGGTCGGGAACCGCGAGGTCGAGGAACTGGGCCTGCGGAACGGTGACGTCGATGAATCTCTGGCGCAGCTCATCGTTGCTGAAGCGCTTGATCTTCCAGCGCATCGACTGGGCCGTGTGCACCGACTCGGCATCGCTCGGGCCAAACATCATGAGCGACGGCCACCACCAGCGATTCAGCGCATCCTGCGCCATCTCGCGCTGCGCGGGGGTGCCGCGGGCGAGGGTCAGCATGATCTCGTACCCCTGACGCTGGTGAAAACTCTCCTCCTTGCAGATGCGCACCATGGCGCGCGCATACGGGCCGTACGAGCAGCGGCACAGCGGGATCTGGTTCATGATGGCCGCGCCATCGACGAGCCAGCCGATCGCACCGATATCCGCCCAGGTGAGCGTCGGGTAGTTGAAAATGCTCGAGTACTTGGCGCGCCCCGCAAGCAGCTGCTCGATCAACTCGCCCCGCGAGACCCCGAGCGTCTCGGCGGCGCTGTAGAGATACATGCCGTGACCGCCCTCATCCTGCACCTTGGCGATGAGCACGAGCTTGCGGCGCAGCGTGGGAGCCCGGGTGATCCAGTTGCCCTCCGGAAGCATCCCGACGATCTCCGAGTGCGCGTGTTGGGCGATCTGGCGGATGAGGGTCTGGCGGTAGCCCTCCGGCATCCAGTCCTTGGGCTCGATCTTCTCATCCCGATCGATGCGTTCCTGGAAGCGCCGCTCCCGCTCGGCTTCGCCCGCCGAAGCGGGCGAGCGGGGCTCGGCCCCCGGGGAATCCAGAGCCTGGGTATACATGCTGGGTGCCGTGACGCCTGATTTGATACAAAAACTTTAAATCCAGTCTCATTTTTGTGTCAAGAAGAATCCATGGCAGAATCCGACTCCTCGCGGCACTTGCTCCGATAAACCATGAATTCCGCGCGCCCAGACCATGCCCCGGTCGAAGCCCTGCTGCGACGCTTTCGCAGCCAGAGGCCGCTACGCGGCGGCTCGCTCCTCATCACGATCTTCGGCGATGCCATTGCGCCGCGGGGTGGCCGGGTGATGCTCGGGAGCCTGATCGGCCTCGCCGCGCCCTTCGGGCTCTCCGAACGCCTGGTGCGCACGGCGGTGGCGCGGCTCGCGACCGAGGGGTGGCTCGTGGGCACCCGTCACGGCAGGCGCAGCGAATACCGGCTGACGGGCACGGGAGAGAGGCTCTTCGCCGAGGCGACGCGGCGGATTTATCGCGCAAACCCCACCGCCTGGGACGGAAGATGGACCCTCGTGGTGGTGCCCCCGCAAGGCCATCGGCCCCGCCGCAGTCTTCGCGAAGAGCTTCGCTGGCTCGGGTTCGGGCAGCTCGGCCCCGGGGTGTTCGCCCATCCATCGTGTACCGTGGAGGAGGCGCGCAACTGGCTCACGCCGCAGGGACTTGCCGAGGAAGCCTGGTTCTTCAGGAGCGCTCCGGAGGGACTCGAGCAGGATCTGCGGCTTGCGGCGGCAGGCTGGGACCTTGCCACCCTCTCGCGCCGCTACCGCAGGTTCCGCGACAGCTTCGCGCCGGTGTTGGCCGCGGCGCAACCGCCCCTCCCGCCCCAATCGGCCTTCCTGGTGCGCACGCTCCTCATCCACGAGTATCGCAAAGTCCATTTGCGCGATCCGCAGCTGCCGCCCCAGCTGTTGCCGCAGCCCTGGATCGGCGCCGAGGCCTATGAGTTGTGCAGGCGCCTGTACGCCGCGGTGTTCGCTTCCGCGGAAGAGTATCTGACGCAAACCGCGACGGCCGCGGAGCAGCTGCTCCCCCCGCCCGGGCCGGCGGTATACGAGCGCTTCGACGGACTGGCGGCCTTCTGAGCCTGCTCGGCACCCCGCCGGAGCGGGCGTGAGCGGCCCGCAAGCCCCGGGGGTCGGGCGCTCTCAGCGTCTCACCAGGTGTTCGGCTCCCAGTTCTGCTCGCTCCCATCGCTCAACTCGCCGACGACGATGGTCTTCTCGTCCCGGTAATAGTGCGGTGGCACCGGCAGGTTGAGGGGCGCCGGCGAGCCGTCCATCACGCGCGCGGCGAGGTCGTACCGCGAGCCGTGGCAGGGGCAGTAATACCCGCCCGGCCAGCTGGCCCCGAGCAACGGGTCGCCGGCCTTCGCATGCAGCTTCGGCATGCACCCGAGGTGGGTGCAGATACCGACGACGACCAGGTATTCCGGGACGATGGAACGCTGAATCGGATTCCAGCCGGGAAGCTTCGCGGGCTGCTGATCCGCGTTGGACAGCGGATCTTTCAGATTGGGATTGTTCTGCGGCAGCTGCTTGATTTCCTGCTCGGTCCGGCGCAGCACGTAGACCGGGCGGCGCCGCCAGGAAGCGACCATCATCTCCTGCGGCTTCAGCCTCGAGATGTCGATGGTCACAGGCGCACCGAGCGCGCGGGCCTTCTCGCTCGGCTCCAGCGATTCGATGAACGGGGTCGCCGCAAGCGCCACCCCCACGGCACCGACCGCCACGGTCGTTGCGGTGAGCATGCGCCGCCGGGCCAGATCGGGCTCGGAATCTTCGCTCGGCGTGCCGGGCATTGTGTTCGCGCCCTCGGTCATGCAAACGTCCTCCGCTGGAGTGATCCTCAATGGTAACGGTCTGCGGCGTCTACGTCACCTCGGCCGCGATCGATTCCGCGCTCGGGTCCCTCACGTCCCCGGGGAACGCCGAGACCCCCTCACTCCTTAGACAGAGTCGCTTTACTCCGGCCAGTTCCCCAGCCGCTGTGCCAGGACCTGCATGAACCGGTTCGCCTGCTCACCATCCATGACCCGGTGATCGAGCGTGAGCGTGAGGTAGCAGCGGGGCCGCGCCACGATGCATTCCTCGCCATCGCGCTCGATGACCACCGCGCGCTTCTCCAGCTTGCCCACGCCGAGGATGGCCGACTGGGGCTGGGGGATGATGATGGGGGTGGCGAGGAGGCTCCCGCTCACGCCGTGATTGGAGATCGTGAAGGTGCCACCGCGCACATCCGCCGGCGTGAGCTCACCCGAGCGCGCCCTGCGCACCAGGTCCTCGATCCCACAGGCGGTCTGGAACAAGTCCAGCGTCTCTGCGCGCCGCAGCACCGGCACCACGAGGCCACCGGAGGTGGCCGTGCCGATCCCGAAATTGACGCTGTCGAAGACCTCGAGAGCATCGTCCGTCCAGCGGCTGTTGGCTTCCGGCACCGCACGGATGGCATCGACCGCGGCACGCACGAAATACGCCGTCAACGTCAGCGCGACGCCACGCTGTTCAAACTCACCGCGATGGCGCTGACGGTGGGCGAGTACGGCGCCCATGTCGATTTCAAACACCGTGGTGACGTGCGGAGCGGTGTGCAGGAGGCTCTCGACCATCCGCGCGGCGATGCGCTTGCGCACCGCCGAGTGCGGCACGGTGTGGCTCGGTACCGCAGCGGGCGCATCGGTGGGCGCTCCGGAGGATCCCGCATCGTGCGGCCCCTGCTGGGGCTTGCCCTGGACGGCCGCAGCGCCTGCGGGCCGACCGCCGGCGGCGCGCATGACATCATCGACGGTGATGCGGCCGCCCTCGCCCGTGCCGGGCACCGATCCCGGCTCGAGCCCATGCTCACTCAGCAGGCGGCGGACCGCGGGACTCAGTCGCATCGCGCTCTCTCTCGCTTGCGGGCCGTGCGCTGCGCGGGGTGGTGTATCGGCGGGAGCGCGTTCGGGGGATGGATGCTCGATCGGCGGCGCCGCGACCACCGTGGCCGGCCCGGCCTGCACGCCCGCGGTCGAGAGGCTGATCCGACCCAACAGATCCCCCGGGGAAATCTCCTCCTGCTCTCCCTTCACGATTTCGGCGAGCACGCCCGAACCGGGTGATGCCACCTCGACGGTGACCTTGTCCGTCTCGAGCTCGATGAGCGGCTCATGCTCGGTGACGGGCTCGCCGATCGCCTTGAGCCATCGCAACACCTGCGAGCGCGTGCCTTCCTCCTGGCCTGCCGGAGCCCTGACCTCGAGCGACTGCTTCTCCATGATCAAACGCTCGCGAGATCGCGAATGGCGCGGGTGATCGACTCGACACTCGGCACCGCAGCCTCGAGGAGCACCGGGCTGTGCGGGCTCGGGATATCGGGCATGGCGAGACGCTCGATGGGCGCATCGAGGTTGAAGAATGCCTCCTTCGCGAGCGTCGCCGCGACTTCCGCGCCGAACCCGGCGGTCAGGTTGTCCTCGTGCACGATCAGGCAACGGCGGGTCTTGCGTACCGAGGCGAGCACCGCATCGCGATCCCACGGCATGAGCGTCCTCAGGTCGAGGATCTCCACCTGTACGCCCGAGGCAGTAGCGGCCTGCTCGCAGCGCTCGACCATCGCTCCCCAGGTGACCACCGTGAGCTCACCTCCCTCGCGCACCCTGCGGGCAACTCCAAAGGGCACGATGTATTCGTCTCCGGGATAGGGCCGGCGGGCCCACGCGCCATCGAGCAGCGCGCGATGTTCGAAGAAGAGGGTCGGATCGTTGCCGCGCAGCGCCGCCCGGAGCAGCCCCGTGGCATCCTCGGCGTTCGAGGGCACCGCCACGCGCCAGCCGATGCCATGCACCCAGGCCACCTCGTTCGTCTGGCTGTGCCAGGGATCCCCGCACTTGAAGAATCCGCCCGGCACGCGCACGACCATGGGCGCGGCGAAACGGTTGTGGGTGCGCCAGCGGATGGTGCCGCAATCATTGAGCTGCTCGGCCGCAGGATCGGCGTACTTGCGGAACTGGATCTCCGGCACAGGCAGCAGCCCCGAGAGCGCCATGCCCACCGCCCGCCCGATGATGCCTTCCTCCGAGAGGCTCGTGTCGAACACACGCGCCACGCCATGTTTCTCCTGCAGACCGAGCGTCGCGCCGTGCACCCCTCCCTTCGGTCCGACATCCTCACCGAAGACCATCATGCGCGGGTTGAGCGCAAGCTCCACATCGAGTGTGCGCCGGATGGCGGTCAGCATGTTGATGCGGGCGGGCTCGGGCGCGGGTTCAAGGCTCGAGCGCGCAAATGCGTGCCCGAGCGGCGCGAGCCCGCCCTGCTCCTGCAGCTCGGGCCGCCCGTCGGCGCGCTGCTCGCAGAATACGTGGCGCGTGAGGTGTGTCGGATCGGGATGGGGCCGGGTGAGCGCCCGCCCCACGGCCCCCTCGACCTCCTGGCGCGCCTCCTGCGCAAGCCGCGCCCACTCGGCCTCGGACATCTGGCGCGGCACGAGATAGCGATACAGCCTCTGCAGCGGGTCGCTTGCGCGCTCGCGCGAGAGCGTCTCGGCGGACTTGTACGCCTGGGTGTCCTGGCCCGAATGCCCGCACAGCCGCGGCACCGTCAGTCGCAGCAATGCCGGTGAGCGCTGCGCGCGCACGTAGCCTACCGCCTCGCTCACGCGATCGGCGGCCTGTTGCGGATTTGCACCGTCGCCCTCGAAAAGGGCGAGCCCCGAGAAGGAGCGCAGGTTGGCGGCGATGTTGCCGCCCGGAGTCTGCAGGCGGGAGCTGACGGAGATGCCGTAGCCGTTGTCCTCGATGTAAAACAACATCGGGAGGCGAAGAGTGGTGGCCATCGTGAGCGCCGACCAGAAGCCGGCCGTCGCCACCGAGGCATCGCCCCCGAGAACCACCGCGATACTGCGCTCATAGGTCGCATCGCCGAGCGTCTCGCGATGATAGCCGATCGCCTGGGCCCAACCGGCCGCGGGCGTGTACTGGGCGCCCACCCCGCCGCATGCCGGCAACACCGTCGGTCCGCCGCGCCCGGGGCGGTTGAACACCACGCCGATGTCCCGACCATCGCTGAAGGAGCCCACGCGCGCCAAGGGCCCGGCAGCGGCTTCCTCGAGTCCGACGCCAAGCGCCAGCATGATCGGCCGGGACCGGTAGTACACCGTCACCCCATCGTGCGCATCGGTGAGCTCGAGCCCGAGAAGGATCTGGGCGAGATCGTGGCCGCGGGCCGAGAACTGGTACATCACCTGCCGCTCAGGCAGCAGGCGCGCCTCCTCGATGTCATCGAGCGCGCGCGAGAGCTGCAGCAGGTGAGTCACCCGATGCCAGTCCGGCTGGCGGCTGGTTGAGGGCACGCGGCCGGCCACGGAGGCCGGTGTGGCGATAGCAGGCATCGGAAAAGCTCCGAAATCGGATCTATTGCGAATAGCCTATGCGCTCCATCACGAAATAGGCTTGCTCTCATTGCTTCATTTTGAGCCCGGCTGGCAATATTATTGCGCCTTTGGCGTTCCCGGAGCAGATTCATGGCTCGCCCCATCGATCGCCTCGATTGCCGCATCCTGGAGGAGCTGCAACTCGATGCCCGCATCACCAACCAGGAACTCGCCAAGCGGGTCGGTCTCTCGCCCGCACCTTGCTGGCGGCGCCTGAAGCGCCTCGAGGCGGAAGGGTTCATCGCCGGGTACGCGACGCTGCTGTCGGCCGAGGCCATCGGGCTGCCGATCCAGGCCTATGCGCTCGTCTCGCTCGAGAATCATCACGCGCACACCGTGAGCCAGTTCGACCAGCTTGTGCGCGAGCGCCCCGAGGTGCTCGAGTGCCATTCGATGAGCGGCCCGAACGACTACCTGTTGCGGATCGTGGCGGCGAGCATGGACGCCTACGAGCACTTCCTCTCCACGCAGCTGCTGCAGCTCCCGGCGGTGCGCTCGGTCAACACCAGCTTCGTGTTGCGTACCAAGAAGTTCACGACACGGCTGCCGGTGACCGAAAGCCCTGCATTCTGAGGAGATCCGCCGGCGCCGCGGCTAGAATCGCCCCACCATGAGCCGCTGGTCGCTGGTCTGGGCCAATCTCACGCGCCGCAGGGCCCGATGTGCCCTCACGCTGCTGTCGGTCGTGTTCGCCTTCACCCTGTTCGGCGTCCTCATCGCGCTGCGCCAGGCGTTCGCGGCCGGCGTGCGCTTTGCCGGCGCCGACCGGCTGATCACCATGAGCGCGGTATCGCTCGTGAACCCCCTGCCGCTCGCCGAAGTGCACACCATCGCCGGGGTACGCGGGGTGCGCGAGGTCAATCCCGAGGACTGGGTGGGCGGGTATTTCCAGGATCCGCGCCACGCGATATTCGCGCTGGCGGTGCGGGCAAAGAGCTTCCTCTCGGTGTATCCGAATGACCGGCTGTCGCCGGCCGAGCGGCGCGCCTGGCTCGCCGACCGCCGCGGCATCGTGATCGGTCCGGCGCTCGAGCGGGAGTACGGCTGGCGGCTCGGGGAGCATATCCCGCTGCGCTCGAGCATCTGGCCGAACCGCCGCGGCAACACCTGGGATGTCGTGCTCGATGGCATATTCCGCCACGTGCAGGGCAGTCACGCGAGCCTGCTCCTCATGCACTACAGGTACCTCGACCATGAGCGCCTGTTTGGCAACGGCATGACGACGTTCTTCGTGCTCAAGATCGCCGCTGCGCATGCGGCCGGGCGCATCGCCCGGCAGGTGGATGCGCTCACCGCGAGCTCTCCCTTCCCGACCCGTACGGCCACCGAGAAGTCCTTTCTCGGCAATTTCGCCAGCCAGTTCGGCGACATCGGCGCCATCGTGACCGCGGTGGTCGGCGCTGTCTTTTTCACCATGCTGCTGATCACCGGCAACACCATGGCCCAATCGGTCCGCGAGCGCACCTCGGAGCTCGGGCTGATGAAGGCGCTCGGCTTCAGCATCCCTCACCTGTGCGCGCTCGCGCTGCTCGAGTCGCTCGCGATGACAGTGTCCGGCGGCCTGCTCGGACTCGCACTGTCCTTCGCACTCGTCTCGAGCTTCGGATACTTCTCTTCAGCGCTCATCGAACTGCTCCCGGGACTCGAGATCCCCTCCTCGGCGATGCTCGAGGGCCTGGCGCTCATGCTCCTCCTTGCAGTCCTCGCCGCGCTCCTGCCCATCCTGCGGGTCGCGCGGCTCGAGGTCGCCGCGGCATTGCGGGACGGCTGATGCGCTGGCTCATGCAACTCGCCGCGGTGAGCGCCACGAGCCTGAGCAGCCTGCACCGGCGCCTCGACTCCTCGTTGGTCGCGGTCATCGGCTTTGCCGGCGTGGTGCTGGTGGTGGTCGCGGTGTTGTCCATTCGCGCCGGCTTCCACGCCACCCTCGCTGACACCGGCTCACCGGATGTCGCCATCATTCTGCACGGTGGCACCGGCACGGAGGTCGACAGCGTGCTCGGTGGCGAGAGCACCCAAGTCATCGCACAGGCGCCGGGGATCGCCATGATCGCGGGCCGACCGATGCTCTCGCCGGAACTGCTGGTGCAGCTCGACCTGCGCAAGCGCTCCTCGGACACGGTGGCGGATGTTTCATTCCGCGGCGTCACGCCGGAGGCGTTGCGGGTGCACCGGCGGATACACATCGTGGCCGGACGGATGTTCACGCCGGGAATGGACGAGGTCATCGTCGGCGCGCAGGCGGCGCGGGAGTTCCGCGGCCTGCGTCCGGGCGATGTGCTCAGGAGCGGCACCTACCGCTGGCGAGTGGTAGGCATTTTCGATGACGGCGGCGGGCTCCATGATTCGGAGCTCTGGACGAGCCTGCCGGTGCTCGAGGCCGCCTACCGGCGTGGCGACTCGGTGAGCTCGGTCTACGCCCGGCTCGCGGCGCCACAGGCGTTCGCCAACTTCAAACACGCCCTCACCGGCAATCCGCGCCTCAGCGTCAGCGTGCAACGGGAATCGGATTACTTTGCCGGGCAGGCCCACGACATGGCACTGTTCATCGGCATCATCGGCGGCATCATCGCCATCCTCATGGGCGGCGGCGCGGTGTTCGGCGCCGTCAATACTCTCTACACGGCGGTCGCCGCCCGGACCCGCGAGATCGCGACATTGCGCGCGCTCGGGTTCGCAGGTTCCGTGGTGCTCGGATCGGTGCTGATGGAGGCGCTGACCCTCGGGGCCATCGGCGGGGCGTGCGGCGCGGCCCTCGCCTACGCCTTGTTCAACGGTTTCGAGGCGAGCACCTACAACCAATTCAGCGTCATCGCGTTCCGCTTCGAGGTCACCCCGCGGCTGCTCGAGCTCGGGATGACCTATGCCCTCCTCCTTGGCCTCATCGGCGGCCTCTTGCCGGCGGTGCGGGCCGCGCGCATGCCGATCGCCGCGGGCCTGCGCTCCGCGTGAGCCTCGCGATCAAAGCACCTCGAACACCCCCGCCGCGCCCATCCCGGTGCCGATGCACATCGTGACGATTCCGTAGCCCTTCTCGCCCCGGCCGCGCATGCCGTGCACCAGGGTCGCGGTACGGATCGCTCCGGTTGCCCCGAGCGGGTGACCGAGGGCAATTGCGCCACCGTGGGGGTTGACGAGCTGCGGATCGAGATCAAGGTCGCGGATGACCGCGAGGGCCTGGGCCGCAAAAGCCTCGTTGAGCTCGATCCATTTGATCGCTCCGAGTCCGATGCCGGCCCGCTCGAGGGCGGCCGGCACCGCCACCTTCGGTCCGATGCCCATGACCGCAGGGGGCACGCCCTTGACGGCGAAAGTGACATATCGAGCGAGCGGCGTCAGGTTGTAGCGCTTGAGCGCCGCCTCCGAAACCAAGACCACCGCGGCCGCGCCGTCGGAGGTCTGGGAGCTGTTGCCGGCCGTGACACTGCCCTTGGCATCGAAGGCCGTCTTCAACTTCGTGAGCGCCTCGAGCGAGGTGTCGGCGCGCGGACCTTCATCATCCAGCACGGTCTTCGTGGACACCCTGACCTCGTGGGTCGTGAGGTCCGGGGTCCTCGTGGTCACCTCCAGGGGGGAGATCTCGGCCCGGAAAGCGCCGGAGGCGGTTGCCGCCACCGCGCGCCGGTGCGACTCGAGCGAGAAGGCATCCTGATCCTCACGGGACACCTTCCATTGCCGTGCCACCTTCTCGGCGGTGATACCCATGCCGTAGGCGATCGCGAAATTCTCGTCCTTGGCGAAGATCTCGGGGTTGAGCGCCACCTTGTTACCCATCATGGGCACCATGGACATCGACTCGGCGCCGCCGGCGATCACCACATCGGCCTCCCCGAGGCGGATGCGGTCTGCGGCGATCTGCACGGCATTGAGTCCGGAGGAGCAATACCGGTTGATCGTGACGCCGGGAACGGTATCCGGCAGGCCCGCGAGGAGCGCCCCGATGCGTGCCATGTTCAGCCCCTGCTCCGCCTCCGGGAAGGCGCAGCCGACGACGACGTCCTCGATGCTCTTCGGCTCAAGCGAGGGGACCTGCGCCAGCGCACTCTTCAGCACGTGCACCAGCATGTCATCCGGGCGCACCTGTCGCAGCATGCCGCGGGGCGCCTTGCCGACCGGGGTGCGTGTTGCGGCGACGATGTAGGCGTCTTGGATCTGTTGGGTCATGGGGGAAATCTCCGCGATCTCAATTACGCAGCGGCTTGCCGGTGGCGAGCGTGTGGGCGATGCGCTCCTGGGTCTTCGCATTCTTCAGCAGCGCGAGGAAGTGCCGTCGCTCGAGCTCGAGCAGCCACTGCTCATCGACCTCGGTACCGGCCTCGACATCGCCACCCGTGACGACCTCCGCGATCCGCGCGCCGATCTCGAAGTCGTACTCGCTGATGAAGTGACCCTCCAGCATGTTGACCAACTGCCCCTTGATCGAGGCCGCCCCGGTGCGCCCGGCGACCGGGATGCGCCGGCCCGGGAGCGGGGGACGATAGCCGCTCTCTGCGAGCGCGAGCGCCTGCTGCCTGGCGAGGTAGAGCAGCTCGTAGGCGTTGAACGCCACCACATCGCTTGCACGCAGGAATCCGAGCTCGCGCGCCTCGAGGCCGCTGCCCGCAACCCGGGCGGTCGCGATCATCATGTAGTAGTCCTTGAGCGAGGCGAAAAGATCCCCCTTGCTCTCGAGCGCCGCGCGCAGCGCGAACTCCTTGCAGCCTCCGCCCGCCGGCAGCAGGCCGACGCCCGCCTCGACGAGCCCCACGTAGGACTCGAGAGCGGCGACCACCCGGTCGCAGTGCATCGCGAACTCGCACCCCCCGCCGAACACGTAACCCTCCGTGGCCGCGACGGTGGGAATTTCGCTGTAGCGCAGGCGCTGGGAAGTGCTCTGGAAAAGCGCGATCACTCCATCGATGGTCTTCCAATCACCCGTGGCGAGCGCCGGACGGAGTGACTCGAGGTTGGCCCCCACCGAGAACGGCGCCTCGCTCTGCCAGATGACGAGTGCCCTGAAGCGCTCCTCCGCGAGGCCGATCGCGTGATTGAGCCCCTCGAGCACCTCGGGGCTGATCGAGTGCGCTTTGGTCTTGAAGGACACCACCAGCACCTCATCGCCCGTGGTGAAGGCACGCACGCCCGGGTTCTCGTACACCGTCTCCCCGAGCTGCGCGCGGCCCTCTCCGATGAGCGAGGCCGGCCACACCTGGCGGCGATACACATCGAGCGTGGAACGGCTGACCAGGGTCTCACCCGCAGCATCGTAGGAGCCCTGCGGGAAATGCACGCCCGTGCGGGCCGGCTCGCGCGCCCAGGCCGGCAGCGGCACCTGCGCCAACGCCCTGCCGGCCCCGATATCCTCCTCGATCCAGCCCGCGACCTGCGCCCAGCCGGCGGCCTGCCAGAGCTCGAAGGGGCCCTGTTTCCAGCCGAACCCCCAGCGCATGGCGAGATCCACGTCGCGCGCCGAGTGCGCGATATCCTTCAGGTGATACGCGATGTAGTGGAACGTGTCGCGAAAGCACGCCCACAGGAACTGCGCCTGCGCGTGATCGCTCTCGCGCAGCCGCCTGAGCTTCTGTGCCGGGTCCTTGAGCGCAAGGATTTCGCTGACGCCCTCATCGGCCTTGGCCCCGGCCGCGACGTATCCGCCGCTTGCCGGATCGAGCACCTGGAGGTCCCTGCCCTTCTTGAGATAGATACCGCTCCTCGTCTTGGCGCCAAGCGCACCGGCCTCGATGAGCTTCGCGAGCCAGGGCGGTGACTGAAAGAGCGCATGCCAGGGGTCGTGCGCCAGGCCGTCCCGCATGGTCTTCACGACGTGCGCGAAAGTGTCGAGGCCGACCACATCGGCGGTGCGGAAAGTGGCCGACTTGGCTCTGCCGAGGCGCGGGCCCGTCAGCTCGTCCACGACATCGAAGCGAATGCCGTACTTCTCGGCATTCGCGATGGTCGCGAGCATCGAGAACACTCCGATGCGGTTGGCGACGAAGTTCGGCGTGTCCTTGGCGCGAATCACGCCCTTGCCCAGGGTGGTGACCAGGAATCGCTCGAGGTCATCGAGCACCGCGGGACTCACAGCCTCGCAGGGAATGATCTCCGCGAGGTGCATGTAGCGCGGCGGATTGAAGAAGTGCACGCCGCAGAACCTCGAGCGCAGCTCCTTCGGGCAGGCTTCGGCGAGCGCTGCGATGGACAACCCCGAGGTGTTGGTCGCGAAGATGGCGCGGGCGGAAAGATGCGGGGCGACCTTGCGATAGAGCTCCATCTTCCAGTCGAGGCGCTCGGCGATCGCCTCGATCACCAGATCGCACTCTGCGAGCAGCCCGAGGTGCTCCTCGTAATTGGCCGCCTGGATGAAACCGGCCGTCTCGCGGCTCGCAAGCGGCGAGGGAGTAAGCTTCTTCAGGCCCTCGATCCCCTTGCGGGCGATACCGCTCCTGTCCCCTTCCTTTGCCGGAAGGTCAAAGAGGATGGTCGGCACCCGGGCGTTGACCAGGTGGGCGGCGATCTGCGCACCCATCACTCTGGCGCCGAGCACGGCGACCTTGCGTACCCTGAACTTCGTGTCGGACATGTTTTCCCCTCAGAACACCACTCTCTCGAGCAGCCCCTCGTCGTAACGGGTGAGGCTGGCATCGAAATCATCCACCATGATCACCTCGCGCTTGAGCCTGCGGGCGCGCTCGACGGCCCGACATTCCTCGGCGCTGATGAGACCGGCATCGCAGGCTTCAGCGAGCCGTTCCCGATCCGTGAACGCCGTGAGCTTACCCTCGCGGGCGAGCAAGCGCAGCCTGCGTTCGGTCGGCTCGGTATCGAGCACTGCGCGCAGCGCCGGCTCGAGCACCCCGAGCGGCTCTCGCTCGTCCTTCGGAACGTGCATGCCGCTTGTGAGCCGCTCGCGTGCGCCGCCGGGTGTCATCAGCGCCCGCACCACCCGCGTCCCCATGCGATCGGATGGCGCCTTGCGCGTGAGGCCCCAGGGAAACACGGCACGGCGCAGGACCCAGGCGAGCGCCCGGTTCGGCAGGTTGGCGAGAAACCCGTCCATCGCCTGCTGAATGTCGTAGAGCGCCGCCTCGACCGCCCAGGCAAGCACCGGGAAATCCTCCTTCGGCGCCCCGTCGCGCTCGAACCGCCTGAGGCAGGCGGATGCGATGTACAGCCCCGAGAGCATGTCCCCGAGCCGCGCCGAGAGCTTCTCGCGGAACTTGAGGGTCCCGCCCAGGCTCACGAGCGCCATGTCCGCAAGCAGCGCGAATGCACTCGAGTAGCGGGTGAGCGTCCGGTAGTAGCGCCCGACCCGGCCCGGGCGCGGCGCGCCGGCGATGAGCCGCGCGCCGGTCAAGCCCATCCACAGCGCGCGCACGAAGTTAGAGACGATGAACCCGACGTGCGCCGTGAATGCGCGGTCGAACTCCTTGAGGTCACCCGACTCCGCGGCGCGCATCTCGCGCAGCACGTACGGATGGCAGCGGATCGCTCCCTGCCCGAAGATGATCATGGAGCGAGTGAGGATGTTGGCGCCCTCGACTGTGATCGCCACCGGAATCGTCTGATAGGCTGCGGCGAGGTAGTTGCGCGGACCGAGCACCACGGTGCGCCCGCCATGGATGTCCATGGCGTCGTTCAATACCTTACGCATGCGCTCGGTGTTGTGATACTTCAGCACCGCGGACAGCACCGCGGGCTTCTCCCCGAGATCGAGCCCGGTGAGCGCGAGGTCCTGCGCCGCCTCCATCTGATAGGTATGGCCGCCGATGCGGCAGAGCGCCTCATCGACTCCCTCGAAGCGCCCGATCGGCATGCCGAACTGATCGCGCACCCGGGCGTAGGCGCCCGTGGCGAAGCTCGCCACCTTTCCGGAGGCGACCGCGAGGGCCGGGAGCGAAATGCAGCGCCCGACGGACAGGCACTCGATGAGCATGCGCCAGCCCTCACCGGCGTAGGCGGGTCCGCCGATGATCCAGTCGATGGGGATGAACACCTCGCGTCCCCAGGTCGGTCCGTTCATGAACGCGGCGCCGCCCGGCCAGTGCCGGCGGCCGATGCACACGCCCTCATGCTCGGCCGGCACGAGCGCGCAGGTAATGCCGATGTCCTGCTCGCCACCGAGCAGCCGCTGCGGGTCATGCAACCTGAAGGCAAGACCGAGGAGTGTGGCCACCGGCGCGAGCGTGATCCAGCGCTTCTCCCAGCTCACGCGCATCCCGAGCACGTTTTCGTGGCGCTCGCCGGTGCGCGGATCGGTGTAGGAGCCGCGGCAGACATAACCATAGTCCGGGATGGAGCCGGCATCGGAGCCGGCCGAGGGACTGGTGAGCGCGAAGCACGGAATCTCGATTCCCCTGGTGAGACGCGGCAGGTAGTAATCCTTCTGCGCCTCGGTGCCGTAACGCTGCAGCAGCTCTCCCGGGCCGAGGGAGTTCGGCACCATCACGGTCACCGCGGCGGAGCCTGCGCGCGTTGCGATCTTGGTGACGACCTTGGCGTGGGCAAAGTTCGAGAACTCGAGACCGCCGTATTTTTTCCCGATGATCATGCCGAGGAAGCCGTTCTCGCGCACGAAGCGCCAGACCTCCGGCGGCAGATCCTTCAGCTCCTGGGTGATCTTCCAGTCATCGAGCATCGCGCAGAGCGCCTCGACCGGGCCCTCGAGAAAGGCCCGCTCCTCGGCGCTGAGCTTTGGATGCGGAAAGGAGAGGAGCCGCCGCCAGTCGGGCTTGCCGGAGAAGAGCTCCCCATCCCACCAGACGGTGCCGGCTTCGATGGCTTCCTTCTCGGTCGGCGACATCGTCGGTCGCAGACGCCGGAACGCTGCGAACACCGGGGCGAGGCACATGCGCCGCAGCGGCGGTACGTTCGCGACCAGCGCGAGCACACCGCACGTGCTCAGCAGGAGCGGTGAGAGCGTTCGGCCGGCACCGAATGCGAGCTCAGCGAGCCACAGGCCCAAGCCCACCGTCCACAGCAGGATGCCGGCCCGGAAGTAAGCCAGCATAGCGAGCAACACGACACCCAAAGCAGCGGACAATAACAAGGCGCATCTCCTGAATGACACGTGTCCCGTGGGCCAGGACACCCATCCGGCGCCGCCGCGCGCTTACGGTCACTTGCCCGAGCGCCCCGAGGGGGGCGAGGTCAATCCGGCCACGACGAACGGCACCATATGTCTCACGATCATGTCCGGGTCGCGTGCCGATACCGCCGAGCGGCCAAACACCTTGAGGATGTCGTTGCCTGCGAAGGCGTGGAACATGACGCTGAACCCGAGGTGCATGCGCCACTCCACCTCCTGCTCCGTGAGGCCCGGCAACGCACGTCCCAGCGCCCGCGTGTAGCGGGTGACCAGATCGCCGTACTGCCGCGACATCGTCTCGCGCAGCTGGCGGTGGTTCTCCACCAGCACCCGCGAGAACAGCCGCACGAACATCACGCCGCCGCGCGAGGGATCTTTCGACAGCGCGAGCGCGGGCCTCACGTAGCTCCAGACCACCGCCTCGGCCGTGAGCGGCTCCGCGCCCGCCGCCACCCGCCCCTCCAGGGCATCGAGCTCCCTCAGGCACTCGGTGGCCCAGGGTCCGAAGCGACGCAGGAATACCGCTTCGAACAGCGCGTCCTTCGAGCGGAAGTGATAGTTCACCGCCGCCAGATTGACTGCCGCCTGCTGGGTGATCAGCCGCAGCGAGGTCGCCTCCATGCCGAGCTCCACGAACAGACCCTCGGCCGCATCCAGGATGCGGATGGCCGTCTCGGAGTACTTCGGCTCGGAGTGAGCGCCCTCCCCGGCGGAAACGGATGATGTTATCGGATCCACGCGAACACTCGTTTGAAACATACGTTTATTTCATGCCGGAGTCAAGCGGCTTCCGCCGCGTGCCCCTCGGACCCGGAACCCCTTGTCCCCCTACCTCAAGTCCAGCGGCCGCGCGCGGCCGCCTGTTTCAGCCGCGGCGCCGGCAGCCAGCGCCGGCCATGGCTTGGCGCCAAGGCTTCCATGGTCTCGATGACCTTGTCGAGCCCCTCATGTTCGGCCCAGAACATCGGCCCGCCCTTGTAGGCCGGGAAGCCATAGCCGTGGACGTAGACGATGTCGATGTCCCCGGCGCGCACCGCGATTCCCTCATCGAGGATCTTCGCCCCCTCGTTGACCAGCGGATGGAGCAGCCGCGCGAGGATCTCGGCATCGGGGATGTCCCGGCGCTCGATTCCGAGCTCGCGCGATATGCCTTCGATGAGCGCGAGCACCTCGGGGTCGCTGCGGCGGGTACGGCCCTCGTAGAGGTAGAAGCCTCGGCCGCTCTTCTGCCCGAGGCGGCCGGACTCGGCCATGCGCTGCAGGATGGGCGACCAGCGCTCATCCTCCGGGAGCGTGCGATTGCGCCGGATGGCCCAGCCGACATCGTTGCCGGCGAGGTCGCGCATCGCGAGCGGGCCCATGGCGAAGCCGAACGCCTCGATCACCCGATCGATCTGCTCGGGGCTCGCTCCCTCCTCGAGCAACCGTTCCGCCTCGGCGCCGTAGTACTGCAGCATCCGGTTGCCGATGAATCCGTCGCAGTTGCCGGCGAGCACCGCGACCTTGCCGAGCGTGCGCGCAAGGGCCATGACCGTGGCGAGCGTCTGGGGCGAGGTCTTCGCGCCACGGACGTTCTCCATGAGCTTCATCACATGGGCGGGGCTGAAGAAGTGCGTCCCGAGCACCTGCTGCGGCCGGGAGGTCGCCTCGGCGATCAGATCGATATCGAGCGTCGAGGTGTTGGTTGCCAGGATGGCGTGCTCGGGCGCATGGCGGTCGAGCTCGGCGAAGATCCGCCGCTTGAGCCCCGGATCCTCGAACACCGCCTCGATGACGATATCGACGGTAGAGAGGGACTCGTAGTCGGTGGTCGTGCCGATCAGCGACAGCGCCCAATCGACCTTCTCCTGCGTGAGGCTGCCGCGCTCCACCGAGCCGGCATAGTGGCCGCGGATCCCGGCCATGCCGCGCTCGAGCGCATCGGAAGACACATCCAACAGGGTCACCGGGACGCCCGCGTTCGCGAAGCACATCGCGATACCCGAGCCCATCGTCCCGGCCCCGACGACCGCCGCCCGACGGATCGGCTGCGCAGTGACCTCCGGTCCCACCCCCGGGATCCGTCTCGCTTCGCGCTCGGCGTGAAAGACGTGCATCAGCGCCCTGCGCTGCGGACTTTCGCGGCACTCGAGGTACAACTTGCGCTCGATTTTGAACGCCTCGGCCCGCTCCCTGGAGCAGGCCGCCTCGATGGCCTCACAGACGCGTTGCGGGGCGAGCTGACCGCGATATTTCTTTGCGACCTTCGCCCTCCAGGTGGCGAAGAGCTCTGGATCCACTCCCTCGATCTTCTCGCCGCGCGCGCTCGCCAACGGCAGCGGCTTGCCGCTGTCCGCCAGGCGCTGTGCGAGGGAGGCAGCCTCTGCGAGCGGGTCGGCGGCGATCGCATCGAGCAGACCCAACTCGAGCGCCCGCGATGCCGGCAGCTGCGCCCCGGAAGTGATCGCCTCGAGCGCCGCCTCGGGGCCTGCGAGGCGGGTGAACCGCTGCGTCCCCCCCGCTCCGGGAATGAGCCCGAGCTTCACCTCGGGCAGGCCCACTCGGGCATCCGGGGATGCCACCCGCGCGTGACAGGTGAGGGCGAGCTCGAACCCGCCGCCGAGCGCGGTGCCGGTGATCGCGGCCACGACGGGCTTGCCGATGGCTTCGATCTGCGCCTGAACGTCAAGGAGTATGGGAGGCGCGAAGGCGAGTCCCGTGGCGATCTCGTTGATGTCGGCGCCGGCCGGAAAGCTTCCCTTGGCGCCGATGACGATGCCCCGCACCGCGGGATCGGCGGCGGCGCGGCGGATGCCCTCCACCAGGCCCTCGCGCACCAGGAGGCTGAGCGCGTTGACCGGCGGGTTGTCGATCTCCAGCACGGCCACCTCGGCCGCGAGACGATAGTTCGTAGCCATGGGGCCCCCCGATGCCGTCATCGCGCGATGGTAGCTGCGAACTTGGCCCGGCGCGAGGGCCGCGCCGGGGGCAACCGGGTCAGTAGGTGATGATGTGCTGCTCGCGCAGCGCATCGAGCACGCGCCGCGCGGCCTGCTCCGGGCCATCGCGCGTCTCGAGCACCACCTCGGGGCTCTCGGGCGGCTCGTACGGCGAATCGATGCCCGTGAAGTTCTTGATCTTGCCCTCGAGCGCCCGGGCATACAGGCCCTTCGGGTCGCGCCGCTTGCACTCCTCGATCGGGGTGTCGACGAAGACCTCGACGAATTCCCCTGCATCGACGAGCTCCCGCACCATGCGCCGCTCGGCCCTGAAGGGCGAGATGAACGAGCACAGCACGATCGCCCCGGCGTCGACGAACAGCCGGGCGACCTCGCCCACGCGCCGGATGTTCTCCACGCGGTCGGCGTCGGTGAAGCCGAGATCGCGATTGAGGCCGTGCCGGACGTTGTCGCCGTCCAGCATGTAGGTGTGCGCTCCGAGGGCGTGCAGTTCGCGCTCGACGATGTTGGCGATGGTGCTCTTGCCCGAGCCCGAAAGGCCCGTGAACCACAGGATCGCCGGACGGTGGCCGTTCAGGCGCGCGCGCGCGGTCTTGTCCACGAGCAGCGCCTGGCGGTGGATGTTGGTCGCGCGGCGCAGGCCGAAGCTGATCATGCCGGCCCCGGCGGTGGCGTGGGTGAAACGGTCGATCAGCACGAAGGCGCCGGTCTCGCGGTTCTCGGCATAGGGATCGAAGGCCACCGGGGTCGCGGTGCCGAGATTGCAGAAGCCGATCTCATTGAGCTGCAGCGTCTTGGCGGCGATGTGCTCGAGGGTGTTGACGTCGGTCTTGTGCTTGAGGCTGGTGATGCGCGCCGGCACGAACCGGGTGCCGATACGCATCAGGTAGGAGCGTCCGGGGAGCATCGGCTCCTCGATCATCCACAGCACCTGCGCGGCGAACTGATCGACCACCTCCGGCCGCGAGTCCGCCTGAGCGAGCACATCGCCTCGCGCCACGTCCACCTCGTCGGCGAGGGTCAGCGTGACGGCATCTCCGGCGCAGGCCTCCGCCAGGTCTCCATCGGCGGTGACGATGCGCGATACGGTGCTCTCGCGGCCCGAGCCCGCCACCACCACGCGATCCCCGGGCCGCACCCGGCCGGAGGCCACGGTGCCCGAGAAGCCGCGGAAATCGAGGTCGGGACGGTTGACCCACTGCACGGGGAAGCGGAACGGCTTCTCCTCGATCTCCTCCTCGACATCGAGCGACTCCAGGTGCTCGATGAGCGTCGGGCCCTCGTACCAGCGCATGTGCTCCGAGCGGCGGATGACGTTGTCGCCGTAGCGCGCCGAGAGCGGGATGGGCGTGATCGAGCTGAACTCGAGCGCTTTAGCGAAGCCGAGATAGTCGGCAACGATGTGGTGGAATCGCTCGCCGGAGAAGTCCACGAGATCGATCTTGTTGACCGCGAGCACCACGTGCTTGATGCCAAGGAGCGAGCAGATGTAGCTGTGCCGGCGCGTCTGGGTGAGCACGCCCTTGCGCGCATCGATCAGGATGACGGCCGCCTGGCAGTTGGAGGCTCCGGTCGCCATGTTGCGCGTGTACTGCTCGTGACCCGGCGTATCGGCCACGATGAAGGCGCGGCGCTGCGTGGAGAAGTACCGGTAGGCCACATCGATGGTGATGCCCTGCTCGCGCTCGGCCTGAAGCCCATCGACGAGCAGCGCGAGATCGAGCTCCTCGCCCGTCGTGCCGTGCTTGCGGCTGTCGCGCTCGAGCACGGTGAGCTGGTCCTCGAGGACGAGCTGGGTGTCATAGAGCAGCCGGCCGATGAGCGTCGACTTGCCATCGTCCACCGAGCCGCAGGTAAGAAAGCGCAGCAGCGCCTTCTCGGGACCGCCCGCGCCGGAGGGACTCACGGTTACTTCGGTGTGTGCGCCAGAGGTCATCGCGGCAAGCCCTCAGAAATACCCGTCACGTTTCTTCTTCTCCATGGAGGCGGCCTCGTCGCTGTCGATGAGCCGGCCAGAGCGCTCCGAGGTGCGCGTCGCGAGCATCTCGGCGATGATGTCATCGAGCGTCGTCGCGGTGCTCTCGATCGCGGCCGAGAGCGGATAGCAGCCGAGGGAGCGAAAGCGCACCATGCGCATCTGCAAGCTCTCCCCCGGTCTCAGGGGCAGCCGCTCGTCATCGCGCATGATGAGCTGGCCGTCGCGCTCGAGCACGGGCCGCGGGGCGGCGAAGTACAGCGGCACCACCGGAATGCTCTCCGCGCGGGTGTACTGCCAGATGTCGAGCTCCGTCCAGTTCGAGAGCGGAAAGACGCGGATGGTCTCCCCCTTGCTGATCTTGGTGTTGAAGAGGCTCCAGAGCTCCGGCCGCTGGTTGCGCGGATCCCAGACATGGCCGGCGGAGCGGAAGGAGAAGATGCGCTCCTTGGCGCGGCTTTTCTCCTCGTCGCGCCGCGCGCCGCCGAAGGCGGCATCGAATCCCCATTTGTCGAGCGCCTGCTTCAGCGCCTCGGTCTTCATCACCTGGGTATGGAGCTGCGAGCCGGAGGTGATCGGATTGATGCCGCGGGCCAGGCCTTCCGGATTGGTGTGCACGAGAAGCTTCAGGCCATAGCGCGCCGCGACCTCATCGCGGTGGCGGATCATGTCGCGGAATTTCCAGGTGGTATCGATGTGCAGCAGCGGGAAAGGCGGCTTCGAAGGATAGAACGCCTTCAGCGCGAGGTGCAGCATGACCCCGGAGTCCTTGCCGATGGAGTAGAGCATCACGGGGTTGCGGAACTCCGCCACCACCTCGCGCAGGATCCCGATGGACTCGGACTCCAGGCGTTTCAGGTGCTGCGAGAGCTGCGTTCGGGACAGTGTCGTGGTGGTTGTCATGCGCGATCAGGACGAGAGCGGAAAGAGCTCGAGGGGGCCGCCGGCGACGAAGTATGAATTGCGGAATTGCGGTTTGCCATAGCGCAGCGGCTCCCCGCCCGGAGCGAGCACCTGCCCGCCCGAGGCGGCGAGCACGGCGTGGCCTGCGGCGGTGTCCCACTCCATGGTGGGCCCGAGACGCGGGTAGAGGTCCGCCTCCCCGGAGGCGACCAGGCAGAACTTGAGCGAGGAGCCCACCGACACCCGGTGCCGCACGGTGTAGTGATGCAGATAGGCTTCCGTTTCCGGGGTCGAGTGCGAGCGCGACACGACGGCCGTAAGCCCATCGGCGGGGACCGGCCGCACGTGCAGCCTCTCGCGTGGGCCCGAGGGACTCTGGTCGGTGCGGCGCAAGCAGCGGTAGGCATGCGCAGCGGCAACATCACCGGCGTAGAGCATTCCGCTCACCGGCGCGTAGACCACTCCGAGCGCCGGGCGGCCGCCCCGGATGAGGGCGATGTTGACCGTGAAGTCCCCCCGCCGATGGATGAACTCCTTGGTGCCATCCAAGGGATCGACCAGGAAGAACGACTCACCGACTTCGGGGGTGCGCCCCTCGGCGACCGACTCCTCGGCCACCACCGGGATCTGCGGAGCGAGGCGCGAGAGATGCTCGAGGATGATGACCTCGGAGGCTCGGTCGGCCTCGGTCACCGGCGAGAGGTCGGCTTTGTGCTCGACCGCGACCCCGCTGCGATAGAGCGCGTGCGCGGCCACGCCGGCCGCGTGGGCCGCCCCGAGCAGGGCTTCGAGCAATTCTGAGTCGCTGATTGATGACACCGGCGCATCCGTCGTGAGCGGACGCCCAGTCTACACAATGCCCCGCCCGACGGCCCGTCCCGCGGGCCGCCGGTGGCCAGATTTTTGGGCTATGTGATTAGGCTCTCACGTTCAGCCCTGTCGCACGGCCTCGACCTGGATGTGCAGGCGCACCCACATTTGAAAGCCGAACGCCTTGCCGAAGGACATGCCGTAGCGGGCCCGATCGAACTCGGCAAACGCGTCCGCGCCGCAGCGGTACTGGTGCATCATCGCCACCTCCTTGCACTCGAAATGGCGGATATCGAGCGTGAGCGGCCGGGTCACCCCACGGAGCGTGAACGTGCCGACCACCTTGGTCGGGGCTCCGTTCCTGAAGTCCGCGAGTTTGCCCGCATAGCTGGCGGTCGGGTAGCGGGCCACATCGAGGAGGTTGGGTCCCCGCGCATCCTTGTTGAGCTGGGCATTGCCGAAATCGTCCGAGGCTGTCTGCACGGTCACCTTTACGGAGCCGGTATGGGCCTTGCGGTCCATGACGATGGTGCAGCTCGACTCGGTGAACATGCCGCGCCACACCGACAGGCCCCCCATGTGATCGGCCGCGAAACTCGGGTGCGTATGGGCCGGATCACACACATAGGTCACGGGCTTGGCGAAGGCGGTGCCGGACAGCGCCAGCAAACCGAGCGGCAGGACGAGCTTGCGCAGACTCATGGGTGCTCCTTATCTGGTTGAAAGCGCCCCGCGGCATGACCCGATCCTGGTCATTCCCGCGGGGCGTTCCCGGGCAGCTTACCGGCTGGCCTCCCGGTCCGCTAGAAGTTACACGGAGTTAACCGGTCTGCGCGCGCTATGGGCTGAAGGAGTTCACCGAGGTGCCCCAGTTGGCGAAGCCGTCCCGGGTGCCGCCACAAGTGCCCAAAGCGAGCACATCGAACGCACTGCCGGTGCAGTTCGCGTACTGGATGTACTCGTTGGCGAAGTAGATCTTTTCGGTGAGAGGATCGAAGACGCCCTGGGAGTAATCGCCCCACCGTGGTCCCAGGTATTCACTGAAGCCATCCTGCGGGGACTGACCCAGATCGACCACGTGGATCGTCCCGGGCCACGCACCGTCGTCGCCCGAGGACACCGTGACATAGGCGGTTGAGGGGTAGAAGCCCCCACCGTCCGCCCCAGTCGGACCTCCGTTGCCGGTGAGCGTGAAGACGAGCACGCCCGGTCCGTCGTCGGGCGCAATCAGATCCGGCATCGACAGATCCTCGTGTACCGGCGCCACGTAGCCCTCTCCTGCGAGCGAGAACGAGCCCCCATGGTCGAACCCCTCGGTGTTCACCACGTAGTACACGGCGCCCATGTGACTCTCCGCGCTCGCCTCGCCCGGGAACGATTCGCTGAGCGCGGTCGAGACCGCCCCCCAGAGCTTGCCCTGGCCCTGCGAAGCCTGGGTGAAGTTGTCGCCGTTGGTGGCGATACCGCCCTCGGGACAACTCGATACCGTCAGACCCAGGACGCCGCAGTCATCGCCAAGCGGTATCGGACCGGCCTTCTGTGGCGCGAGCAGTCCGGGATCGAAGTAAGCATCAACCCCAGACAACAGCTGACCGCCGAAGCGGATCGCCGCGCAGCTCTCGCAGGCCGGGCTGTCGAGCGCGGACAGCTCCGTCCAGTCGAACACCGCAAGTCGCGTGTCCCCGCTGCCGTAGAAATCAAGCGTCTCCAGCATGAACGCCGAGCCGCCATGGCTGTTGTCGAATTGCCGCGGATCCGGCGGCATTGCCGGGATCACCGAGTACCAGCAGGTGAAACCGGTCGCCGCGCAGGTTCCGTCCGGTGTGCTCAGCGTGCCCATGTTCTCGATCGCCACGTTGAAGGCCGGATTCGGCGATCCATCGCCGAGAGTGACCGGCAAGCCCGCCTCCAGGGCGGCCTTGTCGAAAGCGAACTCCTGCGCCCCGTTAAAGAAGTGACCGCCAATGCCGGGTGTGACCAGCGGAAACTCGTCGTAGAAGAGGAGGAACGCATCGCGGCTGACCGCGGTCTTGGTGAAGTCGTTGAGCAGGTACGGCGCTCCGAGCTCGGCCGGATTGTAATTGGCGTTGAGATAGTAGACGTAGTACGGCCCGTACGGACTTGCGCCCTGTGTTACTGCGATGACTTCGTAACAGGTGTCGGCTACTCCAGCGAAGCAACCGGAAAAGGTTCCACCGCTCGCCTCGGAGCTGGCCGAGGCGAACTCGGTGAAGAACCAGTGACCGCCGTTGGCGTGGTCGTAGTTGCACGAGACGTCCCCACCGCTCGACCAGCCTTTCGCGGTCAGGCCCATCAGCGTGTCGAGCGGTATCACCCCGGACGCCCGCCGCAGCGCAGTGTTGAAGAAGAGCACCTCGCCGATGTTGTTCGACTCCACGACGTAGCCGTTCCCCGCGCACAGCCCCTGGTCCGGTGGCTCGATGTCACCCAACGGGTTGGTCGGCATCGTGCCCGAGTCGACCGCGTCGATCCCCTTCACGCCTCTCGCACCGGGCGCGATCAGACTGATCGCATTGCAATAGCCACCGGAGGACATACACCCGATCTGCGGCGGGCGGCTGCGCGCAAGACCCTCGCTTGCGGAGCGCGCGGCCTCAAACTGCGGGTAGGGCGCCAGGCGCAGCCCACCCCGATAAGCGGCGACGGCGGCCTTGACGGCATCCCGCATCGACCTGCCGGGCACCGTCGCGTGAGCGAGGGCGGCGGAATATGCGGCCATTGCGGCTTGCATCCGCGCGGCATTGACGTGGCCCGGCGCCCGTTGCGTGGCGAGCCTCGCCGGATGTGATCCCGAGCCGAGCGCGTACGCGATGGTCGAGGCGACGAGGGTCGGACCGCTCAACAGGGTGCACCCGCTCGCGCAACCCGTCGCCGCCGGACCCACGAAGGTCGGTGGCGCGCTGCCGAGGCTCGATACCGTGACCGTGCCGTCACCGCTTGCCGGCGCGTTGCCGGGAGCGGCGGACACTCCGGTCGAGAGGATGATCAACAGAAGCGGGACCGAGATCCGGAACAGACTCCCCGGGAGATCGAAGTAACGGACAGAGGTTGGACCATGAGCCTTGATGCGCCGAGCGATCATCGGACTCTCCTCACTCAAATTGTTACTTGAACGTGTGCTCTTCGACTTGTTGTTTGTAGTCTGAAGAAATTCGCAGATGCGACGTTTCAGTCAATCACAATCTGCGGCAATTGTCAAGGCAAGACCGGCCCGTGGCAACACGTTCACATCGGCGCCGGCCCGCGAGTGATATCCGGGAACGGAGGACTCCCGAGCGGTGTTGTCGCCCGACGCGAAACGGCGGGCGACAACACCAGGTTGGAAGTTACATCGAGTCAGCCGGCCTGGACGGGCGATGGCGCGAGGGGCAGCCCGAGCGCCTGCGCCACCGCCGCGTGGGTGATGCCGCCGGCATGCACGTTGAGCCCAGCCGCGAAGCCCGGATCCTTCCTGAGCGCGGCCTGCCAGCCATGATCGGCCAGCATCCTGACATAGGGAAGCGTCGCGTTGGTCAATGCGAACGTCGAAGTGCGCGCCACGGCACCCGGCATGTTGGCGACGCAGTAATGCACGACACCGTCGACGACGAAGGTGGGCTCGGCATGAGTGGTCGGCCGGCTCGTCTCGAAACAGCCCCCCTGGTCGATGGAGATGTCCACCAGCACCGAGCCTGGCTGCATGCTCGAGAGCATGGCCTTAGTTACGAGCTTCGGCGCCGCGGCGCCGGCGATCAACACCGCGCCGATCACGAGGTCGGCGTCCTTGACCAGCCGCTCGATGGCCTCGGTAGTGGAATACGCGGTGCGGAGCGAGGACCCGAACTGCGCGGAGAGCTCGCGAAGCCGCTCAAGCGAGCGATCGACCACGGTGACATCGGCATGCAGGCCGACGGCGATCTGCGCAGCATGCGTGCCCGCGACGCCGCCACCCAGGATCACGACCTTGCCCGCCGGCACGCCCGGCACTCCGCCGAGCAACACGCCTCGACCACCGTTGGCCTTCTGCAGGCTATAGGCACCCACCTGCACCGACATGCGGCCCGCAACCTCGCTCATGGGCGTGAGCAGCGGCAGCGCGCCATGGCGCGTCACCGTCTCGTAGGCGATGGCGGTCGCGCCCGATTTCATCAGGGCCTGTGCCTGCCTCGGGTCGGGGGCGAGGTGCAGATAGGTGAAGAGGATCTGCCCCGCGCGCAGCATGGCGCATTCGGGCAGCTGCGGCTCCTTCACTTTCACCACCATGTCGGCGCGCGCGAAGACCTCGGCGGCAGTGTCGACGATGGTCGCGCCCGCCGCGCGATATTCGACGTCGGCGATGCCGATGCCATTGCCGGCCCCGGCCTCGATCAGTACCTCGTGGCCGGAGGCGGCGAGCTCGCGCACTCCTGCCGGAACGAGGCCTACCCGATATTCATGAACCTTGATTTCGCGCGGAACACCGATACGCATGTGAGCAATTCCCCCGCAGGTGGATGACGGTGGACAGCTTAGGAAGGGCGCACCGGCGAGGGCTTGCGAAAAGGAGCGCCAGGCGCTCCGGCGTGGCAGATTCCGCCATTTTCTAAGCCTAATGTGGCAGAATGTTGCGCCTATGGAACTCGACCGCTTCGATCACGCCATCCTGCGCCGCCTGCAGCAGGATGCACGCATCACCAATGCGAAGCTCGCCGGCGAGGTGAGCCTCTCGGAGTCCGCCTGCCTGCGCCGCGTGAAGGCGCTCGAGGAGGCGGGGCTCATCGAGGGCTATACCGCCCTGGTCAGCCAGCAGAAGGCGGGCTTCCCGGTCAATGTGTTCGTGAACATCACCCTCGACCGGCAAAGCCAGTCGGGACTCGAGTCCTTCGAGGCCGCGGTGCGCAAGATCCCCCAGGTCATGGAGTGCTACCTCATGACGGGCGAGCACGACTACCTGCTGCGCGTGGTGGTGGCGGACCTCGCGGACTTCGAGCGCATCCACAGCCAATATCTCACGCGGCTGCCGAGCGTGGTGCGCGTGCACTCGAGCTTCGCCATGCGCACCGTCACCCGCACGACGGAGCTGCCGCTGCGTTAGGCATGCGCCTCGTCTTGTCCCCGTGGAGATGCGGTGCTACGATACACATCGAGAGGTGTATAACATGCGCACCAATATCGTCCTCGACGATCGGCTCGTGAAAGAGGTCATGCGCCTCTCGGGAACCCATACAAAGCGGGATGCGGTGGATACCGCGCTGCGGGCCTTCATCGCGCGCGGCAAGCAAAAGGACATTCTGGCGCTGGTGGGCGCACCATTGATCGCTCCCGATTACGATGTCCGGCAAGTACGCCGGCGCATGACGCGTGATTCTCGTTGACTCCACCGTCTGGGTCGATCTGCTTCGCAATCGCCGCACGGCGCCGGTTGAGCGCCTGCGGCGGCTCCTAGAGCTAGGCGAGGCGGCCACGGCACCCGTCATCGTCCAGGAAGTTCTGCAAGGCGCGCTCGACGCCGCGGCGTTCGGCAAGCGGCAGGACTATTTCACTGCCCTGCCGCTCGTCGGCGCCGACGACATTGCGGCGATTCACATCGAGGCGGCCCGCCTCTATGCGCGCTCACGCTGGCGAGGGATCACGCCACGCAGCCCGAATGATTGCCTCATCGCCGCGAGCGCAATTCGCGCCGATATGCCCCTGTTGCATGATGACCGGGATTTCGAACAGCTGGCGACTGTGGATCGGCAACTCAAACTGGTACCGAGGACCTGAATTACCTCTCGAGCGCGCGCTCCGATTCATTCGGAGGCCACGCTCGCAGCACGATCTTGCCGACGTGGGCGCCGGACTCCATTAGCGCGTGCGCCTGGGCCGCTTCGGCGAGCGGAAAGCTCGCGTGGATGGGCAGGCGTATGGATTTCGACTCGATGAGCGGCCAGATCTGTTCCCGCAGCGCCGCGGCGAGCTTTCCTTTGCTCTCCACCGACTGCGGGCGCAGGGTGCTGCCCCCCAGCATCAGTCGCTTGCTCATGAGCTGCGACAGATCGATCTCGGCCTTGCGCCCGCCCTGGACGGCAATGACCGCAATGCGGCCCTCCACTGCGGCAGCTGCGATATCGCGTGCCACGTAGTCTCCGCCCACCATATCCAGGACGACATTCGCACCCTTTCCATCCGTCGCCGCTAGCGTGGCTGCAACGAAGTCCTCGCGCTTGTAGTCGATCGCCACATCCGCCCCGAGTGCGCGGCAGGCGGCGCATTTCTCGGCGCTGCCGGCAGTCACGATGACCTGCGCACCGAAGGCCTTGGCAAGCAGGATCGCGGTGACCCCGATGCCGCTCGATCCGCCGTGAATCAACAGCCACTCCCCTGGTCGCAGGCGGGATCTCTGGAAGACGTTGTAATAGACGGTGAATACCGTCTCGGGGAGCACAGCGGCCTCCTCCATCGACAGTGTCTCGGGCACCGGCAGACACTGCACCGCGGGCGCCGCCACGTACTGGGCATAGCCTCCGCCCGCGACCAGCGCGCAGACGCGGGTGCCGACGGCAGGCTCCTTCACGGCGGCGCCCACCCGCACCACCTCCCCAGCCACTTCCAACCCTGGGATGTCCGTCACGCCCGGCGGCGGCGGATAGGCGCCCTTTCGCTGCAGCACATCGGGTCGATTGACGCCCGCGGCCGCCACGCGAATGAGCACCTCGTTCGGAGCCACTTCGGGTACCGGCCGCTCGACGGCGCGCAGCACCTCCGGTCCGCCGGGCTGGCTGATTTCGATCGCCATCATCATGGGGTTCTCACGCACTGCTGCATCGTAGCGCCCACGTCGTTCCCCTGGCATTTTAGCGCCCCTGAACCAGGGATGGCTTTGCCCCATTGCCCGGGACCATTGAGCGCCCGCCGCTGCGGATTCAAGCTGCCGTAATCAGGGTCGGCCGCCGCCGCGGCCACTGCCACGGCACCGGCCACGAGGACATCGACGGTTTTCTTCACGGGTGCATGCAAGAAATCGATGGACCGCGGATGTCCGTATCGATCCGGCGGAAGGCTCACGCAGGCCGACAGGCTGGCCGCGAGCAAGACGGCCGTCACGTTCTTGAGCAGGCCTGCGGGTCGCCTCTTCCATTTATCAAAGCGCATCGATCCACCTCCCAGGGCACGATTATAGGCGGTCGGATGAGGATTCCCGCCCTCTAGGGGTAAAGACGACTGAACCGCTCGAGGCGGCAAGCGGCTTACGCGCGGGAGGCAGCAGCGATCGCCTGCGCGGAACCCTGCACCGCCAGCGTCCCGGCCCGCCCGGCCACCGTTGCGGATTCGATCGGGCAGCGCGGCAGGCGCGCGATGTCGAGCGAGGCGGCGTAGGTCGCAAGATCGATCAACCCGTGGCCGCTCGCACGCCACTGTCCGAGCAGCCGCTCGAAGCCCTCGAGGTAGGCGCCGCCCTCGAGCTCGGCGTGCAGGGTGAACACGTGATCGTTCCCGCCCTCGGTGAGCGCCAGCAGATGGTCCACCGGGTCCTTCCCCCCGAGATCCTCCCGCCCGATCAGCTCATCGAGCGTCGGCAGCGTGGTCGGCATTTGCGGCACCGCAATTTCCTTGCCGTCCACTAGCGGCAGGAACGGACCCCTGCCCCGCGTGTCGGACACGTATCGCAACCCGAGCCGCGCCTGCAGCCCGGGCACGTATCGGTTCATCTGCCAGCCGGCGGCACCGTGTGTCAGGGGTTGACGCCCGAATACACGAACGAACTCTTCCCGGGCGAGATCGAGTTGCCTGCGCGTCCAGGCCTCGCTCGCCCGCGCCACCCCGTCCTGCCACTTGATGTGATCGTAGGTATGGATGCCCACCTCGAAGCCGCGCCGCGCCACATCCTGCATCACCCCGGCGCAGCGCCGGCCGATGTGCGGACCCGGCAGGAGTACACCGTAGAGGAGCGTGCGAATGCCGTGGTGACTGACGACCGAGGTGCGGCGCACTTTGCCGAGAAAGCCACGCCGGAACACCCGCTTGATCGCCCGGCCGGTGTGATCAGGCCCCAGGCTGAAGAGGAACGTCGCCTTCGCGCCGGCGCGCTCGAGAGCGGCCACGAGCCGCGGAACGCCATCGAGCGTGCCCCGGTAGGTATCGACGTCGATCTTGAGCGCGATGGTGCTCACGGCTCACGCCAAGGGGATGGATTGCGACTGCCACTGCCGGGCCGCCCCTGCGAGATCGACCGGTCCGCTCTCATCGGCCATCGCGAGGATCCTGAGTACACCCTCGCCACATGCCGCAAGACATACGCCCCGCTCTGCGAAGAGTCTCGGCGGTCCCTGCACGCCGCGCGTCGGCTCCACCCGGGTGCGGTGGATCCACAGCTTGCGGCCCGTGACCTCGGTGAATGCGCCGGGAAACGGCGGCGCCACGGCCCGCACCAGGTTGTGGATGCGCGCGGCCGGCCAGCTCCAATCGATACGCCCATCCTCGGGCCGGCGGCGTCCGAAGTACTGCCCGGGCAGGATGGGTTGCGGTCGGTGCGGCGCGTTGCCCGCGATCAATGCCGGCAGGGAGCGCGCAAGCACGATTTCCGCGGCCGCGGTCACCTTCGTGAACACCTCACGCGCGTCGTCGTCGGCCAGTATGGGAACTGCGAGCTGATCGACGATGTCCCCGGCATCGGCGCGCGCCACCATGTAGTGCAGAGTCGCCCCCGTCTCGCGCTCCCCGTTCAAGATCGCCCAGTTGACCGGTGCGCGGCCGCGGTAATGCGGCAGGAGCGACCCATGGATGTTGAGGGCCCCGCGTCGCGCGCAGTTAAGAAGCGGCTCGCCGAGCATCGAGCGGTAGTAGAACGAGAAGAGGAAATCCGGCTCGCAGCCCGCCACCTGCCCGATGAGGTCCGGCGTATTGGTCTCCTCCGGCGTGACGACCGGCAGGCCGTAATCACGGGCCGTATCGGCGACGCTCGCGAACCAGCGGTTCTCGTCCGGGGCGTCCGCGACCGTCACGACGAGCGGCACTTCGACACCCGCCGACAAGAGCGTCCTCAGGCAACGCACCCCGACATCGTGGTATGCAAACACCACCGCGCGCGGGGTGTTCATTTGGAGCCGCCGACCTCGTGCTCGGCACGCAGCATTTCGGTGTGATCGAGCTCGGGATGAGGCTTGATGAGGGGCGAGAGCGGATCGCGCACGCCCGCCTCGCTCATCTCGATCCCCCGCTCCTCGAGAACCGCGCCGATGGTGTAGCGGGGACGCTGGCGCACCTGCTCGTAGATGCGCCCGACGTACTCCCCCACCACCCCGAGGCTCACCAGCAGCACGCCAATGAAGAAGAAGGCGAGTCCAAACAGGGTGAACACACCCTTGACCTCGGGGCCGACCACCAGGCGCCGCACCGCCAGCACCACCACGAAGGCGAGCGAGAGCAATGCGACGAACATGCCCACCATGGTCACGAACTGCAGCGGCACGACGGAGAAGCCCGTCATCAGGTCGAAGTTGAGGCGGATCAACCGGTAGATGGAGTATTTCGACTCCCCCGCAGCGCGCTCGGCGTGCGTGACCTCGATCTCCACCGGGTGGCGCGCGAAGGTGTACCCGAGCGCCGGCACGTAGGTGCTCACCTCGACGCAACGGTTGATGGCATCGACGATGCTGCGGTGATAGCCGCGCAGCATGCACCCCTGGTCGGTGATGCGTATCTGCGTCGTACGTTCGCGTACGCGGTTCATCAAACGCGAGGCGGCCTTGCGCCAATAGACGTCATGGCGCCTCGCACGGATCGTGCCCACGTAGTCTGCGCCCTGGTCCATCGCTGCGACCAGCTTGCCAATCTCCTCCGGCGGGTTCTGCAGGTCCGCATCGAGGGTGATCACATAGTCGCCTCGCGAATGCGCAAAGGCGGCGAGGATCGCCATGTGCTGTCCGGCATTTCGCGCCAGCAGGATCACCCGGGTGACATCCGCCCGCCGCTCGAACTGCTCGCGCAGCAACGCGACCGAGCGGTCCCGGCTGCCGTCGTCGACGAAAATCACCTCGTAGCGGCGCCCGAGGGCATCGAGCGCCGGATAGAGCCGCTCGAACAGCGCCGCAAGTCCCGCCTCTTCGTTGTAGACGGGAATGATGACCGAGATGCTCGCGCTCAACGCCGCGCCTCCTCGAGGATATCCGTCGCCGCCTCGACGACGCGATCGACGTCATTGAGCTCCATGGCCGGAAAGAGCGGCAAGGTCACCGTTTCGCGGCCGATGCGCTCGGCGTTGGGGAACTGCCCCTCGTGATAGCCCATCGCGCGGTAGGCGCTGAATAGGTGCATGGCAGGATAGTGTACGCCCACCCCGATGCCGCGCCCGGCCATGGCCTCGATGAACTCGAGCCTCGAGATGCGCAGCCGCTCGAGCGGCAACAGCGCCGTGAGCATGTGCCAGTTGTGCCCCTCATCGCCTCGCGCCGGCAGGCGCAGCGGGGCCTCCCGAGCCCACAGATCGAAGTAGCGGGCCGCGAGCACGCGCCGCCGCGCGTTGAATTCCTCCAGGCGCTTCAGCTGCCCGAGGCCCACACAGGCCGCGACGTCCGAGAGATTCGCCTTGCCTCCCGCGAACAGCGTGTCGATGTCATCGGCCGCGCGCTTCACCTGGCCGTGAAAGCGATGCAGCTCGAGCTCGCCCACTTCCTCGCAGGAGCCCCCGACCACCGCGCCGCCCTCGATGGTGGTGATGTTCTTGTTGGGGTGAAAGCTGAAACACACCAGATCGCCGAAGCTGCCGATGCGCCGGCCACGGTAGGACGAGCCAATGGCCTGCGCGGCGTCCTCGATCACCCGCAACCGATGCCGCTCGGCAAGGGCATACAGACGCTCCAGATCCACCGCAAGCCCCGCGAAGTGCACCGGGATGATGGCGCGCGTGCGCGGGGTGATCGCCGCCTCGGCCTTCGCGAGGTCGATGTTGCGCGAATCGAGCTCCACGTCGACGAAGACGGGTCTCGCTCCCACTCGCACCACGACGTTGGCCGTGGCCACGAAGCTCATCGCCGGCACGATCACCTCATCCCCGGCGCCGATGCCGCAGGCGAGCAACGCATGCTCGAGGCTCGCGGTGGCGGAGGTCTGGGAGCGCACCGGCCGGCCGCCGCAATACTCCGACAGCGCCGCCTCGAACGCCTTGACCTTCGGACCGCTCGCGAGCCACCCCGAGCGCAGCACTTCGGCCACCTCGTGGATGGTCTCCTCATCGATCGAGGGACGGGTGAAGGGCAACATTGGTTTCATCGTACGGATCCCGATCCTCGCGCCTCAGGAGCGCGCCACCAGCACCACACCTAAGACGATCACGAAGATACCGAGCACTCGCTGCACGTTCGGCACCTCACCGAGCAGCCACCAGGCGAGGCCCACGTTGAGCACGTAGCCGAGCGAGAGCATCGGGTAGGCCTGGCTCACCGGCACCCGCGAGAGGCCCACCACCCACACGATGACCGACACTCCATAGAGGCTCAGGGCGAGCCACAGCCAGGGGACGGCCGCGAGCTCGATGAGGCGGCTCACCACCGTGCCCTCCCCGCCGGTGAGCGGCCCGGTGACATCGGTGGCCGCCTTCAGGCCGAGCTGGGCGAAGGCGTTCAAGAGCACCCCGCCAAAGAGAAACGCGAACGCGCTCCATTTCATGTGCGGCTCACCGCCACGGTGAAACTATCGCGCGCGATCACCCGTCCGGGCAATCCCTTCTTGCGGTAGTCCCGCCAGACCTGCGGATTGAAGAACGCGATGGCATCCCGGCTCGCCGTCCATTGCGCGATGAACTGCCGCGGGGTCGCGGTCATGTGTCCCGGCTCCCAGTCCTCCCCCGGGCCGAGCTCGCCGCGGTAGCTCACCAGGGTGAGGAGCCTGTGCAGGTACGGCGGAATCGTCTGACGATACTGCCCCACGCTGTAAAGCGCGGTACCCGGATGCACGTCCGGCTTCACCTGCTCCACCAGCTGGTAGGCCGAGCGCGAGGGTGGAATCACCGTGTACTCGCAAAGCAGCGCCTGCCATGCGAAGACGTACATCAGCGCGATCACCAGAGGGCGCACGTGGCCTCCCGTTGCCAGGTCCGCCTCGATCGCCGCGGTGGCCGGCCGGCCGCCCGAGGAGGCAGCCACCGCGATCAGCGCCGCAAGGGCCGCAGCGGCCGCCCAGGCAATACCCTGCCCCGGAACGAATCCGTTGCGATGGCTCGAATAGACGAGCAGCCCCGCGGCCACGAAGAGCGTCAAGCCCGCCGCCACCCGGGCCGCACGCTCGAGGCTCCCGGGACGCCTCGCCACCACCACGCCCGTCAGCGCCGCGATGGGCGGGAAGATCGGCAGAATGTAGGTGGCGAGCTTCGAGTCCGAGACGGAGAAGAACAGCACCGTCAGACCCGAGTACAGCAGCAGGAATTTCAGGGGCTTGAAGTGCGGGATCGGGCCGGTTCCCGACCAGGACTCGCGCGCGGCGCGCCACAGTGGCGCGAGCCACGGCAATGCTCCGACCGCGAGCAACGCAATGAAATACCACCAGGGCTCGACCCTGCGCGCCTCGTCGGTCAGGAAGCGCTGAAAGTGCTCGTGGATGAAGAAGTATTGCGCATAGCCGGGGTTGCGCAGCGAGACGGCGATGTACCAGGGCGCCGCGATGATCGCCATCACGGGAATCCCGAGCATGAGGTGCAGGCGCCGCCACGGGCGCGCATCGCGCTCGAGCACCGTATAGGCCACGAGCGCAAGGCCCGCCAGCACGTAGACCTCCAGGCCCTTGGTGAGGAAGGCGAGCCCCGCCATGGCCCAGGAGAGGAGCATCCAGGTGCGCTCCGTGCGCGAGCCGGGCTCCGCGCACTGCGCCCGCGTGAATGCGAGCACCATGGCGGTCAACCAGAAAGTAAGGCCCGCATCGAGCAGATCGAGGTGACCGATGATGCCGAAGTAGGGACTCATCGCAAGCAGCGCCACCGCCGCCACCGCGGCGCGCCGGTCATAGAGCCGGGCGAGCCAGGCGTAGATGAGCGCGAGACACGCGAACCCGAGACCCACGGTCCACAGCCTCGATGAGGCGTTGCTCACTCCGGCCAGCGAGTAGACGGCCGCCGTCCCCCAGTACTGCAGTACCGGCTTCTCGAAATACTTCAGCCCATCGAGCCGTGGGGTCACCCAGTTGCCGCTTGCGACCATCTCGCGCGGGATCTCGGCGTATCGGCCCTCATCCGGATCGAGCATCGGGCGCACTTGCAGCGTGACGAACCACAGGGCCGCCAGCAGCACCCACGCCCACCACCTGAGCCCGGTGCGCGCTCCGGTCATTGGAATTCCTCCGCGCGGCGGCGCCGCTTACAGACTCGCCGTCGAGCCGGCGAGGCTGCTGAAGCTGCCGAGCTTGACGTAGTAGTCGATGGTGCGACGGATCGCCGTGTCGAGGTTGGTCGTGGGGCTCCAGCCGAGCTCGCGCCTCGCCGCCTCGATCGCGGGCACGCGAACCTGGATGTCCTGGTAGTACTTGCCGTAGTAGTCCCCGGCGGAGACCTCGATGATCTCGGTCCCCTTGGCCGCCTCGCGCAGCTCCGGGAACTCCTGGGCGATCGAGATGGTGCGCTCGGCGAGCTCGCGGATAGAGACGCAGTTATCGGGATTGCCGATGTTGAAGATGCCCCGGGTGGCCTTGCCGTGCCTGTTCTCGATGATGGTGAGCAGCGCCTCGATGGCATCGTCGATGTAGGTGAAGGAGCGCTTCTGCCGTCCGCCGTCGACCAGCTTGATCGGCCGCCGGTAGAGCACGTTCGAGAGGAACTGCGTGAACACGCGCGAGCTGCCTTCCTTGGGCTCCTCGATGTTATCGAGGTTCGGACCGATGAAATTGAAAGGCCGGAACAGCGTGTAATCGAGGTTGTCGCGCACGCCGTAGGCGTAGATCACCCGATCGAGCAGCTGCTTGGAGGCGGCGTAGATCCAGCGCTGCTTGTTGATCGGGCCATAGACGAGCGCGCTCGATTCCTCATCGAGCACCGCATCGGGGGACATGCCGTAAACCTCGGAGGTCGAGGGGAAGATCAGGCGCTTGCCGTACTTCACGCAGTGGCGCACCACATCGACGTTGGCCTCGAAGTCGAGCTCGAAGACCTTCAGCGGATGAGTCACGTACTGCGCGGGATTCGCGATGGCCACCAGCGGCATCACCACATCGCACTTCTTGACGTGGTACTCGACCCATTCCTTGTTGATCGTGATGTCGCCCTCGACGAAATGGAAGCGCTCGTTCCTCGGGAGGTCGCCCAGCTTGTTGTCGGAGAGGTCGATCCCGTAGACCTCCCAGTCGCGCTCGCGCAGGATCGCGCCGGTGAGCGCGCTGCCGATGAAGCCGTTCGCCCCAAGAATCATGATCTTCAGTGCCATGGATGTCCTTCGTGCCCGGTGCCGGTCGAGCGCGGTGTAAAAACGCGAATTTTAGCAGCTTCGCACGGGCCCGTGCTCGGGGCTTGGCCGCTCACCCGAGAGCGCTGAGCGCCGCCGGCACGTGCTGGCGCAGAAGCGCATTGCGCGCTTCCCACTGCGCGCCCGGCTCGAGCCTCTCGAGCCAGCTCACCTCGCCCGCCGCGAGCATCGCCACGGGCAGGCCGTCGCGATAGAGCACGCGATTGCCGGTGAGCGCCGGCACTCGCGGTCCCGGGGTCAAGATGCCGACCAGGTTGAGCGGATCGGCCGCTGAGAGGGAGATGCAGATCCCCTCCCGGGGCCGGCGGCGCGCCTCCCTCAGCAGGCCTACCGCTTCGGGCGCGGCGAACTGCTCGCCCGAAAGGCCGGCGACGAAGCGCCCCCCACGGATCTCCCCGCGCGCCTCGAGCCTGCGGTAGCAGCCGAGCAGGTCTCGCCACGCAGGCAGCCACTGCGCCTCGCGCGCGAGCAGCCGCCAGAACACCACGCCCCACCGTCGCAGCAGACTCCTCGCCACGAGCTCCACTGCCTCCCCATCGGGCGCCGGCGCCACCGGCCTCAGGCGGTGCACCAGGGACCAGCGGCCGGCGGACTCCATGCCGAACAGCGCCCTGCGCCGCCGCGGACCGCTCGGCCGGCGCTGGCCCGAGGGCACCAACAGCGCGCGCAACCCGCCGAAGCTGTCCGAATTG
>DAIDHH010000060.1 GCA_027452045.1 Gammaproteobacteria bacterium
ATTGCGGGACTTCTATGTCAACCTGAGGTACCGACTGCTCTGATCCGGCCTCGATCTCGTGCGTTCCCCGGGCGACCGCCGTGCGGGCGGGTGGCCCCGGGGACCGCGGACCTCGAACTCCGCGGCCGTCCCTTGCGGGACGCCGTTTTGTCGGCCCCTTCGGGGGCCGCTTTTTCTTTCGCCGCGGGCGACTGCGCCAGGTGATGCGGCCGGTCGGACGATGGGACGGCTTGGGTCCGGGGGGCTCGCGGCGGTATCGCCGTCCGGGACTCGGGATTGGAAAATCCTCGCCCCGGTCTGCGCGGCGCAACGGTGCTGATCGGCGCGAGGTCCGCGGCACGCTCGATTCATCGGCGCGATGCAGGCCGTAGCACCGAGATCCGGTTGCGACGGGCGTCCCGGCATGGGTGCGCCCCGGGGAGCACCGCCGGTTGCCGCCCGTACCCCCGGGGGGCGCCCGCCATGGGGGGAAAACCGCTATAGTTCCCGAAAGCCGTGGCCACCCGCGAAACGGCCCGAAGGAGCTTCCATGCTGGGTGTCGTCCTGTCGCTGGTCATTCTTGCGGCCATCGCCTACGCCGTGACTCAGGCGGGCGGGATCATCACGTTGATCTTCGTCGCCGCGGTACTGTACCTGGCCTACCGCCGCCTTTCCCTGCTCGCATTTACCGCCACGTTCACGGTCCTCCTCGCCGCTTACAGTTATTTCGGCGCCGCCAGCGCCGCGGCGCAGACCTGGAAGGGATTTCTCTGGCTGTTGCTCGCGGGACTGTGGCTGCTCAACGTCCGGCCGCTGCGCAAGGCGCTGCTCACCCGCCCGTTCATGAGGGCATACCGCAAGCTCCTGCCGGCGATGTCACAGACCGAGCGCGAAGCGCTGGAGGCGGGCACGGTGTGGTGGGACGGGGAGCTGTTCACCGGCGCGCCCGCGTGGTCGAAGCTGCTCGGCGCCCGGCCGCCGCAGCTGACGGCCGAGGAGCAGGCGTTTCTCGATGGCCCGTGCGAGGAGCTGTGTCGCATCCTGGATGACTGGAACATCACTCACGAGCGCGGCGATCTGCCGCCCCATGCGTGGGAGTTCCTCAAGTCGCGCGGTTTCTTCGCGATGATCATCCCCAAGCGCTACGGGGGCCTCGAGTTCTCCGCGTATGCGCACTCGTGCGTGCTTGCCAAGCTCTCCAGCCGCAGCACCACGGCCTCCTCCACCGTCGCGGTGCCCAATTCACTCGGCCCCGCGGAGCTGCTCAACCACTACGGCACCGAGGAGCAGAAGAACCATTACCTGCCCCGCCTCGCGCGCGGCGAGGAGGTGCCCTGCTTCGCCCTCACCGGGCCGCGCGCGGGCTCGGACGCCGCCTCCATCCCCGACACCGGCATCGTCTGCCGCGGACCGTGGCAGGGGAAGGAGATCATCGGCATCAGGCTGAACTTCTCCAAGCGCTACATCACCCTGGCGCCCATCGCCACGGTCATCGGACTCGCCTTCCGGCTGTTCGATCCGGAGGGACTCCTCGGCGGGAAGGCGGACGTCGGCATCACCTGCGCGCTCATCCCGCGCGATACGCCGGGGATCACGATCGGCAGGCGCCACTTCCCGGTGAACATCCCGTTTCAGAACGGCCCCATTCAGGGGCGGGATGTGTTCGTGCCGCTCGATTGCATCATCGGCGGACAACGGATGGCGGGGGCGGGCTGGCGCATGCTGGTCGAGCAGCTCTCGGTCGGACGCTGCATTTCGCTGCCCTCGAACGCCACGGGCGGCGCCAAGGCGGGCGTGTGGGCGAGCGGTGCCTACAGCCGCATCCGGCGGCAATTCAACATGCCGGTGGGCCGGTTCGAAGGCGTGGAAGCCGTGCTGGCGCGCATGGTGGGCCTCACCTACACCATGGATGCGGCCCGCTCGGTCACCGCCGGCGCGATCGACGGCGGGGAGAAGCCCTCGGTGCCCTCGGCCATGCTGAAGTACCACGTGACCGAAATGGGCCGCCAGGTGGCCAACGACGCCATGGATGTGCACGGCGGCAAGGGCATCTGCCTCGGACCCCGGAACTATCTGGCGCGCGCCTGGCAGGCGGTGCCGATCACCATCACCGTCGAAGGCGCCAACCTCCTGACGCGCAACCTGATCATCTTCGGCCAGGGCGCGGTGCGCTGCCATCCGTTCGTGCTGCGCGAAATGAACGCCGCCCGCAACCCGGATCGCGTGCGCGGCGTGGACGAGTTCGATCGGGCGCTGTTCGGACACATCGGCTTCACGATCTCCAACGCCGTGCGCTCGCTCATCATGGCGCTGACCCACGCGCGCTTCACGCGCTCGCCGGTCAACGGACCCACGGCCCGCTACTACCAGCACATCGTGCGCTTCAGCGCCTCGTTCGCCTTCATGGTGGATGTGGCCATGCTGACACTCGGCGGGTACCTGAAGAAGAAGGAAAGCCTTTCCGCCCGCCTCGGCGACGTGCTCTCGGACATGTATCTCGCCTCGATGGTACTCAAACACCACGAAAACCAGGGCCATCCCGAAGAGGACCTTCCCATCGTCGAGTGGGCCTGCCGCAACCTCCTCTACCATGCCCAGGAACAGCTGCACGGCTTCCTGCGCAACTTCCCGAACCGGCCGCTCGCCGGCCTCATGCGAGCGGTGGTGTTTCCCCGCGGCCGGCACTACTCGGCGCCCTCCGACCGGCTCGGCCGCCAGCTCGCCGAGCTCGTGACCCGGCCGTCCGATGCACGCGAGCGGCTCTGCCGGCACATCTACCGCACGGTCGAGCCCGGCAATCCGCTCGGACTGCTCGAGGAGGCGCTCGAGCTGAGCGAGCGCATGGAGCCGCTCGAGAAGCGCATCCGCGTGGAGGGCGTGAAGACCGGCAAGATCACCGCGCTCGATCTGCCGGGGCAGATCGAGCAGGCGCTCGAGGCGGGCATCCTCTCGGAGCAGGAAGCGGCGCAGCTGCGCGAGTATGATCGCAAGGTCATGAATCTCATCCATGTCGATGACTTCGCGCCTCACGAGCTCGGCACCGAGACGCGTCCGCAGCCCGAGGATTCGCGGGTCTCGAGCGCCCTCGCATGAGCTCCGCTGCGGATCCAACCGCCGATGCCGGCGCGCTCGATGACAGCACGCTCGAGATCGAGCCGGCCGCGGCGCCCCCGGCGCCGCACGCCGCGATCCGGGCGTGCGAGAACTGCGGCGCAACGCTCTCGGGTCCCTTTTGCGCCGAGTGCGGCCAGCGCCATCACGATCATCCCGTGCATCATTTCTGGCACTTCGTCGGCGAGGCGACCGAGGACCTCACCCATGCCGACTCGCGCCTGTGGCAGACCCTGTTTGCGCTGCTGTTCCGACCGGGACTCCTGACGCGCGAATATCTCGATGGCCGTCGGGTCCGCTATCTGCCGCCGGTGCGGTTGTATCTGGTGGTCAGCCTGATCTTCTTCCTCGTCGTCGGCGTGCTCACGCGCTTCTCGAGCCCCACGGCGCCGACTATCGTGAACGCCCGCGGATCATTGCAGCACAGGATCGCGCCCGCCCACGTGGCAGCAAGGGTGGGCGCGGTTGTCCACGCGCCGGCCCGTGTCGCCGGGGGGATCGTCTCCGGACTGGCGGGAGCGGGCTCCACACCGCGGACGCGCCAGCACATGTGCGACACGGCGGGAACGTACGTGCAGCAGCACGCCGGATGGCTGGCCCGCTTCGCGCCGCGACTGATGCGGAGCTGCCTCGCAACCACCGCGAATGGCGGAGCGCGGCGCCTGAGCCAGGCCATCGAGCACAACCTCGAACGCGCGATGTTCCTGTTCCTGCCGCTGCTCGCGCTGGTGATGAAGCCCCTTTACCTCAAACCGCCCCGGTACTATGTCGAGCACCTGCTGTTCTTCCTGCACAACCACGCCTTTCTGTTCGTGGTGCTCGGATTCGAGAGCCTGATGAAGTTGCTCACCCATTCCCCGGCGGTGACCGGTCCCCTCGACACGGTGGTCACGATCTATATCCCGGTCTACTTCTATCTGGCAATGCGCCGCGTCTACGGACAGGGGCGCTGGTTGACGTTGGGCAAGCTGACCACCCTCGGCATCGCCTACTCTCTCCTCGGCGCGCTGCTGTTCGTGGCCACTATTTCGTACAGCTTCCTGATGATGTGAGCGTGAGGCCACCCGTGCCATCGCCATGAACCGCGCCATCCTGCATGTCGACATGGATGCGTTCTACGCCTCCGTGGAGCAGCACGACAACCCGCAGCTTGCCGGCAAGCCGATCGTGGTCGGCCACGACGGCGGCCGCGGAGTGGTCGCGGCGGCGAGCTACGAGGTGCGCCGCTTCGGCGTGCGCTCGGCCATGCCCATGGGCATGGCGCTCAGGCTTTGCCCCATGGCCATCTGTGTCGCGCCGCGCATGGGCCGCTACCGGGAGGTTTCCCGTCAGGTATTCGCGGTGTTTCATGAGATCACGCCTCTGGTCCAGGGTCTCTCGCTCGATGAGGCGTATCTCGATGTCACCGCCGGCGTTCAGGCGCTCGGCGCGCCTGCGGCCATTGCCCGACGCATCAAGGACCGCATCCGCTCCGAGACCGGGCTCACGGCCTCGGTAGGGGTAGCCACCAACAAGCTGGTGGCCAAGATCGCCTCCGATCTCGAGAAGCCCGACGGCCTCACGGTGGTCCCGGAAAACCGCATTCTCGAGGTGCTCGATCCGCTGTCGGTACGCCGCCTTCCGGGGCTTGGACGCAAGCTCGGCGAGAAAGTGGAGGCCGCGGGGCTGCGCACGCTCAGGGATTTGAGGAGCGCGCCCGACTCGGTGCTCTGGCCGCTCTTCGGACGCGATACGCCACGGGTGCGCGAACGCGCCGCCGGAATCGACGAGCGCCCGGTGCGCACCGATCTGGAAGAGAAGTCCTTGAGCGCCGAGGACACCTTCTCCCGCGATCTGAGCGATCCGCGCGAGCTCGACGGACAGATCTGCCGGCTCGCCGAGAAGGCCTGCGAGCGGCTTCGGCGCAAGGGCCTGATGGCTGCCCGTGTGGGGGTGAAGATCCGCTGCCACGACTTTACGACCTTTACCCGGCAGCGCTCCATCGCCCCTCCCACGCAGGAAGGGCGGGCGGTCCGCGATGTCGCCCGGGAGCTGCTCAAGCGCTGGCTGGCCGAGCATCACAATGCGAAACTTCGGCTGCTGGGGGTGGTCTTGACGGAGCTGGCTCCGGCGGCTCAGCTCGGCCTGTTCGAGCTCGGGACGCGGACCACCACCGGCGGGGGGCCGGCCTCGCGCGTCGATACGGCGCTCGATGAGGTCCGGGCGCGCTTCGGCGAGCACGCGCTGCGGCGCGCCAATACCATGGACAAGATCACCGGGAGCGATTTTGGACGCAGCGAAGCACCGGCCCCTAAGGGGCCAATCCCAGGATGGGACGGGCACTAGCGAGTTGCGACAGCTGTCCTCATGTACCTGACTTTCTTCGGCCTCAACGAAAAGCCCTTCTCGATCACCCCGGACCCGCGCTACCTCTTCCTGAGCGAGCGGCACGCCGAGGCGATGGCGCACCTGCTCTACGGCATCAACGAGGCGGGCGGTTTCATCCAGCTCACCGGCGAGGTCGGCACGGGCAAGACCACCATCGTGCGCTCGCTCCTCGCTCAGGCGCCCGAGAACGCCGAGATCGCACTCATCCTCAATCCGCGCATGACCCCTCCGGAGTTCCTGCTGACCCTGTGCGAGGAACTCGGCATCGGCGTGCCGGACAGCGCCGAGCGAAGCCTGAAGGACCTGGTGGACATCCTCAATGACTATCTGCTGCGCGCCCACGCCGCCGGGCGGCGCGTGGTGCTGGTGGTGGACGAAGCGCAGAACCTCGCCCCGGAAGTGCTCGAACAGGTGCGCCTGCTCACCAACCTGGAAACCAACACCCGCAAGCTCCTGCAGATCATCCTGATCGGCCAGCCGGAGCTGCGCGAGCTGCTCGCGCGCAACGAGCTGCGCCAGCTGGCCCAGCGCATCACGGGCCGCTATCACCTCGACCCGCTCAGCGAGCCGGAGACGGCCGCCTATGTGCGCCACCGGCTGCGCGTGGCGGGCGCGACGAGCGAGATCTTCGGGCGGTTCGCGCTGCGGGAAATCCACCGGATCTCGGGCGGCGTGCCTCGCGTCATCAACGTGATCTGCGACCGCGCCCTGCTCGGCGGCTACTCACTCGATTGCCACCGCATCACCGCGACGCTTGTGCGGCAGGCGGGCTCCGAGGTGTTTGGACGGCGCTTTCCGGCCAGGTGGGTGCCATGGGCGGCGAGCCTCGCGGCGGCCCTCGCGTTGAGCGCGGCCGGTGTGGCGCTTTGGCGGTTCGGGCCGGGATGGTTGGCCTCGGCGGCGCCCTCCCCATCGCAGGTCCGGCCGGCGCACGCCGCACCCCGGATCATCGCGCATGACGCGCCGCCGCTACCTGCGGCGGCTCGCAGTCCCGCCCCGACGGCCCCCGAGACCCTGCCGGCACTGTTGGTCAAATATGCTGGCGACACCACGCCCGATGCGGCTTTCGGGAGGCTCTTCCACCTCTGGGGTCTGCGCTATGCCCCGGGCGGGGGCGATCCTTGCGCGCAGGCCTCGCGGTACGGTCTCGTGTGCCTCAAGGAGCGGGGCTCGCTCGGACAGCTGCGCCTGTTCAATCGCCCCGCCATCCTGAGACTGGCCGATGCCGCCGGCAATTCTCATCAGGTCGTGTTGACCCGGCTCGGCAAGTCGCGCGCCACCCTCGATCTCGGCCACTCGGTGCACCGGGTGGGCATCGGCGAGCTGAGCGACGACTGGCTCGGCGACTACGTGATGCTGTGGCGCCCGGCCGCGGACCCGGTGAAGATCCTCTCCGCGGGCATGAGCGGCGCGGATGTGCTGTGGCTGCGCCAGAGCCTGCAGAAGCTGGAGGGCGTAACCGCGAGCCAACCGGCCAACGACGTGTACGATTCGGGCCTGACACAGCTGGTGCGGCGTTTCCAACGCACGCATCGACTGACGGTGGACGGGATCGCCGGGATCGAGACACAGGTGGCGCTGTCCGGAGCGCTTCCTGCCCCGGACACTCCCTCCCTCACGTCCGCGGCACACGGCAGCTGAGGCAGGAGACGCGCACATGTCATTCATCCTGGATGCGCTCAAGAAATCCGAAAGCGCCCGACAGCGCCAGGCCGGACCGTCGCTGTTCGAGGTCAAAGTCGCCGCACCCGGGCCGGGGCTGCCCACCTGGGCCATCGTGCTCGGCGCGTTGTTGCTCATCAATATCGTGGTGTTCGGCTGGGTGCTGCTGCGCCGCCCGCCACGCCAGGTCGCGGCGGTACCCGTGCAGGCCCTGTCTCCCGCGGTGGCGGTCGGCGCTTCGCGCCCGCCGGCACCCGTTGTCTCTTCCCCGGGCGGCACTGCGGGCATTCCCGCGGCTTCCCCGGACAGCGCCCGGCAGGCTCCCGCGGCTGCATCCGCGGGGGCGCCGCCGGGTGCGGCCGGGGCGAGTCCGGGCAGCGTCCCGGCGCGCCAGGCAATGCCGGCCCAAAGCGCCTCCGGGGCAGGGCCCCTCGGGATCGCCCCCGCGGGGGATGCCGATTCCGCGGATTACGCCCCGGCGATTCAGCCCGCCCCAGCGGGCGGGCCGGGAGCACGGCAAGGGGAGCCCAGCCTGCCGCGTTACCAGGACCTGGCCGCAACGCCCGGCGTGTCTCTCCCGCGCCTGCACCTCGACTTGCACGTGTATGACGCGAACCCTCGCAAGCGCTATGTCATGATCAACATGCAGACGTTACGCGAGGGCGACTCGCTCCCCGACGGGGTGACGGTGGTCTCGATCCGTCCGGACGGGGTGGTACTCTCCTACGAGGGCCGGCAATTCCTGTTGGCGCGTTAGGCGGCGCCCGCAGGCCATGCGACTCAATGCCCCAGGACCCGGCACATCCGTCGTGCGCCGACGACATACGACATAAGCCGGGCGCCGGATGACGCAGTTCACAGAATCACGGCGCGCAGCGCGACAAACACACCGTCGAAGTCCATGGTGCGAGACCGGCACATGAGCAGCGCAGCGATACGCATACTGGTGGTCGATCGCGATCCGAAGTATCGCGAGTGGCTGCGGCTGCACCTCGGAATCATGTACCCGGACGCCATGGTGAGCACCTTGGCTCCCGAGGAGCTCGAGTCGCGCTCCGGCATCGATGCGAGCCGCGCATGCGATGCGCTCATCCTGGCGGCGGACTTCGGCTCCGGTCCCGATGAGCCGCAGTCGGACGGCATGACACTGCTCTACCGCCTCGAGCCGCGCGAGCCCGCGCCGATCGTGGTGCTCGCGGAGCGCGGCGACGAGCTCACCGCGGTCAGCGCGATACGTGCCGGCGCGGCCGATTACCTGCCCAAGCGTTTGCTCAATCCCGAGCGCCTCAGGAGCTCTCTTGAGGCCGTGCTGAAGGGCGCGGAGCGGGCCGTTCGCGCCTCGGGAGAGCCGCCGGGCGGCGAGCGGCCGCAAGGGGACGGATCGCCGGGCGGGGAACGGGCGGAAAGCGCAGGCGCGCCGCCCGCTGCGGCGGCGGAGATCGCGCAGCGGGACCGGGCGCACGATCGGGCGCAGATCGGCGAGTACGCGGTGAAGCGCAAGATCGGCGAATCGGAGAAGGCGGTCGTCTACCTGGCCGAGAGCGGGCGTCTCGGAACCGACGTGGCGCTGAAGGTGAGCAAGATCCCCGCAGAGGGCCGCGCCAGGCAGGCGCTCGAGCGGGAGTATCAAGCCATACTTTCCGTGCACGATCCGGCCGTGGTGCGCATCTTCGATCACGGCATCGAAGGCGGTTACGAATATCTCGCCATGGAATACTTCCCGCTCGGGGACCTCAAGGCGCGCATGCAGATCGGCGTCACCGAGCCGGAGGCGCTGCGGCTCCTCGAGAAGATCGCGACGGCGCTCTCGGTGGTGCACCGCGCCGGCCTGTTGCATCGGGACCTGAAGCCGCCCAACGTCATGTTGCGTGACGCCGACAACGTGGTGTTGATCGATTTCGGGCTGGCGCGCCTGCTGGAAGGCACGCACAACAGCACCTACACCGGCGTGCTGCGCGGCTCGCCTTACTACATGAGCCCCGAGCAGGCGCTCGGCGAGCAGCTCGATCCGCGCTCGGATCTGTACAGCCTGGGTGTGATCTTCCATGAGATGCTGACCGGGCGGAAACCCTTCACGGGCGCGAGCGCCATGGAGGTTCTGCAGCAACACGTGAACTGCGCGCCGCCGAACCTGCCGCCGTCGCTGTCGCGCTATTCGACCCTGATGACCCGACTGCTCGCCAAGAAACGCGAGCAGCGCTTCGGCTCCGCCGCGGAAGTGATCGCCGCCTGCCATTCCCTGGGCCGCGCCCGCTGGTCCCGCCGGGCACAGTCTGCCGCCTGAGCGGACCTCGTGCGTCGTTGCGCTTGCTCAGAGCGCGATCCGAGCTCACCTCGCCGAACCCACGATTTCACATAACGCCTTGACAGGCTGGCGCGAGGGGAATGCAATGGGTGCCCGGAGGGACATGGTCCATGCCGCCGCGCCACCTCGTCGACACGACGTTGTTCTACTCACCGACGAGTGGCGGCGTGCGGCGCTATCTCAACGCCAAGCACGCGTGGCTCGCAACCCAGCCCGGATGGCTCCATACCCTTCTCGTGCCGGGCACTGAGCGGCGTATCGAAAGGGGCGGCCTCAGCACGCTGCCCGGCGTGGCCATACCGGGATCATTCAATTACCGCCTGCCGCTCACGCCGCGCCGGTGGGTTCACGTGCTCGATGCGTTGCAGCCTGATCTGATCGAGGCCGGCGACGCCTTTCATCCGGCGTGGGCGGCGCTGCGCATCGCCGGGCGCAGAGGCATCCCGGCCGCCGCGTTCTGCCATTCCAACCTGCCGCGCATCGTCGCCCGGCGCATCGGCGGGCGCATGACCGAGCGGATGCTCGGCCGGTATGTGCGTTGGCTGTACCAGCGCTTCGATGTGGTGTTTGCGCCGAGCCTCCAGGTGCTCGAATTCCTGAACGCTCTCGACATCCGCCACGCGGTGCACCAGCCGCTCGGGGTCGATGCCGACATGTTCCATCCCGGGCGGCGCGGCGATTGGCTGCGCGCCTGGCTGGGTCTCGGCCCAAAGGCCCGGGTGCTCGTCTATGCCGGGCGCTTCACGGGCGAGAAGAACGTTCCGGTTCTGCTGCGCGCCTTCGCCAGACTCGGCCGGCCGCATCACCTGCTGATGATCGGTGGCGCCCGGCAGGGGCGCATCGCACCCAATGTCACCCTGCTGCCGTACCGCCGCGAGGGGATCGAGCTGGCGCGATGGCTCGCCTCGGCCGACGCCCTGGTGCATGCCGGCACGCGCGAGACGTTCGGGTTGGTGATCCTCGAGGCCATGGCCTGCGGCCGACCGGTGGTCGCCGCCCGCGCCGGGGCGGTGCCCGAGCTCGTGGACGATCAGGTCGGGGTCCTGGCCGAGCCGCAAAGCGCCGACAGTCTCTGCGAGGCGATCGCGTCGCTCTACCGACGCGACATCGATGTGTTAGGTGCCAACGCGCGTGCCCGTGTACTGCGGCAGTTCACCTGGCAGATGACGTTCCAGGGACAGATGGCGGTGTATCGCGCGTTGCTCGCGGCAGAACCGAGGGCGGCGGCCGAGCACGCCGCCGAAGCCGGTTAGGGCTCACCGGCCGCGCAGCGCCCGCAACATGCGCCGGCCGAGGCGCCCGCCCGCCAACAGCAGTACCAGTCCCAGGAACAGCCGCTTCTTCCACGGTACCGGCCGTGGAGGAACCGCACGGTAGAACCTCGTTCCCACATCCCGGTGCGCGAACCAGGCGCGCGCCACCAGCAGCCACTCTCGTGGTGGGCTCTCGATACGATAGCGTTGCCCGTCGAGGGCGATCACCCTGGCCTCGGGCAATGTCCCCGGCAGGTCGCGCGGCGCCGCTCCGATGAGGGAGAGGATCAGCGTTTCCCCGGGACTGTCGGCCGCTGAGCCGACAAGCGTCAGTCCCGCCGACACGCCGTCGTCGCGCCGGCAGCTGACCGGACCCTGGAAGGCGGCGACGACGCGCTGTGTATCGGGGTCGGTCACGGTGCGCCGGGCCTCAGAACTGGGACTCCAGCTCCCAGACGGTGAGCGGCACGCCGCGGCGCAGCCAGAAGCCCGTACCCACCTCGCGAAAGTTGCGCAACAGGCGGCGCCGGTACCAGTTGCCCGGACGCAGGTGCACGGCCGAATCCGTCCGCGTGCGATCGCAGTTCCACTGCCAGTCCCGGCGCGTGAGGGCGCTGAAATAGAGCACGCCACGGCAGGTGCGCGCGAAATTGGCGAGGGCGCGCGCCGCTCCGTGCGCATCGAGATACTGCAGAACGTCGTAGCAGATCACCAGATCGAACGGCTCCCGCGGGCGGTAATCCTCGAGGCGGCCGGCTTGCCAGCCGTAGCGCCCACAGAGGTACTCGCTCGTTTCGAGCCCGACATACTCGGCCTTCGGCAGCAGGCGCTTCAGCGGAGCCCGCAGCAGGCCCGTGCCGCAACCTGCATCGAGCACCCTGCGCACCGGCAAGCCGATGTGCTCGGTGAAGGCGGCGATCAGGCGCGCGCGCGCCCGCATCTCCTGACGAGAGGTCACCGCGGTGCGCGGGTCGTAGTAGTAGCGCCGGTAATAGGCGTGGTCGAACGCCATCAACTCACCCGGCTCATCGCGTCTCGGGTCAGCGTGGCGCTCGCTTCGGCGAGGCGCCGGCGGGCCTCGGGATCATAGGCCATGGCGTGCGCGCGCGCCGGGCGCAGGCCATCGAAATATTCCCCTGTCTGAGCTGCGAGCTGCGGCGCGCAGGCGAGATTGAGCACCGCCTCCGCTCCCTCTTCCACGGTGCTCGCGGGATTGACGCCGGCGGCGCGCACCATCGTGGTGTCCATGTAGGTCGCCGGGTGAAGACAGTTGACGGTGACGCCGCTGCCGCGAAGCCGCTCCGCCAGATCGAGCGTATACATTACCTGCGCGAGCTTGCTCTGCGCGTAGGCGCGCATGCCGCTGTAGGCGCGTGCCAGCATCAGGTTGTCGAAGTCGAGAGGATACTGGCCCACCGAGGCCACATTGACGATGCGGGAGGGGGCGCCGGCGCGCAGGAGCGGCAGCAGCAGCTCGGTCAGCAGGTAGCCCGCCAGATAATTCACGGCGAATCTGAGCTCATGGCCGTCGGCGCTCAGCTCGCGCGAAGCCGGCCGCCCCGGGGTCGCCGTCCCGATGCCGGCGTTGTTGATCAACAGGGCGAGCCGCGGAGCCTCGAGCCGCAACGCATCGGCGAGCGAGCGCACCCCGGCCAGGGAGGCGAAGTCGGCGCGCTGGAAGCGGGCCTCGCCACCCTGAGCGGCGATTTCGCGCACCAGTGCCTCACCCCGGGCCTTATCGCGCCCATGCACCCATACCCTGAAGCCACGCGCGGCGAGCGAGCGCGCCACGGAGCGCCCCAGCCCATCGGTCGATCCGGTCACCAGGGCGATGCGGTTTTCACTCATGCGCGGTAGTTTGCCGGATGCACTGCACGGCTGCACACTAGACACTGATGCCGAACCGGCCCGCGAGGTGCTCGTGCGACCCGATTCCCCGAACAGCCCGAGAGCTCCAATGACCGTGCTGGTTGCGGTGCTGTGCATGGCCTTGCCCGCCTGCGGCCAGTCCAACACGCTCGCCGCACGCGGGTTCGCGCTCTCGAGC
>DAIDHH010000061.1 GCA_027452045.1 Gammaproteobacteria bacterium
TACGATGGCGGCATGCCGGTAGCCGAGATTCCGGCGGGCAAGCTCGACACCATCCTCTATGCATTCGGGGAGCCCGATGCGCGCGATCTTTGCGCGGCGCCGACCGCCGCGCAGCGGCGCACCTTCCGGCAGCTGCGCCGGCTGCGCAAGCGCCATCGCGGATTGCATCTGCTGGTGTCGATCGGCGGCTGGGATGCCGCGCCGCAGTACTCCGATCTCGCGCTCACGGCGGCCTCCCGGCAGCGCTTTGCCCGCAGCTGCATTCACCTGTTCATCGAGCAGCAGCGCTTCGACGGACTCGATATCGATTGGGAGTTCCCGGTTCACGGCGGGATGAACACATCGCGCCCGCAGGACCGTGCCGACGCCACCGCTCTGCTGCGCGAGTTGAGGGCGCAGCTCGATGCGCTCGGCAGGACAACCGGGCGCCATTACCTGCTCACCGTGGCGACGCCCGCGGGCACCTGGCAGAAAGGCGGGGTGTACTCGGTGAGCGACAGCTACGATCTGGCGGCGATCGTGCCGTACGTCGACTGGCTGAACGTCATGACCTACGACATGAACACCATCTTCAGCCCCACGAGCGGCTTCAATGCCCCCTTGGGGCCCGATCCGCGCGATCCGACTCCCGAACCCGAGCGCTCGCGCGACAACCTGTCGGGCGCGGTGAGCTACTTCGAGACCCACGGTGTGCCGGCGGATAAGATCATGCTGGGGGTGCCATTCTACGGCCGGGGCTTCAGCGGCGTTTCAGCCCGGGGCGCGGGGCTCTACTCGCGATTCGGCGGCGGCTTTGCCGAGACGCCCTGGAAAACGATCGAGTCCCGGATGCTCACCAATCCCGGGTGGACTCGCCATTGGAGCCCCACGGCGCAGGCGCCGTGGCTCTATAACGCCCGGCGGCATATCTTCTTCTCCTACGATGATCCGCGCTCGATCGCGCTCAAGGCCGATTTCGCGCGCCGCGAGCATCTGCGCGGGGTGATGATCTGGGTGCTCGGCGAGGACGATGCGCGCAACTCCCTGTTGAATGCGCTGGTGTCGCATCTCGAGCCCGGCCAGCGCCATCCATGAGCCAGATCCTGCTGTCACCGCTTGCCGGCTGGAGCGCTCCTCTCGAGGAGGTTCCGGATCCGGTGTTCTCGGGGCGCATGTTGGGCGATGGGGTCGCGATCGATCCGCTCGGCTCCACCTTGCACTCGCCCTGCGATGCGCTCGTTCTCGCGGTGCCCGAGACGAAACATGCCGTCACGCTGCGCACGCCGCAGGGCCTCGATATCCTCATGCACATCGGCATCGATACCGTGGGGCTCGCAGGCGAGGGGTTCGCGCTGCACGTGCGGCCGGGACAGCAGGTCCGGGCCGGCGAGCGACTCATCTCCTTCGATCTCGACGGACTTGCCCGGCGGGCGAAAAGCCTGCTCACCCCCGTGCTCGTCCTCGAGGGCGGCGGATTCAGCATACGGCACCGCGCCGAGAGCCGCCCCGTGGCGGTTGGCGACACTCTCATGGAGCTCGAGCCGCGGGCGCTGCCCGGGCGGGCGGGCGGCCATGAGCCCGGGGAAGACGTGCGTCGTCTCGTGAACGTTGCCCTCGAGCATGGCATACACGCCAGGCCCGCCGGTCAGATCGTGACGGCGCTGAAAGGCCTCGGGGCCGATGTCAGGATTCGCATCGAGGGCCGTGAGGTCAATGCGCGCAGCGCCGTGGCGCTCATGGCGCTCGGGGTGCGCGCTGGCGTGCAAGTGGAGGTCGTTGCGGCGGGCCCGGATGCAGCCGCGGCCGCCGAAGCGGTCATTGCGGTGTTGGCCGGGGCGCGGGACTCTCTTGCGCCACGGACCCGATCGCCATCCGGCCCTCGGGACCTGGCTGCAACCGCCGCTCCTGCGGCGGCGTCCCAGGGCTCATCGGCCAGGGAGCCCGGTGTGCTGCGTGGTGTCATCGCCAGCCGCGGACTCGCGGTAGGCGCGGCTCACGTTCTCAAAGATCACGACATCCCGATCAGCGAGCGTGGCGCAGGCGTCGAGCACGAGACCGCGGAGTTGCATCGCGCGCGTGAGCAGGTGCGCTGCGCGCTGCAGCGCGCGATCGACAGTGCCACGGGCACCGCACGTGAGATCATCGAGGCGCATCTGACGATCATCGATGACCCCGAGCTCGCCGGGCGGGCGTTGACCGCGATCGCAGGTGGAGCGAGCGCGGCGTTCGCCTGGAGAAGCGCCCTTCGGGAGAGCGTCGAGGACCTGCGCGCGCTGCAGGACCCGCGACTGCGCGAGCGGGTCGATGACCTCATCGATCTCGAGCGGCAAGTGCTCCTGGCGTTGAGTGGTGAACGAGGCGTGCATATGCCCGAGATCCCCGCGGGCGCGATCCTGATCGCCGCGGAATTGTTTCCATCGCAGCTGGTCGGCCTCGAGGCGGGCGCGCTTGGGGGAATCTGCCTCGCCGCGGGCGGGGCCACTTCCCACGTGTCCATTCTCGCCGCGGCGCTCGGGATCCCCACGCTCGTGGCGCTCGGTCCCGAGGTGGGGCGCATTGGCGAGGGTGTTCCGCTCATTCTGGATGCGGAGACCGGCAAGCTGTACATCGATCCGGGCGAAGGGGCACTCGAGACCGCGCGCCGGCGAATCTCCGGGGCCGCCGAGCGCGCGGCCCTCGAGCGCCAGGCCGCGCAACGCGAATGCCGGACGGCCGATGGCGAGCGCATCGAGGTGTGGGCGAACGTCGGGTCGCTCGCGGAGGCGCGGGCGGCCGTGCGCAATGGCGCGGAAGGGTGTGGGCTGCTGCGCACCGAGTTTCTGTTTCTCGAGCGCGAGACCCCGCCCTCCGAGCAGGAGCAGCGCGCCGAGTACCAGGCCATCGCCACGGCCCTCGCGGGCAAGCCGCTCACGCTGCGCACGCTCGATATAGGTGGGGACAAGCCGATCCCGTACCTGCCCCTGCCGCGAGAGGACAACCCGGCGCTCGGGCTACGTGGCGTGCGCACCAGCCTGTGGCGCCCGGAGCTCTTGCGCGAGCAGCTGCGCGCGGCGCTCGCGGTGCGGCCCTACGGCCAGTGCCGGATTCTCCTGCCCATGGTCACCGAGGCCGCCGAGATCCGTGCGGTGCGGGCGCTCGCGGTCGAGGCGAGCCGGGAGATCGGCCGCAGCGAGCCGGTGGAGCTCGGCGTCATGATCGAGACGCCGGCCTCGGCGCTCATGGCCGCCTCGCTCGCCGCCGAGGCGGATTTCTTCTCCATCGGCACCAACGATCTCACGCAGTACACCCTCGCCATGGACAGGGGCCACGCCGAGCTCGCCACCCGGCTCGATGCGCTGCACCCGGCGGTGCTGCGCCTCATCGCGCATACGGTGGAGGCGGCCCTCCCGGGAAGGCGGCCGGTGGCCGTGTGCGGCGGGTTGGCCTCCGATCCGGCCGCCGCCCCGGTGCTGATCGGGCTCGGTGTGCGTGAGCTCTCCTGCGTGCCCTCGATCGTTCCGCGGCTGAAGGCGCACATCCGCGAGCTGACGATGGAGCGGTGCGTCCGGCTGGCCCGCCGGGCGCTCTCCGTGGACTCGGCCGAGGCGGTGAGGGCGCTGCTCGCGGCATCCAATGCGGCGGCAAACGAGGGGGCCGCGGTGAGCGGTTGAGGAGAGACGGATGAAACAGCTTCTCGCTCAGCTTCAACGAGTCGGCGGCGCGCTGATGCTGCCGATCGCGGTGCTGCCGGTCGCGGCGCTCCTGCTGCGCCTCGGTCAGCCGGACCTGCTCGCCATCCCCGCCATGGCGGCCGCCGGGCAGGCCATATTCGACAATCTCGGGCTGTTGTTCGCCGTGGGCGTGGCGATCGGTCTCGCGCAGGAAAACCACGGCGCCGCGGCCGTCGCCGCCGTTGTCGGGTATCTCGTGACCGTCAAGGGCGCGGCGGCATTCATCACGGTGCCCGCCTCGGCGCTGACCGGGGCGAGCGGTCACGCGAGGACACTCGCCGCCGCGGCCTACAAGAGCCAGGAGCTCACCGAGCTCACCGTGCCGGTGGGCATCCTCTCCGGACTCATCGGCGGGGCGCTCTACAACCGCTTCCACCGCGTGGCATTGCCGAGTTATCTCGCCTTCTTCGGGGGCCGGCGTCTGGTGCCCATCCTGAGCGGCTTCGCGGCGCTGCCGCTCGCCGCGCTCCTTGGCCTCGAGTGGCACCACCTGGAGCACGGCATGCACGCGCTCAGCCGCGGCGTGCTCGCCGCCGGCCCCTGGGGGCTGTTCGCCTACGGAGTGCTCAACCGGATCCTCATCGTCACGGGGCTGCACCACATCCTCAACAGCATCGCCTGGTTCATGCTCGGCAACTACCATGGCGTCACCGGCGATCTCAACCGCTTCTTCGCGGGCGATCCGACCGCCGGCAACTTCATGACCGGCTTCTTCCCCGTCATGATGTTCGGCCTGCCGGCAGCCTGTCTCGCGATGTATCACACGGCCCGTCCCGAGAGGCGCGCACAGGTGGCGGGGCTTCTTGCCTCGATCGCGCTCACCTCCTTTCTCACCGGCGTCACCGAACCCGTCGAGTTCAGTTTCATGTTTCTCGCGCCAGGGCTGTATGCGGTTCACGCGCTGCTCACGGGGCTCTCGTTCGTCATCATGAGCGCGCTGCACGTGCGTCTCGGGTTCGGCTTCTCGGCCGGACTGTTCGACTATGTGCTCAACTACAAGTACGCCGAGCATCCGCTGCTGCTGTTGCCGGTGGGAGCGCTCTATTTCGGCCTGTACTACGGCATTTTCCGCTACGCCATCGTAAGGTTCGATCTGAAGACGCCCGGCCGGGAGCAAAGCGCCCAGGGCGTGCCGGCGGGCACGGCCAGGGCGAGAGCTGCGCGGGCGGCCGACGCCGGCGCGCCAGGGCGCGCGCAAGCCTATGTCGAAGCGCTTGGTGGCGCGGCGAATATCGAGAGGGTCAACGCGTGCACGACGCGGTTGCGCCTCACCGTGCGTACTCACGAGACCATCGACGAGCCGGCTCTCAGGCATCTGGGGGCAATGGGGTTCGTGCGTCCCACGGTCAATACGCTGCAGGTGGTGGTCGGACCTGTGGCGGATCAGCTCGCCGGAGAGATCCGCCAAGTGCTCGGCAGCGCGCCGCGCGCCGGCGCGATGCCGTGCTCCGATGCCGCGCCGGGGCCGGCCGGACCGCCCCCGGAAGCATCTGCAACCGAGTCTCCTGCGCTCGAAGTGGTGCTGATCGAGAAGCTCCTGGCCGCGCTCGGCGGCAAGGCCAACGTGCACGCCGTCGAGCCGGCGGCCTCGAGACTTCGGGTGTCGGTGCAGGATTCCGGAAAGGTCGACCAGGCCGCCCTCGGGGATCTGGGGTTGCGCGGTGCCGCCGTAGTCGCTCCGGGGTGCGTGCACGTCATCGTCGGGCCGGCGGCGCATTCGACCTCGCGCGCGCTTCGGCGGCTCATCGGGCAGCCCGCGTAAGTCCCCCCCTGGCCTCGCCCCTACGCGCAGGCTCTAGCAACGGATCCTCTAGCCGGCGCAGCGCCTCGAAGTCCGACTCATCGTTGTGGGCATGCGTTGCGACCCGCAGACTCTTGTCTCGAGTGGAGGTCACGATGCCCTCCTCTGAGAGTGCGGCGAGCGCGTTGCGCGCGGGGGGATACGGTAGCAGCAAAGGCGATGTTCAGCGGCGCGCCGGGTGAGCAAGGTATCGCCATGCCTTGCCCCCTGGCCGCTGTCCGCGCACCGCAACCGACATCCGGCGGCGGCGTCCGGGAAGGGACGAGACGGGGCGAGACGGGACAGGGGCCGGCGACTATCATCGTGTCGTGCGCCGGATCCGCGCCGGCCTCGTGAGAGCGCGCGGGCGAGGAGGAGGGACGGGTGGCGCAGCCCGATGCCACCGACGCCGCCGGAAACAAGAACGAGGAAGGGGGCTGGGCGTGGACAATGCTGAAGCACCGTATCTGCTCGCGCGGCACGTTCACTTGTGCATCTGCGGACGCCACGCGGTACTGATGGACCTGCGCCGTGACACATACGTCGCGGTGGTGCCGGCCCATCTTCTCGCGGACTGGGTCAGGGGCTGGCCCAGTGCGCAGGCACAGGTCCTGCCCTGCCGTGAAACCGCGGAGCTCGAGCGGGCGCAACTCTCCCGTGCCCGCCCGCTCATCGCGCAGATGCTCGAGCAGGGCATGCTGGTGGGGGAAGGCGGCCAGGGCAGGCCGGCGACTCCCCTGGTCATCGCCCCGCCGCAGCGCACGCTGTTGGAGTTCGATTTCGATGAGCGATTGGCCGCCGGTCCCGGTCAGGCCGCGCGCCTCGCGCTTGCCTGGATGCGCGCCCGATCCGCCCTGGCGCTGCGCCCGATGCACGAGATCGTGTGGTCGGCGCAGGCACGCAAGGCGCGCGTCCCGCCCGAGCGGCACGCGGCCGATCCGGCGCGCGAGCGGGCGCTCGTGAAGATCTTCGTGCACCTGCGGCCGCTCTTTTACACCGTGCGGCGCGCTTGTCTGCTCGACTCGTTGACGTTGGTGAATTTCCTCGCCGGTTACGGGGTGTATCCGGAGTGGGTGTTCGGGGTGAAAACGGCGCCCTTCGATGCACACTGCTGGGTGCAGCGGGGCGAGGTGCTGTTCAACGACCTTCCGGATCGCGTCCGCCAGTACTCGCCCATCCTCAAGGTGTAATCATGTTTCGGTATGTGGCAGTCGTGTGGAACGAGCAGGACCCCGAGGCCCGCGGGCAGGCGCCCGCACTGCTCGCATCACTCCCGTCCGGGACGCACTGGCAGACGGTGCTGCGTGGGCGTGGAGTGGAAGTTCGTGCGGCGGGAATGCGCGCCGGCTCGTGCGAGGTCTACCGGCTCCCCGACGACGCGGGCGTGATCCTCGGCAAGCTGTTTGTTCGTGGCGCGGCCGGTTCGCGGCCGGCGCCCGCGGAGCTTGGGGGCGCCGCGAGGTCGTGGTGCGATGAGGGCGGCCGCGGCCTGATGGAGGAGTGTTGGGGCCGTTACGTGGCCATCGTTCGCGACTCGCGCTCCGATGCGGTCCGCGTGCTGCGCGATCCGTCCGCGGGCTTGCCGTGCTACACGCTGCGCCGGGGCGCACTACATGTCTTTTTCTCCCGGATCGAGGACGTGCTGCCGCTGTGCGCCGGCCCCTTCACGATCGACCGATCGTATCTCGTTGCCGGCCTCGCCCTGACGCGCGAGCATTCGGTGCGGACCGGGTTGCGCGAGGTGACCCAGGTGCTCGGCGGGGAGTGCCTCGAGATCCGCGGCCCGGCGCTCACGCGCCGCTTCTGCTGGGATCCGCGCCCGCTCATCGAGCGCGAGGTCATCGAGGATCCGGCCGAGGCGGCCGCGCTCCTCGGGGAGTGTGTCAGGGATGTCGTGCGGGCGTGGGCGGGATGTCATCGCGGCGTGCTGTTATCGCTCTCGGGTGGACTCGATTCGGCCATCATGCTCGCCTGCCTCGCCGCCACCCCGGGCCTGCGCCTCGACTGCTTTCACTATTACCCGCTCGAGGCGGATCTCGACGAGCGCGATTTCGCGCGCGCCGCGGCCAGCGCCGCGGGACTGCCGCTCACGGAGCGGCCGCGCCCGGCGGGCGTGAGCCTCGAGCCGCTGCTCGACATTCATCCGGCACCGGAACCGACCAACTACCTGTACTACCTCGAGCACAGCCGCACGGATGCCGCGCTCGCCGCGGAGCGTGAGGCGGATGCGGTGTTCATCGGTTACGGCGGAGACCAGCTTTTCTACCAGGAGCGCGCGCAATGGGCCGCGGGGGAGTTCCTCCATCGCCACGGCCCGTGGTCCGGGTGGCTGCGTGTGCTGCTCGATGCGGCGCGGATGGACCAGATATCGGTCTGGCGGATGTTGGGTCTGACGCTGCGCGCCCGGCTCGGCGGGCGCCGGTGGAACCTTCTGCAGGAGGCCGGGCGGTCCCGGCCCCTGCTCCGCGAGACGGTGTTGGCCGAAGCGAAACGCGGAGCGTACTGCCTGCATCCATTGTTGCGCGAGGCGCGGGGCATGGCGAGCGGCAAGCTCTGGCACGCGCACCAGATCCTCGCGCCGTTCGACTTCTACGATCCGCTCGGGGCGCCCGGGGATCCCGAGCGGGCCGCGCCGCTCCTGTCTCAGCCCCTCATGGAATTGTGTCTACGTATTCCTACGTACGTATTGACCGCAGGCGGCTGGGACCGCGCGATCGCACGGCGGGCGTTTCATGCGGCGCTGCCGCCGCAGATCCGCAACCGCAGGCACAAGGGCGGCATGGAGGCGCACCTGCGGCTCACCGTGCGGCGAAACGAGCGCCTTCTGAAGGATCTGCTCGCGGATGGCTGGCTGGTGAACCACGGGCTGATCGATCCGGCGCGGCTCGCCCGGGCGCTGGGTGGGGCCGCGGATACCGCCAGCGAATCCGGTGAATTGATCGAGTACGCGGGCCTCGAGGCATGGCTGCGACATTGGGTGAACCCAGTCTCGTCACGGGAGGGGCCGCTGTGGCAGACTAGCGAGTAAGCAGCAGGGACCATGGATCAAACCATTCAAACGGCCAGGACAGAGGAGATGGAGCGCCTTCCGGGCGGCAAACGCCGGGTGAAATGGCTGGTTCTCGCGCTGACCATGTGTGCGCCCGCCTGGGCCGAGGGGCAGTCAGTTCACTTCCAGCTGCCCGCCGAGCCTTTTCCGCAGGCGATTCTCGACTTCTACCACCAGTCGGGCGTGCAGGCGATCTACGCGGCGACACCGCAGGTCGAGAAGCTCGAGACCAGGGCCGTGTCGGGGGTGATGGACAGCGCCACGGCGTTGGCGCACATGCTGCGGGGAACCGGCCTCACCTTCGTCTTCGATACCACCCATTCGGTCATCATCCGTCCCGCCACTCGGGAGAGCGCCCCGAGCGCCCCTCCGCCGGGCGCGGTGTCGAAGCCGGCCGCGCACGTCCTGCCCCAACAACATCCGCTCGCGGATGGAACGGGGGAGCTGCTCCAGCAGGTGGAGGTGACGGGCAGCCTCATTCACGACGTGCAGGACGCGATGGCGCCGCTCGTTTACATAAAGCGCGGTCAGCTCGAGGAGGCGCCTTTCGCCACCGTGCAGGATGCGCTGTATGCCCTGCCGTTGGTGTCCCTCAATGGGCCGCGGGAGGACCTCGGGGTCGATGACAACTACCAGTACGGGGCCGGCATCAATCTGCGCGGCCTCGGGGTGGGGGCCACACTGGTGATGGTCGACGGGCAGCGCCAGCCGCTCGGCGGGTTGACGGGGGATTTCGTCGATGTGTCGACCATCCCATGGAACGCGGTCGAGCGCGTGGAAGTACTGCCTGATGGGGCGTCGGCGCTCTACGGGTCGGATGCGGTCGCGGGTGTGGTCAACATCATCATGCGCGATGCGTTCGATGGCGCCGAAACCGAGGCCCGCTACGGTACCGCGCCCGATGGACGCGGCGAACTCATGCTCTCGCAGCTGTTCGGCGGCAGCTGGAGCGGCGGCCATGCCATGCTGGCATACGAGTTCTCCGACGCCACGCCGCTTTCGGCCGCCGAGCGGCCCTACGCGGCCAATGCCAACAAGACACCCTACGGCGCCAACTACGACAGCTACTACGGCAATCCGGGCAACATCCTCGATCCCCTGACGTTGCAGCCCGCTTACGGCATTCCCCAGGGACAGAATGGCGCTTCGCTCAGCGCCGCCTCGCTCACGCCCAACATCAATCTCGAGAATCCCTTCGCCCAGTATCAGATTTTCCCGGAGCGCCTCGCGCACGAGCTGTACGCTTCGGCATCCGAGCGTCTGGGCAACTCCATCGAGCTGTTCGCTCGCGCCCGCTATGCGCAGCGCAATACCCAGCTGAACGGTCTGCCGGATCAGCAGGTGCTGGTCGTGCCCCCGACCAACGCCTTCGACGTCAATCCCTATCCCGGCGTGCCCTACACGCTGGTCGCCTACAGCTTTCTGCGCGATTTCGGCCCGACGCGCTTCTCGTCGCGCTCGAGGGTGTACATGGCCACACTCGGTGGCACGCTGCACCTGCACGGGGGCTGGCAGATCACCTTGAGCGAGTCGGATGGTCAGCAGTCCCTTCGCGACGATGAGTACAACGTGCCGGATCCCATAAAGCTCGCACAGGCGCTCGCCAGCGCGAACCCCGCCGCGGCGTTCAATCCCTTCGGCGACGGCTCGTTCACCAACCCGGCGGTGCTCGCGGCGATCAACAGGAATTTCCAGCTGCACTCGAGCGGCGGGATCGAGGCGACCGAGCTGGTCGCCGACGGCTCGCTCCTGCGTCTACCGGCGGGCGAGGCAAAACTCGCGGTGGGCATGGAGCACAGGACCGAGACGCTCGATCACGATGTGCCCGACCCGACGGATCCCCAGGAACGCACCATCGCGCAACGCTACGGCCGCCACGTTCTGTCTCTGTTCTCGCAGCTCGCGGTGCCCCTCTGGGGCGACCCGCGCAGGCCCCGCGCGACTCCGCGTCTGATGCTGAATCTCGCGGGCCGGTACGAGCACTACAGTGATTTCGGCGGCACGTTCAATCCGACGGCGCGACTCGAGTGGACGGCGAGCCATTGGCTGAAGCTGCGTGGCAGCTGGGGCCGCTCGTTCCGCGCGCCCAAGCTCGACGATCTCTACGATACCTCGCAGAATCTGGCGGTACTGGTGGTGCTGCCCGATCCGAAGTCCCCGACCGGCCGCTCTCTGGTGCTCGGAGAGCAGGGCTCGAACCCGAATCTTCGCCAGGAGACGGCCCGCACCTGGACGGCGGGGGTGGACCTTGCGCCCTGGGGCGGATCGCGCCTGTCGCTTACCTACTACTCGATCGACTATATCAACCGCATCGAGCAGCCGGCCATTTCCGACCCGCTCGGCATTCTCGAGCACGAGAGCGAGTGGTCATCGGTGATCACCCGCGATCCGACACAGGGTGCGATCGCCTCCATCTGCAACAGTCCGGTTTTCGTCGGTTCGGTATCGGAGTGCCTGGCGAGCCACCCGGCCGCCATCGTCGATCTGCGCCTGGCGAACCTTTCATCGACCCGCACGAGCGGACTCGACCTCGATGCCCATGAGCACCTGGATGATCGCTGGGGGCAGTTCGATTTCGGTCTGCAGGGCAACTATGTCTTCCGCTTCCTGCAGTCGGTGGCGCCGAACACGCCTGCGGTCAGTATTCTCGACACCGTGGGCAACCCCTTGGCGCTGCGGCTGAGGGGCGCCGTGGGGTGGAGTCGGCGGCACGGGCGGGGGTGGGCGGTGCACCTGGCGATCAACTACACCGGCGCCTACCGCAATCCGGACAGCACCCGCAATCCGCCCGTTCCCATCGTATCCGCCTGGACCACCTTCGATGTCCAGGCGAGCTACCGGATGGCCGGGGTGCGCCAATCCGGCGAGACCGATCTGTCGCTGAACGCCGTGAACGCGTTCAACCACAGTCCACCCTTCGTCGACAGCCAGTTCGGCTACGACGTCCCGAACGTCCAGGCCCTGGGGCGCGTGCTCAGCCTGGACCTGACCGAGCGGTGGTGAGGCGGGCAGGCCTTACCAGAACTGCCAGCCGTAGCCGCTGTCGTATTTGTTGCCCCCCAGTCCTCCCTGGGTGTCGGAGACCTTGCCGAGCTCCGTGAGGAGGGACGCTTCGTCTTGCGGCGCCACATCACGCGCCTCGTCCGTCTCGATCGCCTGCAGCCGGTCGTCATTGGTGGGGGTGTTCATGGCTCCACTGCTCCTGCCGTTACCGCACAACGTCTATGGGCCGCCTCGAACCGGCGGCAGCGTATATTGACACTTTCCCGCCCCATTCTCAGCCTGCGGGAATTATGTTCAATCGCATTCTATTCCATCAAATTGCTCGACGACAGTCGTCACTGCGTCCCCGGGGGAGGGGGGGCGGAGCTCCGCCGGAGCATCTAGCCTCGTAAGGAATAGGGAATGGACAAGACATTGGGCAAAGTGAGTCGTTTCCCCGGAGCAGGTGCGGGAGATGAATTTTTCACGCGGCTCTGCCGTGCTCACGAGTCGCAGCTGCTCGGTTATCTGACCAAGATGCTCGGCCGCGCCGATCTTGCCCAGGAGGTGGCGCAGGACGCCTACGAGAAGCTGCATCGGATGTACCGGCCGCAGGAGCTGCTGTTCCCGCGCGCGATGCTCTTCAAGGTGGCGACCAATCTCGCATTGATGCATCTGCGGCGACGGCGTCTCGAGACCTCGATGTTCTCGGGGCCCGAGGGGATGGAGGAGGTCGCGGACCACGGCCTCGGACCCGAGCGGCTGGTTCTCGCCGAGCAGCTCGGAAGGCGCCTGGTGCAGGTCATCAAGGGATTGCCCCCCAATCTGCGCAGGGTGTTCGTCATGGCGCAGGTGGAGGGCAGGCCCCGGAAGGAGATTGCCGAGACGCTCGGCATTTCCGAGAAGCGGCTCGATAAGCGCATGAGCAAGGCACTGAAGAGGTGCCGCATGCAGTTGTCCTCTCAAGGTATTGATCTGGCGGAGGTTGATTGAAGCGCAGCGGACTCATTTCCTGGTGGCGGCAGCGGCGTGCGCGCAGGCAGGCGGCGCTGTGGCTGGTCCGAATGAGCGGCGCCTTCGCGCCCGAGCGCCAGCGCGCGTTCGAGGCCTGGATTGCCGAGCCGCTGAATGCCCAGGAATTCAGAGAGTTGCGGGCGCTGTGTGATGTCACCGCAGAGCTCAAGGGGCCGGCGCGAGTCGAAGTCCTCGAGAGCATCGAGCCGGCGGCGCGCCGCGCCAGAACGCCGGGGCTGCTATGGCTCTCGGCCGCCACCGCAACGGTAGTCCTCACCGCCGCGGTGGTCGGCTGGACGTGGCTGCGCGACCAGGGGTATCTGCCCCGGACATATCAGACCCGGATCGGGCAGATCCACAGCGTTCTCCTGCCGGATGGCAGTGTCGCCTATCTCAATACGCGCACCCGGCTCGAATGGGTGGGCAGCCCGGGCGATCGCCGGGTGCGGTTGCTCGGGGGCGAGGTCTACTTCGATGTGGTGCACGACCCGGCGCGGCCGTTTCGCATCCTGCTCCCGCACAGCGAGGTGCGGGTGCTCGGGACGCGCTTCGACGTGTACCAGAAGACCGATGGCAATGTGGTCGTCACCGTGCTGAGCGGCAGGGTGGCGGTGGAGGGGCTCGGCAGCGGGCCGGCCGCGCGTCACTCCTGGAGCCGCAGCCTCGGCTCCGACCAGCAGATCGAGTATTCACCCGTGGGCCTGGTGGCCGATGTGCATGAGGCGAGCGCCGCGAATGTCATTCGCTGGCGCGACGGCATGATCGAGACCCAGGGGGAGCGCCTGTCGAGGTTCATCGGCGATCTGAGCCGCTATACGCCTGAGCGCATCGTG